>JBMOJH010000014.1:0-46961 GCA_049316905.1 Microthrixaceae bacterium | reverse complement strand
CGGCGGCGCAGCACCTCGACGAGCGGGTCGAGCGCCAGGAGCGCCGTGGCGAACAGCACGGGGGCGTGGGTCAGCTCGAACTTGTTCATCCAGTCGAAGTCGACCGCGAAGCCGTTGCGCGCCTGCTTGGCGACGATGAAGGCGAACGACAGGCCGAGCACGCCGAGACACGCCGCCCGGAGCACGACCTGACCCCGCCGTAGGCCGAGCGCCGCGACCGCGACGAGCCCGGCGGCGAGCCCGGCCCACGGTCCGAGGAACACCCAACCGGCAAGCGCGACCGCGAGGCCGGCGAGCACCGCGGGGCCGGACCGGAGCGCGGCGCCGTCGACGGCGAACGGTCCCGTACCGGCCACGTCCATGGCGGAGATGCGCGCCGCGTCCACGCGGGAGCCGGCGAGGAACCGCATCGGGCGGATGCAGAGGCCCACGCACAGCAGCACCCCGGCGAGCGACGCCCACAACGCGATCCAGACGGTCCGCTGCGGGGTCCACTCGAGGGTGATCGTGGCGTCGGCGCCGACCTTCGCCGGGTCCACCCGCCAGCCGTTGGCGAAGCCGTTCACCAGGACGGGCGGCCCGAGGTCCACGTCGCCGGCCTTCGCGGTCCAGCCCGGCGAGAGGCTCTGGCCCAGGACCACCCAGTACGGGGATCGGGCGGCCTCGACCGTCGCGGTGTAGTCCAGGCGCCCGGTCCGTTCCGTTCGGGTCGCGGGCGGGGTCGGCCCCGGCCCGGGTGGGGTGGCGAGGGTGTCGACACCGGCGCCCCCGCCCGAGGCGGAGGCGAGGGTCACGAGGTCGACGTCGAGGCCGGTGAGCCGGCCGGCAACGGTGGAGAGCAGGGTGCGCCCGGCGGGCAGGTCCACCGGTCCTTCGCACGCCTCGAAGCGCAGCGGCTGGCGGGCCAGCGCCTCGCCGACGGTTCCGACCGCCCGCACCGGCACCGGCCGGTCGCCGAGAGTCAGCAGGTCGGTGCGGCACCCCGACGGGAACGGCGTGCCGGGGGCGGGCTGGGCGAGGGTGGGCAGGCCGAGCTCGGCGATCCCGGCGGGGGTCACGGTGCGCGCCCCGCCGAACCAGTCGGTGGAGGGCACCTCCTCCGCGGCGTCGATCACGAACCGGAAGGTGGTGCCGGTGGCCCCGCCGGTGTCGGCGTCGACGGTGGTGGTGGCGCCGCGCTCGCGGCCGCGGCCCAGATCCGGGCGCCCGAGGTCGAGGACCGGGCCGTCCCGGCCGTCGACCACCATGCGGAGCCGGGTCGGCACGCTGTGGCGCCCGTCGGTGACGAGCGTGATCGGGAGGCGGTCCACGGTGACCGGTCCGGGGTAGCGGACCTCGATCCAGTTGCCCACCACGCCGTTCACCGGGGTCTGCCACGCGGTCGCGGGGTCGCCGTCCACCGCCACGCTCGGTCGCGAGCGCAGGTCGCCGGCGAGGGTGGCGTCCGCGGTGGCGGTGAGGCCGCCCTGCTCGGCGGACGGCTGGCCGATGAGGCGGTCGGTGACCTCACCGGGCACCGCCGCGCTCAGGCGGACCTTGCCGAACGGGGTGAACGCCCGGGCCACGGGGCCCTGGACCCAGCGCAGCAGGCGGCGCTCCTCGTCCTCGACCACCACCTCCGAGGGGTTCGCGGCCCGCCGCGTGAACACGTAGCTGAGCGGCCGGTCGACCGAGGCGTCACCGGCGGCGCGCAGCAGGTCGACCGGCGGGCGGACCACCTCGGTGGAGGGGCCCACGCCGGGCACCGTCACCTCGGCGATGCCGACGTCGGAGATGCCGGTCCACCGGGCCAGGCCCTCGAGGTTGGTCCCGGTGACGGTGATGCGGAGCCGGTCGAAGGTGCGGGTCGGGAAGCGCAGCTCCTGGCCGGGCGGGGTGCGGGACGCGTCGGTCAGCCGTTCGCGCACGGTCGGGTCGCGGTCGGGGTCGATCGACCCGGTGCCGAAGGTGAGGTCCGCCTCGGTGATCCAACGGTTGCCGAGGCGCTGGGACTGCAGGAGCGTCAGCCGGTCGGTGGTGACGGGCTCCGCGAACCGCAGTTCGAGGAACTCGCCCTGCACGTCCTGGAAGGCCCCGACCCGCCACGCGGTGCTCGGGTCGCCGTCCACGGCGTTCGCGGCCCGGTCGCTCGCGGTGTAGCTCACGGGGTTGCCGTACGCCGACGAACGGGCGTCGACCGGCCCCTGCAGCTCCACCACCGTCGCGGCGTCGTCGCCCGCCCCGGGGAACACGTCGAGGCGGTTGTCGGAGTAGTCGGTCACGAGCGGCCGCTGGCCGGCCTGCTCGGTGACGCCGTCGTTCTCGCGCACCGAGCCCCAGCGCCGGGCCTGGCGCCGGTTGGTGTCGGTCACCACCAGCGAGGTGCCGCCCTCCTCGAGGGTCTGGCGCCGGAGGTCCGCATCGGTGCCGAGGCTCGCGGCGTACAGCAACGGCCGGTCCACCTGCAGGCCGCCGCTCGCCGCGAGCGCCACGATCCCGGCGCCGTTCCCGGCGAGCACGACCGGGTCGGAGGCCTGCACGGTGCGCAGCATCGGGCGCGGGTCCTCCACCGGGAAGACCGACACCGGCGGCGGGTCGCCCGCGTCGTTCGGGGTGCCGAACTCCACCTCGTCCTGGAGTGGCAGGCGCCGGTCGGGCACGTTCTCCGCCGCCGGGCCGAACCCGGTGGGCGCCCCGAGACCGGGTGCGCCGAGCAGCTCCGCGTAGGTGATCCGGGGGCGCGGCGTGCGGAACCGCTCGTAGGCGAGGTCCGCCCGGTGCACGATGTCGCCCACGCCCATCAGCCGGGCGAGCGGTGCGATCGTGGAGGGGTCCGAGGTGCCCTGCTGCAGCGGCAGGTCCACGTCGTTGAGCAGGTTGGCCGACGGCGGCGTGCCGTACGGGATCAGCTCGCGCGCGACGTAGTCGCGGTCCATCAGGCCGGGCGTGATGGGGTCCACCGTGTTGCCCCAGCGGTACGACGCGAAGTCCGAGCCGGGCACCTCCGCCACCCGGTAGCGGGGGTCGCCCTGGTCCAGGTACCGGGCCGCGGCGGTCCAGTAGGCCGGCACCTCGCTGTCGCGCAGCAGGTTGCGGTCCACCATCTGGCCGCGGAAGAGCGCCACCTGGTTCAGGCAGATCAGCGCGAGCAGCGCCGCGGCGACGGGCAGGTGCCAGCCGGGGCGCCACCTCGACAGCGACGCCACGCCCGCGCCGAGCATCACGGCGAGGCCGAGCGCGATGAGCGGCACCGCGCGCGGGGTGGACCGGAACGCGAGGCCCGAGTCGGTGCGGGTCCACGCCTTGAACACCGCCCCGGCGGGCGTCGCGGCGTCCCACGGGTGGGAGCCCACGCCCATGAGCAGGCCGACCAGCACCAGCAGGGCGAAGTAGCCACGGTGCCGGAAGCGGGAGAGGAGCGCGGCGGTGAACGCGAGGAGCGGCAGCAGGTAGCTGAGCGCGAGCGCCGGGACGTTCTGCACCATCGTCACCGCGGGCGCGATCCAGGCGCCGAGCGCGTCCCGCCCGTAGAAGAACCAGTAGCCGAGGCCCCGCAGCAGCTCGGGCGCGAGCGCCGCGTTCGCCACCACGAAGTAGGTCTCGGTGTACCGGAGGATGGGGATGCCGTAGGTGCCCTGCACCAACAGGCCCACCATCCACCAGAGGCTGGTGACGAGCGTGAGCACGCTGATCCGCAGCCCGGCGGCGAGTGTGCGGCGCCACGTGGCCTCCTTCGCCACGAACGTGGCGTGGGCCATCCACAGCACGGGCGCCACCATCACGAGCAACAGGGAGGTGGCGTTGACCCCGCCGACGGTCAGGGTGACGAGCGCGAACGCGGCGGGGGAGCGCCACCCCCCGCGGCGCACCGAGCGGGCGGCGAGGCCCACCAGCCACGGCAGGCCGGCGAAGGGGAGCAGGATCACCGAGATCCGTGCCGCGTAGTCGAGCAGGTAGGGGCTGAGCGCGTAGGCGAAGGATGCGACCGTCACCCCGGTCCCGCGCCAGTCCAGCTCCTTCAGCATCCAGCGCATGCCGAGGCCGGCCGCGCAGATGATGGAGCCGAGCCAGAGCCGCTGGGCCACCCAGTCGGGCGCCCCCAGGGTCTGCATCACCCAGTAGTACGGCCCCATCGGCCAGAGGTAGCCGATGTTCTGGTGCGTGATCGTGCCGAGCCCGATGTTCGGGTCCCACATGTACGGGGCGCGCGACAGGAGGCGGCCCGGGTCGAGGTACAGGTAGGTCTTGGTGTCGGCGCCGATCTTGCCGGGCTTCGTGAGGAGCAGCGGCACGTACGCCACGGCCACGAGGAGCAGGGCGCCGGCGGGGACGCGACGGAGTCGGCGGGGGGCGTCGGTCGGACCCATGGGCTGCAGCGACGTTAGTCCCGCCCCGGGTCACGGCGGCGCAGCCCGGCACCGCCTACGCTCCCTACCTCGACATGGCCACCTCGGACCCGGCGGAGCTCCACCCCGCACCGCCGCCGCTGGGCGGCGACCTGACGGCCCGCACCTTCCGCGTCGCCCTCGCGGGGATCGCCGCCGTGGCGCTCGCCGTGCGGGTCGCGTTCGTGCTGGTCCGGCAGTCGTCGGTGGAGCTCGTGACCGGCGACGCCTTCTGGTACCACTTCCAGGCCCGCCTGGTGGCCGACGGCCGGGGCTTCCTGGACCCCTTCTCGTTCTTCAAGGACGGGGTGCAGGCCCCGGGGGCGGACCATCCGCCCGGTTTCGTGCTGGTCCTCGCCGCGCTCGACAAGATGGGCATCACCACGCCCCAGGGCCAGCGGCTCGTCATGTGCGTGCTCGGCACGGTGTCGGTCGTCCTCGTGGCGTACCTCGGTCGGCGTCTGGCCGGTCCCCGGGTGGGGCTGGTCGCCGCCGGGTTCGCTGCGCTGTACCCGAACTTCTGGATCAACGACGGGATGCTGATGGTCGAGACCGTCTACATCCTGGCCTCGGTGGTGGCGCTCATCGCCGGCTACCGCTACCTCGACCGGCCCCGGTGGGGTGAGGTCGTCCTGATGTCCGCGGCGCTCACGGCCGGGGCGATGGTCCGGCCGGAGGCGCTGCTGCTGTTCGGCCTGATGGTGCTCCCGGTGGTGCTGTGGCGCCGGGCCGTGAGCTGGCCGGTGCGCATCGGCCAGCTCGCCGTGGCCGCGCTCGTCCCGCTGATCGCGTTCGCGCCGTGGGCCGCGTACAACCAGTCGCGGTACGGGCAGTTCGTGCCGGTCTCCACCGGCGCCGGCCAGACCCTCGCCGCGGCGAACTGCGACGTCACCTACCAGGGCGACTTCCTCGGGTACTACTCCACGAAGTGCCTCCTCCCGCCGGAGATCACCCCGCCCACGGCGACCAACCGGGCCGAGCGGGACCGCCAGTACAACGAGAAGGCCACCGCCTACATGCGCGAGAACGCCGGCGACCTGCCCAAGGTGGTGGCGGCCCGGGTCGCCCGCCTGTGGCACCTGTACCGGCCCGGCCAGAGCCTGGGTCTCGACGGGTTCGTGGAGGGCCGCTCGGGCGGGCCGCCGGGCACCGGGTTCGTGACGGTGCGCGAGGCGCTGTGGTCCTACTACGTGCTCACCCCGCTGGCGCTGGTGGGCCTGTGGTTGCTGCACCGCCGGCGGCGCAAGGTGTATCCGCTGCTCGCGCAGCCGGTGCTCGCCACGTTGGTCGCGGCCATGACCTTCGGCATCACCCGCTACCGCGCGGGTGCCGAGATCACCCTCGTGGTGTGCGCCGCGGTCACGGTGGTGGCCGGGTTCACGTGGATGCTCGGGCGGCACGCGCCCGAGGGCACCGAACCCGAGCGCACCGAACCCGAGCGCACCGACGACGCGCACACCGAACCCGACCGGACCGAGCCCGTGGCCGGACCGGCGACCTGAGCGGAGGACCCGTGGACGACGTGAGCACCGGCCCCGAGGCCATCACCCAGCAGGAGATGACCCACCGACTGCCCCGGGCGCGGGTGGTCGACCGGGTGCCGTTCCTGGTGGAGGCCGTCCGCGGCCGGCGCGCGGCCCACCTGGGCTTCGTGGACACCGGGTGCTGGCAGCTGCACGAGCGCCTCGACCTGTGGATCCACGCCCACCTGGACCGTGCCGCGACCCACCTCGTGGGCATCGACGTGGACGAGGCCGGGGTGGAGCGGGCCCGGGCCAACGGCTACGAGGCGTACCGGGCCGACGGCCGCGATCCCGACGCGCTCGCATCGCTGCCGATCGAGCCGGTCGAGGTGGTGGTCGCGGGCGAGGTCATCGAGCACATCGACGACGTCGGGTCGTTCCTGTCGGGCCTCCGCCCGCTCGTCGAACCGGGTGGACGCCTCGTGCTCACCACGCCGAACGCGAGCGGCCTGCTGAACTCGGTGGCCGCGGTGGCCGGCTACGAGGTGAACCACCCCGACCACGTGGTCCTCTTCTCCTGGTACACGCTGAGCAACCTGCTGGCCCGCCACGGCTGGGTGGTGGAGGAGGTCGCCACCTACGTGCCGAAGGTGAAGGACATGGCCGGCCTGACCGGCCGTGCCCGCCTGCTCGGCCGGGGCGCCGCGGTGCTACTGGCCACCGAGCGTCTGCTCGGCCGCCTCGGCCGGCCGTTCGCCGCCGACGGGCTGATCGTGGTGGCCCGCCGGACCTGAGGAGGCCGCGTCGGCACGCTGGGTGCGCTCGCGCAGCAGGGCCAGCTCCTCGGCGAGCACCCGGATGCGCTCCTCCGAACGCGACTGCTCCCACGAGAAGTGGACGACCACCAGGAACAGGAACCCCACGGCGAAGAGCAACAGGGTGGCCGGCGGGTAGTAGATCCCGAGCAGTTCCGACGCGACGTTCAGGAGCTTCGGGAACAGCGCGAGGGCCAGGAGCGCCACACCCACGGTGATCCAGAGCAGCGAGTACTTGGTGCGCAGCCCGTGGCGGCGCACCAGGCGGATGATGAACACGAGGACCAGGAGGGCCGCGACCGCCACGAACACGTGGGCCCGCAGCGTCATCGCCCCGAAGCTGTCCGACGGCCCGGTCACGTGGTGGCCCCCACGGGGTCGGGACGGCGCCGGCTCGCCCGCAGGACCAGCGTCAGCAGGACCCGGACGTAGTGGTAGACGAGCCGGAAGCGGTGCGCCGACGGCTGGCCGCCGGCCCGCTCGTGCATCTGCACGGGCACCTCGGCGATCCGGAACCCCTCGTAGCTGGCGGCGAGGAGCACCTCGACGGACTCCATGTACTCCGACGGGTAGCTCCGGGCGAAGTACTCGAGTACCGGCCGGTTGAAGGCCCGGAAGCCGGAGCTCGTGTCGGTGAACTGCCGGCCGGACAGCAGCCGGAGCGCGAACTGCAGCACCCGCATCGCACCGCGGCGGGTGTGGCCCACGTCGTAGGTCACGGCGCCGTCGCCGAAGCGGGTGCCGATGACGAGGTCGGCGCCGTCGAGTGCGGCGAGCAGTCCCGGGACCAGCGTGGGGTCGTGCTGGCCGTCGGCGTCGAGTTGCACGCCGCGCTGGTAGCCCTCGGCCACTGCGTAGCGGAACCCGGTGCGCAGCGCGCCGCCGATGCCGAGGTTGAAGGGGAGCTGCAGGACGGTCACGCCGTGCACCGAGGAGGCCGCGGTGGCGGTGGCGTCGGAGGAGCCGTCGTCGATCACCACCACGTCGACCTCGGGCAGGGTCCGCCGAAGGTCGGCCAGCACCGCGGGGAGCGTTGCGGCCTCGTTGAACGCCGGGATGATCACCAGGTCCGTCGACCGGGAGGTGCCCGCCGGGGTGCCGCCGGCCTCTCGGGTTCCGTCCATCCCCTTCATTATCCCATCGGTACCCGCCGCCACCGCCGATGCGGGCACCGCGCCGCCGGCGCGGCGCCCACACGCTGCGGCTCGGCCGGTCCGGCGGTCGTCGCAGCCGGGCGGGAGGTCTGCGAGGATTCCCGCCGGATGTCCACCGACCCCGAGACCCCCTCGCCGTCGCCCTCCCCGTCCGCCCGGCCCACCCGTGGCCTGACGCTCGCCGCGTCCGGTGTGGCGGCGGTGGTCTGGGTGCTGTTCGTGGTGGTGCTCACCTACGGGCGCCTCGACCTGGTGCACCCCGAGACCTTCGGCAACTTCTACGACGCCCAGGCCCGGGCCCTGCTCGACGGCCGTCTCGCCGTGGATCCCGACCAGGTCGGCTTCGAGGGGTTCAAGGTGGGGGACCGGACCCACATCTACCAGGGCCTCGTGCCGGCCCTCGCCCGTGTGCCGGTGCTCGCGGCCACCGACCGCCTCGACGGTCGGCTCACCGCCCTGTCGATGGCGGTGGGGATGGGGGTGGCCCTCGGGCACCTGGTGCTGCTCGCCGTGGTGGCCCGGCGCCTGGTCCGGGGCGACGACCCGGTCGGACGGGCCGAGGTGGTGGCGGTGGCCGCGACCGTCGGCGCGCTCGGCGCGTCGCCGTTGCTCTTCCTCTCCGCGAAGGCCTGGGTGTACCACGAGGCGCTGCTCTGGGGCGCGGCGCTCACGATCGCGTCCCTCGCGCACCTGCTGCGCTGGACCGTGCGCGTGCGGGAGGACCGCTCGGCCGGCGTCGGTCCGCTGGTGTGGTCCGGGCTCTTCGCCGTGCTCGCGGTCAACACCCGGTTCTCCACCGGCCTGGGCGCCCTCGCCGCGCTCGGCGGGGTCGGCGCCGCGGTGCTGCTCGGATGGTGGGCCGCCACCCGCCGCCCCGCGCTGGCGGATCGGACCGCCCGGTGGAGCGGCATCCCCGTGCCCGCGCGGGCCGGCCGGGCCCTCGGCGTCCTCGCCGCCACCGCGGTCCTCGCGCTCGGGAGCTACGCCGTGGTCAACCACGCCCGGTTCGGCACGATGTTCGGCCTGCCGATCGAGAAGCAGGGCGTGGCCTCGTCCGACCCGCAGTTCCGCGCCGCGTTGGCCGCGAACGGCGGGTCGCTCTTCGGGCTGAAGTACACGCCGTCGGTGCTGGCGCAGCTCCTGCGCCCCGACGCCCTCGGCCTGCGCGGGGAGTTCCCCTTCGTCGGGTTCCCGTCGGCCCGCCCGGCGGATCTGAACGACGCCGTGTTCGCCGAACGGGACCGCTCGACCAGCCTCCCCACCTCGGCGCCCCTGGTGCTGGGCCTCGCGCTCGTCGGGCTCGTGGCCATGGTCCGGCCCCGGCACTGGTCCCGTGACGGCGGCGCGGCCGCGGCACGGCTGCCGGTGATCGGCTCCGCGGTGTCGATGGCCGGGATCGCGGTGCTGGGTTACATCGCCAACCGCTACCAGGTGGACCTGCTGCCCGGCATGGCCGTGGCGGCCGTGGTGGGTGTGGCCGGTCTGTCTCGCCGCTGGGCCGGTGCACCGGTGGCTCGCCGGGCCCTGGCCGGGGTGACCGTCGCCGGTGCGCTGTGGGGTGCGTGGGTCAACACGGGAGTCGCCCTGCAGTACCAGCGCGAGGTGGCCGCCGGGGCGTGGGACGGGTCGCGGGCCACCTGGCTCGACCTGCAGACCAGGCTCGGCCCCGCGCCCGAGGTGGTCCGCGTGCCCGTCGCCGCGCCGTTGCCCGACCCCGGTCCGCTGGGGCAGGTGGCCGTGGTGGGGCGCTGCGACGCGGTCTACCGGTCGGACTCGGAGATCTGGCTGTTCCTCTCTGGTGGCGCGGCGGCGGGCAGCTTCCGGCTGGAGGTCCGGGCCACCGGTGAGCTCACCAGCCCGGTCCCCCTCCTCGAGGGCACCGGGTCGCAGGGGTCGAACCGGCTGGTGATCGAACCCCACGGTCCGCCCGGTGTGGCGCACCTGCAGGTGGAGGTCCGTGACGGCGGCACCCTCCGCAAGGCGTTCCCCGGCCCGCCGTTCCCGTGGCGTCCGGGCAGCGAGCTGGACCTCCGGACGGAGATGGACTGGCGCACCGACACCGTGGAGATCCGCGACGCGGCGGACCGGCGGCTGCTCGGCGCGGTGGTCGACCTCGTTCCCACCGGCGACGTCGCGCCGGCGGCCGGGGCGGCGGTCGGGGCAGCGGTCGCGGTGTCGGGCTCAGCCCGGCGAGCGGTCGGCTGCGATCGGCTCGTCGCCGGCTGAGCCGTCCGGACCGGGGGAGCGGGTGCCGCGGCCAGCGGCGTCGGGGAGCTCGTCGTCGAGGTCCGGGTCGTGGCGCTCGCGTGCCACCGTGCGCCGTCCCCATCCCATGGCCGGGCGCTCCACCAGGTACCAGCTCGCGGCCCCGGCGAGCACCGAGAACGCCAGGGTCCACAGGAGCATCCCGAGGAAGGGGGCCTGGAGCGGGGGACGGTCGGTCCAGCGCAGGTAGAGGTCCTGGAAGGCCTCGTGCCACAGGTAGATGCCGTAGGAGATGAGCCCGAGCCACACGGCGACACGGTTCGCGAGCAGCACCCGCGCCGGTTGGCCCGGCCGGGCGGCGAGCACGGCGGGCACGATCAGGAAGATCGCCACCAACGAGTACATGGCCCGCATCACCAAGGCCTGGCGGCCGCTCAGGATCGGGCTCAGCGGCAGGCCCAGCCGGGTACAGGTGACCCAGAAGAGCAGCGCGGCCACCGCCCAGCACGCCAGGGTGGCGCCGACGGAGCGCAGCCACGCCGGATGGACCCGGCCCAGGCGGTTCCACCAGGCGACCCCGACCGCCAGACCCATGCCGAGGGCGAACTCGTCGAGGCGGAACGGCAGCCAGGTGTTGACCTGGCCGAAGCGGGCGGCGCCCATCCCGGAGGCGAGCGCCGCCACCTTGAGGGTCATGGAGCCGACCCACAGCGCGACCACCCCGGCCACCTCCCAGCGGATCTGGCGCTCGGGGGTCCGGTGACGGCGGGCGAGGAGCCAGGCGTAACAGGGGAGGAACGCGTAGAAGGCCACCTCGGTGGCGAGCGTCCAGGACTGCTGGATCGGCCCGCCCACCACCTGTTCGCCGTCGTAGACCTGCAGCAGGAGGGCGTGGGCGACCACGCTGTGCGGCTCGGTGAACGGCGGGGCCCGCAGGATGAACGCCACCACGAACAGCGCCACCCAGTAGGCCGGGAAGATGCGCAGGAGCCGTCGGCGGGCGTAGGCGGACAGGTCGCCGGCGCGCTCGCCGGCCAGCCGGGCGGTGACGAACGGCCGGTAGAGCAGGAAGCCGGAGAGCACGAAGAAGATCGAGACGCCCACGTCGGCCCGGGCGATGAACTGGCCCAGCTCCGGGTTCCGGCCGTTGAGGCCGCTGAGCACGCCCACGTGGTTCACGAGCACGGCGAGCGCCGCCACGCCCCGCCAGCCGTCGAGGGCGGGGAGGTGGCGGTCCACCGCGGACCCGGCCGTGAGGGGCCCTCCTGCGGTCGTGCCGGACGTGCTCACCGGCGCGGAGTGTACGGCCGGTGCCGGTACCTCCCCGGGATGGGCGGTAGCATCCGGCCGTGACCGAGCCACGCATCGGCATCCTCGTGGTGGCCTACAACGCCGCCGGCACGCTCGCCGGGGTGCTGGACCGCATCCCGGAGGACTTCCGGCACCGCATCACCACGGTGCTCATCGGCGACGACGCCAGCTCCGACAGCACCCACCTGGTGGCGATGGGCTACCAGCAGATCGCGCCCGACCTACCGATCGTGGCCGTGCGCCACGACGAGAACCGCGGCTACGGCGGCAACCAGAAGTGGGGCTACCGCTGGGCGATCGAGCACGACCTCGACGTGGTGGTGCTCCTGCACGGCGACGGCCAGTACGCGCCGGAGATGCTGCCGGAGATGGTGGCGCCGATCCTCGCCGGTGAGGCCGAGGCGGTGTTCGGCTCCCGGATGCTCGACGAGGGGGCGGCCCGCCGGGGCGGGATGCCGCTCTACAAGTACGTCGGCAACCGCATCCTGACCACCGTCCAGAACGCGGCGGCCGGAACCGCGCTGTCGGAGTGGCACTCGGGGTACCGCGCCTACTCGGTGCGTGCGCTCGCCGACGTGCCGTTCGAGTCGAACAGCGACGACTTCGACTTCGACACCGAGATCATCCTGCAGATGGTCGAGGCCGGGAACCGCATCGTCGAGATCCCGATCCCCACCTACTACGGCGACGAGATCTGCCACGTGAACGGGCTCGCGTACGCCCGTGACGTGACCGTCGACTCGCTGCGCTACCGGGCACACCGCATGGGCTTCGGTACGGGCGAGATGGCCTTCGCCAGCAACACCTACGAGCACAAGGAGGACGCGGACTCCTCCCACGTGCGGTTGCTCGACTGGGCCCGCTCGCTGCCCCGTGGCCGGGTGCTCGACCTCGGCTGTGGCGACGGGCGCCTCGCCGCCGTGCTGCGCGACGCCGGCCACGAGGTCACCGGCGTGGACCTCCAGCCCTGGGGCGACGTGAAGGAGCGGGTGGACCGCTTCGTGCAGGCCGACCTCGACCAGGGCCTCCCCGCATCGCTGGAGGGACCCTTCGACGTGGTGCTCGCCGCGGACGTGCTCGAGCACGTCCGGCGCCCGGAGGCGCTGCTCGACGAACTGCACCGCCTCGTGCCGGCCACCGGCCACCTCCTCGTGAGCGTGCCGAACTTCGGGCACTGGTACCCGCGCCTGCGGGTGCTCCTCGGCCGCTTCGACTACGACCGTCGCGGCATCCTCGACCGGGACCACGTGCGGTTCTTCACCCGTCGCAGCCTGGAACGCCTGCTCGCCGGCGCGGGGTTCCGGGTGGAACGGCGGGGGACCACCGGCCTCCCGCTCGAGGCGCTCGAGCGGGGTGCGGCCGAGTCGGGTGGCACCGGCCGGCGGGCCGGCGCGGGCGGCCCGGTCGCCGCGTTCGACCGCGGGCTGCGGGCACTCCGTCCGCAGCTGTTCGCGTACCAGTTCCTCTACGACCTCCGACCCGCTCCCGGCCGTCCCCGGGTCGACTGACCCCGTGCCCGTGGGGCCGTCGCGTCGCGACGTCCTGGTGGTGGCCGCGGTCGCGGTCGGCGTCCGGCTCGTGGTCGCCGCGCTCCTCGCCCGGGCCCCGGGGGGTCTGTCGGACCCCGCGCTCTACCGCGGCTTCGCCCGGGGCATCGCGGACGGGCGGGGGTACGTGTCGCTCCTCGGCCGGCCGACCAGCTACTACCCGCCCGGCTACCCGATGTTCCTCGGGGCCCTGCAGTTCGGCGTCGACCGCATCGGACTCCGGGGGTCGCTCCCCGCCGCGGCCGCGGTGGTCCAGGCGTTCCTGGGGGGTGTGGGGGCCGCCGCGGTGACCGTCGCCGGGGGCCGACTCGCCGCGGTGGCGCGGCTGCGCCCCTCGCCCCGCTCCGTGGGGGTGGCGTGCGGCCTCGTGCTGGCGCTGTGGCCCAACCTCGTGGCGTACAGCGCGGTGCTGCTCTCCGAAACGCTGTTCGTCGCCCTCTTCTCGGTGGCGCTCGCGGCGGTGCTCGTGGCCGACCGCGACGTGCGGTGGGGCTGGCCCCTGGTGGTGGCGGCCGCGGCCTTCGGTGCCGCCACGCTCGTGCGTCCGCAGGTCCTGCTCTGCCTCCCGGCCGTGGCGCTGGCGTGGGCCCTGGCCCGCGTCCCCTGGCGGTCCGTGCTGCTGGGCGCGGCGGTGCTCGCCGCAGGGGCGGTGGCGTTCGTGGTGCCGTGGATGGTCCGCAACTCGGTGGTGCTGGGGTCGCCGGTGCTCTCGACCAACACCGGCGACAACCTCTGCATCGGCTTCCGTGACGGCGCCACCGGCGGCTTCGCGATCGCCGCGGCCTGCGACACCGGGACCCGCTACGTCGACGGGCCCGAGGCCGAGGTGGCCCGCGACGAGGAGACCCAGCGCCGGGCGTTCCGGTGGATCACCGCTCATCCGGCGGAGCTCCCCTCGCTGTCGGCCCGCAAGCTCTGGCTGACCTACCGGAACGACCGTGACGCGCTGGCTGCGGCCGAGTCCTACGGCGAGACCCCGCGGATGGGCGCCACGACCCGCCGGGTGGTGGGCGCAGCGTTCGACGTGGCGTGGTGGACGATCGTGGCCACCGCCGTGACCGGCGCGGTGGTCCTGGCCCGCTCGTCGGAGCGACGTTCCGTGGCGGTCGTGGTGGTGGTGCTCACCACCGTGGCCGGGCTGGCGGTGCCGGTGCTGTTCTTCGGCGACCCGCGCTTCAAGATGGGACTGGCCCCGTCGGTCGCGTTGCTCGCCGGCGTCGGGGCGTGTGCGGCCGTGGCCGCGTGGCGGGAACGGCGGGGCGCACCCGAGGCGGTGGCGGCATGAGGTGGGCCACCTCTGCGACGGTCGACCGGCCACCGCCGGCTGCACTGGGTGCCACGCCCCCCGCTCGACGGCGGCGTTCCCTCGACGGCCTCCGGTGCCTGGCCGTCGCCGCGGTCGTGATCTACCACGTCGACGACCGCTGGCTGCCCGGAGGGTTCGTGGGCGTCGACGTCTTCTTCGCCCTCTCCGGCTACCTGATCACCGCCCTCCTGCTGGTCGAACGGGACCGGAGCGGTGCGGTGTCCTTGCGGTCCTTCTGGCGCCGCCGCGTGCGCCGGTTGTGGCCGCTCGCCTGGGTGGTGCTGGCCGCCGTCGCGCTCGCCGGGTTGACCGGGGTCTGGGGGGCCGACCGCGAGCAGTCGCTGCCGGGCGAGACGGCCGCCGCGCTCGCCAACGTGGCCAACTGGTGGCAGATGGCCCACGGCGGATACGTGGAGTCGTTCGTGGCGCCCTCGCCACTGCGCCACTTCTGGTCGCTCGCGGTGGAGGAGCAGTTCTACCTGCTGTGGCCCGTGCTGGTCGTCGCCCTGGTGGCCGTGGGGCGCCGGGCGGCCCGGCGAACCGGCACCGTGGAGCGCGGGGCGGTCCGGGCGTTGGCGATCGGCACCGGGGTCCTGTTCGTGGCGTCCGCGGTGTCCGCCTGGTTCGCGACCCCCGAGGTGGCCTACCTGGCCACCCACACCCGGGCCGTGGCCCTGCTCGCCGGCGCGGGCCTCGCGATCGCACTGCGCCACCGGCCGCTGGCGGGCCCCGCGAGTCCGTCGGGCCGGCGGGCGGTGGCGGTGGCCGCGGTGCCCGGGATCCTGGTGCTGGTGGTCGCGGCGGTGACCATCACCCCCGGATGGGCCGGCCTGCACCGGGGCGGCTTCTCGGTGGTCGCGCTCGCCTCCACCGCCGTGGGGGCCCTCGCGCTCGTGCCGGGCCCGGCGCGTCGACTCCTGTCGCTCGCTCCGCTGGTCTGGCTGGGCCGTCGCAGCTACGCGATCTACCTGATCCACTGGCCCCTGATCGTCGCCATGGGGCCGGAAGCGCCCAGCTGGCTGGTGCTGATCGTGGTGGTGCCCACCACGATCGCCCTCGCCGCGCTCGTCCACGTGGCGGTCGAGCGGCCGGTCCTCGCAGGTCGGCCCGCCGGCGTGCGCCTCGCCGGAGCGGGCCTGCTCGTGCTCGCCCTCACGGCCGGTTCGCTGTGGTGGGGTCACAGCGACGCCCCCACGCCGAGCGAACAGGTGGCCGCGTCGCTCGGCCGGGTCGCGGACCCCACCCGGACCCCCGGCGCCGATGCCGCGCCGGGCGCCACGCCGGCCGCCGAGCCGTCGCCGGACGCCGCCGCGCCAGCGACCACCACGACGACCGCACCGCCCTGCGTGCCGGTGGCGGCCCCGGGGAAGGAGTTCACCGGTGGCTCGCGCCAGTTCGACTACTCGACGGTCGACGAGGTGGCGGACCCGGGCGCGGCCTGCGCGGACCAGGTGAAGGTACTGGTGCTCGGCGACTCGCTGGGCCGGGGCGCCGCCAACGGACTCACCTCGCTCACCGACCCCCGGATCGCGCTGTGGGACCGGAGCAACCTCGGATGCTCCTGGGCCCCCGGCCGCAACTGTCCGGACTGGCGTGAGGCCTGGCCGCTGTCGGTCCTCGGCGTCCGACCGCAGGTGGTGGTCGTGTTCTCCCGGGTGCAGGCCACGCCGGCCGGCGGGGACGCGCCTGCGTTCCTCTCCCCGGAGGGCGACGCCCAGCGTGTGGCGCTGTTCAGCGACGCGGCCCGGGCACTCGGCGCCACCGGAGCGAAGGTCCTGTTCGTGAACGCCGCGGTGCCCGGGCGGCCCAACGGGCTCTTCTACTGCAACGGTCGCCGCACCTCGTCGCCGTGTGACCCGGCGTGGGTCGATGCCTGGAACGCGTCGCTGGCCCGCGCCGCGACGGAGACGGGTGCGGCCGTGGTGGATGCCCGGACCTGGACCGAGGCCCGGGACGCGACCGACCGGACCGACCGGCCCGACGGGCTGCACTTCTCGGGCGACGCGCTGCGCGAGTATTCGGCGTGGTTGCTCCCGCAGATCCTCCTGACGGCGGCCGCTCGATGAGTGGCGGTGTGGGTGACGGAGCCGTCCACGGGGTGACCGGGTGACCGATCGCGCGACCGACCTGGCCGACGACGCGTCCGCCCCGGACGGGGACGGTGTGCGCCCCACGGACCCACCCCCACAGGACCCGACCGACGGCGACACCCATCCGGACCTGCGCTGGGACCGCGCCGACGCGCTGGGGATCGGGATCGTCCTGGCCGTCCTCGCCCTGCCGGTCATCGGCCTGCTGCGGTACCAGGGCCCCCCGATGGAGGAGGGCTTCATGCTGGCCTTCCCCCAGCAGATCCTCGACGGCAGGCTCCCGCACCGCGACTTCCTGCACCTCTACGGCCCCGGGTCGCTCTACGTGCTCGCCGGTGTCTTCAAGCTGTTCGGCACCGACCTCGTGGTGGAGCGCCTGGTCGGCCTGCTCCAGCACGCGGTGGTGGCGGTCTCGCTCTACTCGCTGCTGCGGCCGTGGGGCCGCCGCCTCGCCACGGCCGCGGGCGTGGTGGCGGTGATCCTGCTGCTGATGCCGATGGGGCTCGTCGCCATGGCGTGGAACGGCGCACTCGCCTTCGCCACGGCCGGCCTGGCCGTGGGGGTGGCTGCCGCGCGCCGGCCCGAGGGCGACCGCCGGGCCTGGCCGCTCCTGGCGGTGGCCGGGGTGTGCAGCGGACTCGCGCTGCTGTACCGGCCCGACCTGGTGCTCGCCGTGGGCCTGGGGGTGGCGGCGCTCGCATGGCCGCTGCCCGGCCCCCGCCGCCGGCCGCTGTTGCTGGGCGTGTTCGGGGCGCTCCTGCTCTACGTCCCGCACGTGATCGCCAGCGGGTTCGGAGCGTCGTTCCGCGGCATGTTCGTGGAGCCGGTGTTCACCCTGCGTCCGGGGCGGGCGCTGCCCGTGCCCCCGTCGTGGGACCGCATCGACGGCTTCCTGCAGCGCGCCGGGGCCCTCCGGGTGACCGGATGGCCGCTGCCGATGCCGGGCCTGAGCCAGCAGATCTTCCTGTGGTTCTGGCTGGTGCCGCTGTCGATCGCCCTCGTGCTCGCCGCCGCGTTCGTGCTCTGGCGCCGTGACCGCAACTCGGTGCGGGCCCGGGCGTACCTACCCGTCGCCCTGTTCGGCGCGGCGCTGATCACCCAGGCGCTGCAGCGCCCCGACACCACCCACCTGGCCTGGGTGTGCTGCATCACGTTCCCGCTGGCGATGGCCGCCGTCGCCGAGCTGGTGCCGCGGGCCTGGCACGGCGCGCCCCGTTGGGTGCCCGACGCCGCGGCAGTGGGCGCGGTGGCGCTCGTCTTCGTCGTGGTCGTTCCCTTCTACCCGTTGCGCACCTACATCGATTCGGTGGGCCAGACGTTCGGGCGCAACCGCTTCGGGGTGCCGATCACCAACGGGGACCGCACCTTCTACTTCGGCAGCGAGCAGGCCGCCGGTGACGCCCAGAAGGTGACCGACGAGCTGGCCCGGTCGTCCCGGCCGGGCGAGCGCCTCGTGGTCGGGCCCACGGACCTGTCGCGGACCAACTACAGCGACGCGTTCTTCTACTACCTGTTCCCGGACCTCGTGCCCGGCACCCGCTACATCGAGATGGACCCCGGGATCGCCGATGCCGACGACTCGGTGCTCGCCGACGAGCTGCGCCGCAACGACTGGCTGATCCTGTCCGCCGCCGCCACGGAATGGAGCGAGCCCAACACCTCCGCCGGCGGACGGAGCCAGGCCGCGAACCAGGTGGTCCGCGACCAGTACTGCCCGGTGCTCGACACCGCCACCTTCCGGCTCCTCCGGCGCTGCCGCGACGGGGCTGCCACTGCGTCGGGCGGCTGATCCGGGGCCGCCCCGGAGGGCCGGTACACTCCGGCGGTGCGAGCGGTGCTGGTGGTTCCCACGTACTGCGAGGCCGAGAACATCACCCGGTTCCTCCGTGCGGTGCGGGCCGCCGTGCCGGACCTCGACGTGATCGTGGCCGACGACGACAGCCCCGACGGCACCGGCCGTCTGGCCGAGGAGTTGGCCGATGAGCTCGGCGGCATCGACGTGCTCCACCGCCCGGGCAAGGCGGGCCTGGGCGCCGCCTACCGCCACGGGTTCCGGGTGGCCCTCGACCGGGGCTACGACGTGGTCGCCCAGATGGACGCCGACTTCTCCCACGACCCGGCGGTGCTGCCGGTCCTGCTGGGGGAGCTCGAGGACGGTGCCGACGTGGCGGTCGGTTCCCGGTACGTCCCGGGTGGTTCCGCGCCGGACTGGACCCTCCTCCGCCGGCTGCTGTCGAGGTGGGGCAACACCTACGCCCGGGCCATGCTGCGTCTCAGGGTCCGCGACGCCACGACGGCGTTCCGGGCGTACCGTGCCGCCGTGCTCGAGGCGATCGACATCGATGGGACCCGAGCGAACGGGTACCTGTTCCAGATCGAGACCGCCTATCGGATCTCGGCGGTGGGCGCCCGCATCGCCGAGGTGCCCATCACCTTCACCGACCGCGTCGCGGGCGCCTCGAAGATGGCCGTGGTCCGCACGATGGTCGAGACCGAGCTGCGGGTGACCTGGTGGGGCCTGTCGCTGCGCGCGCCGGCCCTCAGCGGCCGTCTGCGCTCCACGCCCCCGGGCCGGTACCTCGAGGGCCGGATCCGGCCCACCGCCGCACCTCCCGGGAACTGACGTGGCCGTTCCCGTGGACACGTCCACCTCTGGCGCCCCCGAACCGGTGGACGGCACGCCCGCGGGCGCCGGCGACGACGGCATCCGTGTGGTGCGCCGCCGGCGCGGCGCGGGTGCACCCGCCCCGCTCGGTCACCAGCCCGCGCTCGACGGCCTGCGGGCGCTCGCCGTGACTGCGGTGCTCGTGTACCACGCCAGGTTCCCCTGGGCCTCCGGCGGGTTCCTCGGGGTCTCGGCGTTCTTCACGCTGTCGGGGTTCCTGATCACCTCGCTCCTGCTCCGGGAGCGCCTCGGCACCGGGGCCGTGGACCTGCGGGGCTTCTGGAGCCGGCGCTTCCGGCGCCTGCTCCCGGCGTCGTGGCTCACGATCGGGCTGGTCCTCCTGATGGGCCTCGCCGGCATCTGGACCACGGACCAGCTCCGGGACCTCCGCGGCGACGTGCCCTGGTCGCTGGTGGAGCTCGTGAACTGGCACTTCATCGCCCAGGGCCGCTCGTACGGCGCCGGGTTCGCGGCGCCCTCACCGTTGGAGCACTACTGGAGCCTCGCGGTGGAGCAGCAGTTCTACCTGGTGTTCCCGGTGTTCGTGGTCGGCCTGATGGCGCTCGGGGCCCGCCGCGTCCGCTCCCGCGGTGCCCACGCGGGCCGGGCGTCGCTCGGCCCGCTCGTGGCCGGCTTCACCGCAGTGGCGGTGGCCTCCGCCGTCCTCTCGTGGTTCGTCGCCCGGCGCAGCATCGACGCCGCCTACCTGTCCACGCCGACCCGGTTGGCCGAGCTGCTCGTGGGCGGGCTCCTCGCCGTCGCCCTGCTGCGGGGGGTGCGCCTCCGCGGTCGTCGCGGCCGGGTGGTGCTCACCGTGCTCGGCGTCCTCGGGCTGCTCGGATCGCTGGCCCTCTGGCACACCGCGGCGGTGGCCGACCAGTGGCTGTACCCGTGGGGCCTGCTCGCCTCCGCAACCTGCACCGCGGCGCTCGTGGCCGGGGCGTTGCAGGGCGGGGCGCTCACCACCGTGTTCGCCTGGGCGCCGCTCGTGTGGATCGGCCGTATCTCCTACGGCGTCTACCTGCTGCACTGGCCGGTGTTCCTGTGGCTCACACCGGAACGCACCGGTTGGGCCCCGTGGCCGCTGTTCGGCCTGCGTCTCGCCGTCACCTTCGTGGCCGCGGTGGCGATGTTCCGCCTCGTCGAGAGCCCGGTGCGCGCCGGTCGGTCGCTGAAGGGCCGCTGGGCGCCGGCCACGGCCTGCGTGGCGCTGGTCGCGCTGCTCCTCGGCACGGCCGTCACCACCAACGACCTGCCCCCGCCCCGGGCGCTGGACCGGGCCGGCGGGTCCGGCGCGACGACGGGCCTCCCCGCGCCGGCCCCGCTCCGCGTCCTGGCGGTGGGCGACCAGCTCGCCAAGGGCACGGAGGGCGCGTTCGACCTCGGCGGCCGGAAGGACCCTCTCGCGTTCACCTCCGCCGCGGCCCCGTCCTGCGGGCTCGCGGTCGGCGGCTACGTGCGGTTGCCCGACGGCTCGATGGAGCGCGACCGGGACCGGTGCGGCCCGGTCCGCGACACCACGGTGGCGGCGGCCGCCGCCCAACGCCCCGGTCTGATCGCGGTCTGGGGCGGTCTGCGCGACGTGACCGACCGCCGCATCAACGCCGGCACCAACTGGGCGGCGCCCGGCGATCCCGGCATCGACGACTTCCTCGCGGGCGAGATCGGCGACCTGCTCGACCGGCTGCAGGCCAGCGGCTCCCCGGTGGTGGTGTTCACCGTCCCGTACGTCCGCAACGCCACGCCGCCGCCGCCGTCGCCGCCGGTCCCGCCGCCGCCGAACCCGCGGGAGGCGGGCCTGCTCGCCGCGTCGGAGGCCCGGATCCGATCCGGCATCCCGCCGGCCGGGTTCGCGGAGAACGACCCGGCGCGGATCGACCGCTGGAACGCGCTCCTCACCGCCGCCGCGGCGCGCCGTGGCATGCCGGTGATCGACGTCGCGGCGCGGACCCGGGCCTGGCCGGGTGGCGACTTCGACCCCGCCTACCGCGCCGCCGACGGCGTGGGCTTCACCGAGCGGGGTGCCGCCGATCTGTCGCGCTGGATCGCGCCGCAGCTGCACCGGGCCGCTGCCGCGGCGCCCGCCGCGGGATCCGGCCCGCCGGCGCCGGACGTGGCGCTCGCGGAGCAGCCGTTGCCCCCGGCACCCCCGCCGCAGCCCCGTCGGACCGTTCCGGCGGGTCGGGCCGCCCGCGTGCTCGTGGTCGGCGACTCGGTCGCGTTCAACTACGGCTTCGGCCTCCGTCAGTGGGCCCGCGGTCGCAGCGACGCGGTCGTGGCCAACGCCGGGCAGCTCGGCTGCGCCATCGCCCGGGGCGGCACCTACAAGTACCTGCGCGACATCATGGAGTTCGGGGACAACTGCGACTGGTCCCGCGCGTTCCCCCGCTTCCTGTCGGAGCAGGACCCCGACGTGGTCCTGCTCACCTCGGGCCTCGCCGAGGTGGTGGACCGCCGCCTCCCCGGCGACGACCGCTTCCGCGCCGTGGGCGACCCGGTGGTCGACCGCTACCTGCTCCGCGAGTGGCTCGGCGCGGTCGACGCGCTGGCCGCGCGGGGTGCCACCGTCCTGGTGGCCACCTACCCGCACTTCCAGGCCGGGCTGACCCAGGGCTTCACCGACCTGCCCGAGTCGGACCCGGCCCGCGTGGACCGGCTCAACGAGCTCCTGCGGGAGGTGGTGGCCCAGCGCCCGGGCGTCGCCCAGCTGGTGGACCTGCAGGGATGGCTGGCCTCGCAGCCCGGCGGCGAGCTCGACCCCGCCAAGCGCGACGACGGCCTGCACTTCCGTGATGACTACGCCGCCACGGTGGGCGGCTGGTTCGGTCCGCAGCTGGTGGCGGCGGCCCGCAGCGGCGGCCCCGCCTGACCGGCGCGGGTGCGGCTCAGGAGCGCAGCGAGGCCCGCGGGGCGGAGCGGGGCACCACGGGGGCGTCGCGGCCCGTGCCGGAGGTCGACCCGGGCGTGCCGGTGCCCTCCTCGTGGTACTCCTCCTCCACGTTCACCGACCAGATGTCGTGGTCGCCGGTGCCGAGGATGTTCTCGACGGTGAGCATCGCGGTGAACATCGAGTGGTCCTGGTTGTTGTACTTGTGCATGCCGTTGCGCCCCACGGGGTGGACGTTCGGCACCTCCTCGGACAACCAGTCCCGCAGCACCGCCACGTTGGCCTTGTAGTCCTCGTCGTACACCGGGTACGCCTTCGGCATCCGCACCACGTAGCCGGACTCCACCTGCGAGGGCTCCACGAGCCCGAGCACGGAGAGCTCCTTGGTAGCGAGGGCGACCAGCTCGTCGTCGGGGGCCGACCACAGCTCGTCGCCCTCGAACACGAAGTACTCGAGGCCCAGGCAGGTGCGGCCGTCCTTGACCATGTACGGCGACCACGAGCCGAAGTTCTGGATGCGGCCCACCTGCACGTCGGGGGAGTGGATGTAGATCCAGTTGTCGGGGAAGCCGTCGGCCTCCGGCACCACGAGCGCCACGGTCAGGAAGTCACGGAAGCCGAGCTCGTCGGCCGCACGGACCACCCGCTCCGGCGCGGCGGGCTCCATGCCCTTCACGAGGTGCGGGAAGGGCATGGTGGAGATCACGTGGTCGCACGGGTACTCCACCCGTTCGCCGTCCGCGGTGCGGGCCACGACCGTGGTGGCCCGGTGGTGCTCCGGGTCCCGCAGGATCGCCTCCACCCGGGTGGACATGACCACCTCGGTCCCGGCGGCCTCCACGAGGTCCCGGCAGCGCTCCCACATCATCCCCGGCCCGAACTTCGGGTACTGGAACTCCTCGATGAGGCTGGTGACCTGCTTCGACTTGTCCTGGCGGCGGCCCACGAAGCGGGAGCGGATGGGTTCCCACACCGCGTGCCACAGCGACATGCCCTTGATGCGCTGGGCACCGAAGTCCCGCGAGAGCTGCGAGGGGTCCACGCCCCACACCTTGATGTTGTAGGTGCGGAAGAAGTGCTCGTAGAGGCGCCGGCCGTAATCGGCCACCACGTAGCCCTCGAGGGTGGACTGGTCCTTCGGCGGGCGGACCTTCGCCCAGAGGTACGACACGACGCAGCGCACGGCCTCCACGAAACCCAGGTTGCGGAGCGCGTTCACCGGCTTGATCGGGTAGTCGTAGTACTTGCCCTGGTAGTAGATCCGGCTCATCCGGGGCCGCAGCAGGAACTCGTCGTCCTCGAGGATCTCGTGCCAGAGGTTCTCCACCGGCTGGACCTTCGTGAAGAAGCGGTGGCCGCCGATGTCGAACTTCCAGCCGTCACGCTCGGCGGTGCGGCTGATGCCGCCCACCACGGTGTCGGCCTCGAGCACGGTGGATCGCACGCCGGCCTTGGAGAGCTGGTAGGCGGCGGTGAGGCCGGCCGGGCCGGCGCCGATGATCACCACCCGGGGTGCATCGGGGGCGGGGGCGGTGTCGTCGGGGTGGGGGAGGTCGGTCATGGGAGAGAGGGTCCTGGGCCACGGGCGGGTTCCGGGACCCGCCCAACCTAGTCGCTGACCCCCCGGGGCCCGGGAACCGGCCCCGGCGGCCCGGGACCGCTCAGACCGCCCGCAGCGCCGGTTCCCCGGTGGCGTCGTGGCGTCGGATCCGGAGGATCTCGTCGGTGCGGTAGCTCGCCATGCGGACCGACCAGCAATCCACCCCGCGGCCCCCGTCGGTGCGGAAGAACGTGGTCATCGACTGCTCCTGCTGGTACGCGTCCACGCCGCTCAGCCGCTCCACGGTGCCGTCGCGGAGGGTGATCTCGAAGGCGGTGCCGACCTCGGGCCGGTCGGAGGGCTGGAGGCGTCCGGAGGGGAGGAGGGTGCTCATGGGTCGACCGTACGACCGGCCGGTTGTGGATCGATAGGGCGCGAACCCTGTGATCCCGTGGTGGATGGGAGTGAGGGCACTCCACACCCCTGTGGACAGACATCGAGCCGTGGGAGCACGGTCAGTCGAGGGCGAGGAGGTCGTCGAGCACCTGGCCCCAGCGGCCGGCGAGCAGGAGATGCCCGGCGCCGCGTACGAGACGGAAGGACCCGTCGGGGAGCGCGTCGGCGAGCTGGCGGGAGAGGTCCGGGTCCATCCACTTGTCGGCGTCGCCCTGCCAGACCGTCACCGGGACCGTCACGTCGCCGGGCTCGAAGCCCCAGGGCCGGGCCCACGCCCGGTACTCGTCGATCATCCCGTCGAGCGAGGCGGTCCCGGCCACCACGGCCGCGTCGACCAGCCGGCCCCGCGGACCGGCGAGGACCGCCGCGTCCGCGGTGCCCCACGTGCGCTGCTCCACCCGACCGACCTTGCGGCGCCCGGTGGCATCGCGGGGCGGCTCCTTGCGCAGGCGGGCGACGGTGAACGTGCGGCGGGCGACCGCCTCCGGGAGGTGCGCGGCACGCAGGAGCAGGCGGTCCACCGGGTGCAGGTGGCGCCGGGCGCCCGGCCACTGCAGCGGGATGCCGTCCGCGACGATCGCCACCGCGGGGACGCGGGCGCCCAGCCGGGCCGCGGCCAGGGCGTACTGGCCGCCGAGCGACCAGCCGACCACGCCGACGGTGCGCTCGACGCCCAGTGCGTCGAGCAGCGCGGCCACGTCATGGGTCCAGTCCCCAGTGGCCCGTTCGGGGTCCGGGTCGGACGCCCCCACACCCGGCCGGTCCGGCGCGAGGATCGCGAGCCCACGCTGCTCGGCCGCGTCGTGGCCGAGTGCGGCGTCGAGCCCGCAGCTCAGGCCGCCGTGGCAGCTGAGCACCACCGGCACGCCCGGACCCGGCTGACGCCCGAACCACCGCACCCCGAGGCGCCGACCGTCCCGCGCCGGACCCAGTTCCACCGTGTCGCCCACGGGTCGATCTTCCCCCAGTGTCGACCACCGGGGCCACCGGCCTGCGCGAGAGTTGGGGCGTGACCGACCCGACGCTGTCCCCGGCCGACGAGGCGCCCCCCGTGGAGGACCTGTCCGGCCCCCTGGAGTTCGACTGTCCCCGCTGCGGAACGGCCGTGATCGAGGAGTTCTACGGGCCGTGCGAGCTGTGCCGGGCGGTGCTGCGTACCGAGCAGGCGGGCGAGGGGGCCGACGTGGAGGCCGCGGCCTACGAGCCGAAGATGAACGTCACCCCGAACGCGGTCGCCACGAAGGACTGACCCGTCACCACGCCGAGATCGGGAGCGGTGCATAGCGGGGGCCGCGTCGCGGCGCCGGGCCGGCTGCGCCCAGCAGGCGCGCCACCCGGCCCCGCTGGCCGGCCCACGGGGCCAGCAGCTCGAGCATCCGTCGATCATCGCCCCGGGCCTCGCCCGCCAGCGCGTGGCACACCACGTTCGGCAGGTGGAGGTCGCCGAGGAGCACCACGTCGGGATCGCCCAGCACCGCGATCGTGAGCCCCGTTGCGGTCCACGGGCCCACGCCCGGCACCGTGAGCAGCACCTGCTGGAGCCGGTCGGGGCCGTCCGCCGCGGCGCGTTCGAGCGCGGGCGATCGACGGGCGAGGGCCCGGATGGCGTCGGCCCGCTTCCGCTCCACGCCCAGCACGTGCCAGTCGGCGTCGCCGAGGCGGAGCAGCGTGCCCGGGGCGGGCGCCAGACGGAGTCCGGCCGCCGCGGCCGCGGGCCCCGGGGAGTTCGGACCGTACCGACGGACCAGCCCGCGCCAGCTCGTCACGGCCTCGCCAGTGGTGACCCGCTGGCCGAGCACCACCGGTACCACCGCGTCCCACACCCCGCTGCCCCCGGCCATCCGCATCCCCTGCCGACGGCGCACGCACCGGGCCACCACCGGGTGCAGGCCGGGGTCGAACCCCGTGAGGTCGTCGTGCAGGCCGACGAGCCGCGGCGCGTCGGCCACCGCGGCCCGTGCCCCCGGTCCCCAGGCCCGCACGTCGAGCCAGCTGTTGCGCCGCCGGATCTCCACGGTGGCCGGACCGTCCGGGGTCCACCGGGACCGCAGCACCCGATCGGCCTCGACCCGCCAGGTCGGGTCACCCGGACCCGCGGCCAGCGGCCGGCACGTGCGGACGAGGTCGAGCTCGCCGTTGACCTCGAGGGTGGCCGTGGCGTCCGGCCCGCGTTCGTGGTCCGATCCGGTCGCGGAGTTCACCGGCCGTCACCCGCCGCGATCGCCTCGGCCCGCGCCCAGCGGTAGTCGGCCTTGCCGGACGGCGAACGCACCAGGCGGTCGCGGCGCAGCAGCACCTTGGGCAGCTTGTAGCGGGCGAGGTGCGCCGCGGCCGCGGCGCGGAGCTCCTCGTCGGTGGGGTCGGTGCCGGGCCGCAGTTGCACGAGCGCCACCACCTCCTCGCCCCACCGTTCGCTCGGCCGCCCGCACACCACGGCGTCGAGCACGGCGGGGTGCGTCTTGACCGCCGTCTCCACCTCCTCGGCGAAGACCTTCTCGCCGCCGGTGTTGATGCACACCGAGTCGCGCCCGAGCAGTTCGACGCTGCCGTCGGGACGCCACCGGGCCCGGTCGCCCGGCACCGCGTACCGGGTGCCGTCGACCTCGGGGAAGAGTGCCGCGGTCTTCTCCGGATCGCCGAGGTAGCCGAGGGGGACCCGACCGCCCTGGGCGAGCCAGCCGACGGCGTCGTCGGTGGGCGGGAGCACTCGGGTCCGCCCCTCGTCGAGCACCACGGCCGTGGCGGCCGGCGTGAACCCGGCGCGGGTGTCGCCACCGGAGCGCACGTTGCTCACGCCCTGACGGCCGGACTCGGTGGAACCCAGCACGTCCACGATCGTGATGCCGGGCAGCAGCTCGAGCAGCTCGGCCTTCAGGCCGGGTGACAGCACGGCGCCGCCGCTGAGGAGGTGCCGTAGCGCGGGTAGCTCACGGGGCCGTTGCCGCAGCTCGTCGACCAGTGGGCGGGCCATCGGGTCGCCCACGAACAGGATCGACGTCGCGTGGTGCCGGGCGGCGGCGTCGAGCACATCGGCGGGGTCGAAGTGCTCGGGGTGGTCCTGCAGCACGACGGTCCCGCCGGCGATCCAGCAGCTGAGGGCGTTCCAGTGCGCGGCGCCGTGCATGAGGGGCGGGGCGGGCAGGGCCCGGACCGTGCCCCGGGCCGCGGCCACCACCTCGTCGAGCTCCTCGTACTCGGTGCCGTCGCGCCGCCGCACCCCGAGCGCGGCCACCAGGAAGTCCGCCTGCCGCCACATCGCGCCCTTCGGGAGTCCGGTGGTGCCGCCGGTGTAACAGAGGTACAGGTCGTCGCCCGACCAGCCGCCGACGAGCTCCTCGGGCAGGTCCGGGGCCGCCGCGGCGAGCGCGGCCTCGTAGTCCACCGCCCCCGGCAGCAGGTCCTGCCCCGAGCCGTCGGCCACCTGCAGCACCAGCTCGGGTGGCCGGGCGAGGGTGGGGAGCACCTCGGCGAGCGTGGGAGCGAAGCATTCGTGCACCACCACGGCACGGGCCCCGGCGTCGTCGAGCAGGTACCGCAGCTCCTCGGCCACGTAGCGGTAGTTCACGTTGAACGGGGTGCACCGGGCCTTCCAGGCCCCGAGCATCCCCTCGAGGTACTCGTTGCCGTTCTGCAGGTACAGCGCCACGTGGTCGTGCACCGAGCGCCACCGGTCGACCTCGCCGAAGCGGCCGTGGACCCCGAGGCCGGCGTCGTGGAGCACACGGGCCAGCCGGCGCGTGCGGTCCTGCACCTCCCGCCACGTGAAGCCCCGGTCGCGGAACACGAGGCACTCGCGGTCCGGATGCGCGACGCCGACGGCCTCGCAGATGGTGGCGACGTTCAGCTCCAGCGGCACCCGGACCATGGCAGGAGGATCATGGCACGGCGGGCGTGGCAGGCTGCGGGGCCCAGCGCCGACGGGAGGGCCCATGAGCGACCAGCACACCCCGGATGCCGCGACGCCCGCATCCGAGGCGGTGCGCCTCGAGCGGATCGCGGATGACGGGCCCGACGCGGGCATCCGCGTCCTCACCCTCGACCGGCCGGACCGGCTGAACGCCATGAACGGCGACCTCATCGACGGCCTCCACGACCGGATCGCGGAGCTCCGGGCCGACCACGACGCCCGCGTGGTGGTGCTCACCGGCGCGGGTCGGGGCTTCTGCGCCGGGCTCGACCTGCAGGACGCGCCCCCCACCGGGATCGAGGGCGCGGCGGCCGGCGGGACCGGTCGGGGCCGGGCCCAACGGGGCATGGATCTCCAGCAGCGGATCGCCACGCTCGTACCGGCGTTGCGGGGCCTCCGGATCCCGGTGATCGCCGCGGTGAACGGCGCGGCGGCGGGCGGGGGCCTCGCCCTCGCACTCGCCTGCGACATCCGCATCGCCGCGGCGTCGGCCAAGTTCAACGTGGCCTTCGTGCGCATCGGCCTGTCGGGCTGCGACATCGGGGTGAGCTGGCTGCTGCCCCGGGCGATCGGCACCACCCGGGCGTGGGAGATGATGCTCACGGGTCGCATGGTGCACGCCGAGGAGGCCGAGCGGATCGGTCTCGTGGTGCGCACCGTGCCCGACGACGAGCTGCTCGCGTCCGCGCTGGAGACCGCCCGGCTCATCTGTGCGAACAGCCCGATGGGCGTGTGGATGACCAAGGAGGTCATGCACTCGCAGCTCGAGGTCGGCAGCCTCCAGGCGGGCATCGACCTCGAGAACCGCACGCAGATCCTCACGTCGTTCACCGAGGACATGGGGGAGGCGGTCACCGCCTTCCTGGCGAAGCGGCCGCCGGAGTTCCGGAACCGCTGATGCCGGCGCAGACCACCCGGGCCGGTTGGCGGGCCGCCGCGGCGGCGCTGGCCGGGCGGGACCCCGTGCTCGCACGCATGTACGCGGACCATGGCGTGCCGGACCTCCGCCCGGGCCCCGCGCCCGACGACCGGTTCCGGGCCCTCGCCAACTCCATCGCGTATCAGCAGCTCGCCGGCCGGGCCGCCGCGGCGATCTGGGCCAGGGTGGAGTCGGCGGTGGGGGAGTCGTTCACACCGGAGGCGGTGCTCGACGCCGGGTTCGACCGGCTGCGCGGGGCCGGGCTGTCGGGAGCGAAGGCGACATCGCTGGTGCAGCTCGCGGAGCGCTCGCTCGACGGCACGATCGACTGGGAGCGCATCCACCGGTGGCCCGACGACGAGGTCGTGGAGCACCTGACCGTCGTGCGGGGCATCGGCCCGTGGACCGCCCACATGTTCCTGCTGTTCGACCTCCGGCGGCCGGACGTGTGGCCCACCGGTGACTACGGCGTGCGCAGCGGGTACGCCCGTGCCTTCGGCCTCGACGAGCTGCCGACCGAGCGGGAGCTGGCCCGTCTGGGGGAGCCGTGGGCGCCCTACCGGTCGGTGGTGGCGTGGTGGTGCTGGCGGGAGGTGGACACCGCGACGCCCGGTGAGGGCCGGGCGTGACGCCCCTGTGCGATGGACGCCCGGTTCAGTGCACCCCGGGCTCGGCGACCGGGGTCTCGAGCGGGAAGTGGCACGCCACGTAGTGGCCGTCGGCGACCTTCTGCATCTGGGGCTCGGCCTGTGCGCACAGGTCCTGGGCCCGGTCGCAGCGGGTGCGGAACCGGCAGCCCGACGGCGGGTCGATCGGCGACGGGAGCTCGCCGCCGAGGTGGGCGTTCGCCGCGGGGTCCACGGCCGGGTCGGGCACCGGGATGGCCGCGAGCAGCGCCGCGGTGTACGGGTGGGCCGGCGTGGCGTACAGGCGGTCGGGCGGGCCGATCTCGCACATCTTGCCCAGGTACATGACCGCGACCTTGTCGCTCACGTTCTTCACCACGGCGAGGTCGTGGGCGACGAACAGCAGGGTCAGGCCGTACTGGGCCTTCATGTCCTCGAGCAGGTTGAGGATCTGCGCCTGGACCGACACGTCGAGCGCGGAGACCGGCTCGTCGCAGATGATGAGCTTGGGCTCGGTGATCACGGCGCGGGCGATCGAGATGCGCTGGCACTGGCCGCCGGAGAACTCGTGGGGCTTGCGTTCCGCCGCGGCCTGGGCGTCCACCCCGACCGCCCCGAGCACGTCCTCCACCTTCTGGCGCCGCTCCGCCTGGTTGCCGATCTTCCAGATGGTGAGGGGCTCCTCGACGATGTCGGACACGGCCCGCCGTGGGTTCAGCGACGAGATCGGGTCCTGGAAGATCATCTGGAACCGGGGACGCGCGGAGCGCAGCTTCTCGCCCGACAGCTCGGTGAGTTCCACCCCGTCGAGGCGGACCGACCCACGGGTGGGAGGCGGCAGCTGCATGATCGCCTTGCCGGTGGTGGACTTGCCGCAGCCCGACTCACCCACCAGGCCGAGCGTCTCGCCCTCGGCCACGTCGAAGCTCACGTTGCTGACCGCGGACACCTTCCGGTTGCGTCCGGCGGGGAAGTCCACCACGAGGTTCTCGACCCGGAGGAGGACCTCCTCGGGGGACCGGAGGTGTGCGGTTCCGCTGCCGGCCATCAGGCACCGTCCCCGGTGGGTCCGGTGGCGGGCGGCGCGGGCGGCGGGACCGGCGGGGGAGTCGGGGGCACGGGCGGTGGTGTCGCCGCAGCCGGGGGCGGAGAGGGCACGGCAGCCGTGCCGGGGGCCGTGGCCATGATCCGTTCCACGGCGAGGCGCTCCTTGATCTCCTGCGTCTCGGGCGAGCCCACCGGGTAGAAGCAGGCGAAGAAGTGACCCGGGGTGGCGGCGCTCTCGGTCAGGGTCGGCTGCTCCTCGTGGCAGCGCTCCCGTGCGTACGGGCAGCGCGGGCTGAACGGGCAGCCCTTCGGCGGGTTCACCAGGTCCGGCGGGCGGCCGCCGATGGCGGCGAGCCGGGTGTGGGAGGCGTCGCCCAGCTTCGGGATCGCCGAGAGCAGGGCCTCGGTGTACGGCATGCGCATCTCGGCGAAGAGCACGGAGGTCGGGGCCTTCTCGACGATCCGCCCCGCGTACATCACCGCGATGTCATGCGCCCGCCCGGCCACCACACCGAGGTCGTGCGTGACGAGGATCATCGCCATGAACCGCTCGCGCTGCTGATCCGCGAGCAGGTCGAGGATCTGGGCCTGCACGGTCACGTCGAGCGCGGTGGTGGGTTCGTCCGCGAAGAGGAGCTTGGGGCCGCAGGCGAGGGCCACGGCGATCACCACGCGCTGGCGCATGCCGCCGGACATCTCGTGCGGGTAGGCCCGGAAGCGCTTCTCGGGTTCGGGGATCTTCACCGCCCGGAGCAACGCGATCGCCGTCTCCTTCGCCTCGGACTTGTCCATGCCGAGGTGGAACCGCAGCGACTCGGTGATCTGGTGGCCCACCCGCATCACGGGATTGAGCGCGGTCATGGGGTCCTGGAACACCATGGCCATCTCGGTGCCCCAGAGCTCCCGGTAGCCCTCGGCGGAGAGGCCCGAGATGTCGCGTCCCTCGAAGTTCACGGTGCCCTGGCGCTCGGCGTTCCGGGCCAGCAGGCCCATGATCGATCGGCTCAGCACCGACTTGCCCGAGCCGGACTCCCCGACGATGCCGAGCGTGCGTCCGCGCTCCAGGGAGAACGACACGCCGTCGACGGCCCGCACCATCCCCCGCGGGGAGCGGAAGTGGGTACGCACGTCGACGACCTCGAGCAGCGGCCCGGAGCCCGGCAGGCCGGTCGGGGCGGGTCCGGTCACGACCTCCTGGCTCACAGCACGCTCTCCCGCACCTCGAAGCGCTTACTCACCACATCGGCGAGATAGTTCAGCGCCAGGACCGTGAGGAACAGGACGATCACCGTGAACATGACGATCTGCGGCGAGCGCCGGAGCTGGTCGCGGTTCTCGGCGATGATGTTCCCCCACGAGGGCGTGGGCAGCTGCACGCCGACGCCGAAGAGGCTCAGGCCGCCCTCGGCCACGATGGCGATGCCCACGCCCAGCAGGGCGATCGAGAGCATCGCCGGCAGCACGTTGGGCAGGACGTCGCGGAACATGATCCGCCAGCTCTTCGCTCCCATCGCCCGCGCTGCGAGCACGAACTCGCGCTCGGACCACGCGAGGGTGTTGGCCCTGGTGATGCGTCCGAGGATGGGGATCGACACGATGCCGAGGCCGAGCACCACCACCCCCAGGCGCCGCGTGCTCGTGACGTTGTCGCCCGCGGCCAGCACCGTCACGAGCGACAGGGCGAGCACGAACTGGGGGATCGCCAGGAGGATGGTCATGGCCGGCGTGATGATGCTGTCGGTGATGCCACGGAAGAAGCCCGTGACCAGGCCGAGGAAGCCACCGATGATCAGGCCGAAGGCCACGGCGCCGAAGCCCACCGCGAACGAGGCGCGGGTGCCGTAGATGATCCGGGCGAGCAGGTCGCGCCCGTTGGCGTCGCCGCCGAGGATGTGGCCGGCCGTGGGGCCCTGACGGGCGATGGCCGGGAAGCTCTTGTTGGGGTCGGGGATCCCGATCACCGGAGCGAGGATCGCCAGGGCGAGCAGCCCGACGATCCAGATGATGGCGAGCCACGCGGCGAACCCGAGTCCCTTGCGGCGCTTCCGGTTCGGGTCGAGCGGCTCGAGCTGGTCGGACTCGACGGCGAGAGCGAGGACCTCCGCGGAGGGGTCCAGTCGCGTCACCCGCGTGTCGCGGCCCTGCGGGTAGTCACTTTCCGGCATGTCGGATCCGTGGGTCGAGGACGGTGTAGAGGAGGTCCACTGCGAAGTTCACCAGGACGTAGAAGATCGCGATGATCGCCACCATCGACTGGAAGGCGACGATCTGACGGGTGGCGATCGCCTCGGCGAGCAGGAAGCCCATGCCGGGGATGGCGAAGACCACCTCGATGATCAGCGCACCGCCGATGAGGGTGCCGACGTTGAGGCCGGCGACGGTGAGCAGCGTGAGCGACGAGGGGCGGAGGGCGTGGCGGAACAGGATCCGCTTGTTCTTGATGCCCTTCGCCTTGGCCATCGTGATGAAGTCCTGCTGGAGCGTGGCGATCATGTCGCTGCGGAGCAGGCGCATGTACACCGCCACCTGACCGACCGCGAGGGTGATCACCGGCAGCACCATCGACTGGACGTGGCCCACCGGGTCCTCGGTGAGCGGTATGTAGCCGCTGGACTTGAACCAGCCCAGTTGCACGCCCAGGTAGTACTGGAGCACGAACCCGAGCGCGAAGGTGGGTATCGCCAACATCGCGAACGCGGAGGTGTTCGACAATCGGTCGAACCACGTGCCGTTCCGGTACGCGGTGAGCACGCCCATCGGGATCGCGATCAGCAGCGCGAGCACCTGCGCGTAGAACATCAGCAGGAGCGAGATGGGCAATGCGTCGGCCACGCGGTCGGCGACCGGCCGCTTGGAGCTGACCGTGTAGTAGTTGCCCAGGTCGCCGGTCGTGAAGTTCCCCAGCCACTCGCCGTAGCGGACGATGAACGGCTGGTCGAGACCGATGTCCTCACGGACGGTGGCCCGCTGCTCGTCGCTGCCGAACGGCACGAGCACCTCCACCGGGTCCCCGGGCAGCAGCTCGAGGAGCAGGGAGGCGAACAGCGTCACCATGATCACGGTGACGATCAGTTGGGCCAGCTTCTTGACGAATCCCATGGGTGAAGTGGGTCCCCGGCCGTGCGGCCGGGGACCCGTTCGTCACTTGCTGAGGTACAGCCCGGCGAGGGAGTGGCCGGTGGCCAGACCGGGGAAGGGAGCCGTGCCGTCGGGGTTGTTCGGCCCGTAGATGCCGTTCAGCTGGGGTGCCCCGGCGATGTCCCACTGGGTCCAGTTCAGCCAGACGTTGTACACCTGGTCGCCGAAGCGCTTGTTGATGTTCTGGTACACGGCCGCGGCCTTCTCCTTGTCGGGCTCGGCCCGACCCTGGTCCAGCAGCTGGTCGATCTGCGGGTCGGAGAACTTGCCGAAGTTCACCGGCGAACCCGAGTACCACCAGACGTACTGGCTGTCGGGGTTGCCGCCCGGATGGTTCCGCCACGACAGGGCCTGCCAGTCGTTGCCGAGGGCCGTGTTGATGAGGGCGGCCTGCTCGACCTGGCGCAGGTTGACCTTGGCGCCCGCCTTCTGGGCGTTCTCCTGGATGAACTGGGCCGACTTCACCGTGGAGGGGTCCGAGGTGGAGACCAGGGTGAACTCGAGGTCCTGGCCGGTCTCCTGCTTGTACTTCTCCACGTACTGCTTGGCCTGGTTGAGGTCGTACTTCGGGAAGCCGGCGTCCTCGAGGTAGCCCACCTCGCCCTCGGCGAAGGGGCCGGAGGCCATGGTGAACAGGCCGAGGTTGCGCACCTGGTTGAAGGTGTCGCGGTCCAACGCGTAGGCCGCCGCCTTCCGGGCGTTGATGTTGTTGAACGGCGGCTTGGAGGCGTTGAGCATCCCGTAGGCCACCTCGGCGTACTTGTCGGACTCGACCAGGCTCACCTTGCCGTCGTCGCGGTCGGAGCGCAGCGCGTCGATCTGCTCGGCGCCGGAGGTGTGCAGTGCGTTGAGCTCGCCCGAGAGGAGGGCGTTGACCCGGGCGTCACCGTCGGGGATCGGCCGGAACTCGATCTCGTCGAGGTAGGGCAGCTGCGCCCCGGAGGACGGGTCCTTGTACCAGTAGTTCGGGTTCTTGGTGGCCACGAACTTCTCGTTGACCTTCCACTCCTTCTTGATGAAGGGGCCGGTCCCGATCATGTTCGTGTCGCAGGTGGCCGGGTCGTCGAGCTGGGCCTGGCCCATGATCCCGATGCGGCCGCTGCCGAACAGGTAGGCCGGGAAGGAGGGCCACGGGGTCTTCGTGGCGACCGTGACGGTCATCGGGTCGGTGACCGTGACCGTGTTGATGTTCGAGAACACGAAGATGAACAGCAGCGGCTTCCGCGCCGGGTACTTGCCCCGGTAGGCGTCGAGGTTGTTCGCGACCACCTGGGCGTTCAGGTCGCTGCCGTCGGAGAACTTGATCCCCGGCCGGATCTTGATGGTCCAGTTGTCGAACGTGGCGTTGGGGGTGACCGACTCGGCCAGGAAGGGCACGTAGTTGGCGTTCTCGTCGGGGATGGTCAGGGTGTCGTAGACCGCCCGGGCGACCTGGATGCCCGCGATGGCGAGCTGGCCCTCGGGGAGGCACCAGCCGCCGGTGTTCTCGGCCTCGAGGCCGTAGGTCACCTTGCCGCCGGCTACGGGCTTGGCGTCGCCCGAGCTCCCGCCGCTGTCGTTGCTGGAGCCCGAATCATCGCCCCCGCCGCACGCCGCGGCGAACAGCGACATGGCGAGGACGAGTGCCGCTGCGGCCACGCCCCAGCGCTTCGTCGAGGTGCGAGGTCGATCCACTTGTCCCCCTGGAGTTCCTGTGTCCGTTGCGTCGTTCTGGCGTTCTCGACCGTGCCCGCGTGACCGCCTTCACAGTCGAGTGGGCGCACTCTACTTCCGCCGTTCGCGCTGTCAACGCGCACCGGTGCGGTGAACGGCGCTGGGGCCGTGGGGGCGAGCGCCGATCAGTCCGGGGCCCAGACGCCCCGGTCGACGAGGACGTCGCGGAGCACCGACGGGTGGTCGGTCATGATGCCGTCCACGCCGAGTTCGAGGAGGCGGTGCATCTCGACCGGGTCGTCGATGGTCCACACGTGCACCTGCGCGCCACGGTCGTGCGCGACCTCGATGAAGGCAGGGGTGACCACCTCGACGGTGCGCCCTCGTACCGTGTGGCGCACCGGCACCTGCAGGCAGTCGAACGCCGGCCGGCTGCGGCGCCGGGCCGTCCGGGGCAGCTTCGACTCCGCCACCAGCGCCGCGGTCTCGCGGGGGCCGGCCGAGGTGCACAACCCGGCGCCGAGGAGGTCCCGCAGCCGCCGGAGGCGGTCGTCGGAGAACGCGCCGATGCACACCCTGCCCACGGCGTCGTGGCGCCGGAGCTCGGCCGCGAGCGCCACCACGGAGGCGTCGGCCTTCGGGTCGATGTTGAACCGGGCGTCCGGGAAGGTCGTGAGCAGCTCGGCGAACGTGGGCACCGGGTCCGTGCCGCCGATCCGGGCCTCGCGCACCTCCGCGAGCGTCAGGTGCTCGATCAGCCCCGACCGGTCGGTGACCCGGTCGAGGGCCGGGTCGTGGAACGCCACGAGCACGCCGTCGGCGGTGAGGTGGACGTCGGTCTCGAGGTAGCGGTACCCGAGGGCCACCGCGGCCTCGAAGGCCCGGAGGGTGTTCTCCGGCGCGGCCTCGGTGCCGCCCCGGTGGGCGAAGGCCAGGGGGGGCGGTCCCTCGAGGAACGGGTGCACCGTCACCCGGTCAGGCCCTCGCGGCCCGCCCAGTACTCGTCCTTCAGGAGGCGCTTGTAGAGCTTGCCGGTGGGGTGGCGGGGCAGCTCCTCGCGGAAGTCCACCGAGCGGGGGCACTTCACATCCGCGAGGTGCTCCCGGCAGTACGCCACGAGCTCGGCGGCGAGCGCGGCGGCCGCCTCGTCGTCGGCGGGCATCTCGATGGGCTGCACCACCGCCTTGACCTCCTCGCCGAAGTCGTCGTTCGGCACGCCGAAGACGGCCACGTCGGCCACGGCCGGGTGCATCGTCAGCACGTTCTCGGCCTCCTGCGGGTACACGTTCACGCCGCCGGTGATGATCATGTAGGCCTTGCGGTCGGTCAGGTAGAGGAAGCCGTCCTCGTCCACGTAGCCCACGTCGCCGAGGGTGGACCAGCCCTTCTTCAGGTAGGCGCCCGCAGTCTTCTCCGGGTCGTTGTGGTAGGCGAACTCGGCCTCGGACTCGAAGTAGACGGTGCCGGGCGAGCCGATCGGCTGCTCCTCGCCGTCGTCGCCGACGATGTGCAGTACGCCCACGAGCGGCTTGCCGACGGTGCCCGGGTGGGTGAGCCAGTCCTCCGAGTTCGTGTAGCAGAACCCGTTGCCCTCGGTGCCGGCGTAGTACTCGTGCAGCACCGGGCCCCACCACTCGATCATCTGGCGCTTCACCGTGACCGGACACGGTGCGGCCGCGTGCACGGCCACGCGGATGGAGGACACGTCGTGGCGGGCACGCACGTCCTCGGGCAGCTTCAGCATCCGCACGAACATCGTGGGCACGAACTGCCCGAACGTCACGCGGTGCTCCCCGATCAGGCGCAGCGCCTCCTCGGCGTCGAAGTGCTCCATCACGACCACCGTCCCGCCGGCGCGCTGCACCTGCAGGCAGAAGCGCAGCGGCGCGGCGTGGTAGAGCGGCGCGGGCGACAGGTAGACGGTGTCGGTGGACGCGCCGAAGAGCCCGGCGACGAGCAGGAACAGGGTGTCGGGCACGCCGAGCGGCACGTCGCGGAGGGCCACCTTCACGCCCTTGGGGCGCCCAGTGGTGCCCGAGCTGTAGAGCATGTCCACGCCCTCGACCGCGTCCGGCAGGTCGTCGGCCGGCTGGGCAGCCACCGCGTCGAGGAACGGTGCGTAACCCTCCACGATGCCGTCGAGCATGAAACGGTGCTCCACGCCCGGGGTGAGGGGCACCAGCTCGGTGGCGAGCTCGGACTTGTAGGCGGAGGTGATGAACACCCGGGCACCGCAGTCATCGACGATGTAGCCCGCCTCGTCCGCGGTGAGCCGGCTCGAGATCGCCGTGTAGTAGAGCCCGGCGTAGTGGGCGCCCCACGCGATCGACAGGAACCAGGGGTGGTTCTCGAGGCAGAAGGCCACGTGGTCACCCGGCTTCAGGCCGAGGGATCGGAGGAGGTGGGCGATCCGGTTCGCCCGCTCGTGGAGCTCCCGGTAGGTGACCGTCTCCCCGGTGGAGGCCATCACGTAGGCGACGTGGTCGCCCCGTTCGGCCACGTGGGCTCCGGGGTAGAAGAGCTCGTCCGACACGGTGGTCCTCCGGTGGGTCGCGGGTGGGGACGGCGGGGAACCTACCGCCTAGGTTGCCGCGATGGACCCCGTCGCCCGCTTCGCCGACCTGATGGCCGAGCCGGGCGCGGCGGTCGGCGGCGACGGGGGGCCGCCCCTCGACCTGAGCCTCGCGCTGATCGCGGCGGCCGGCCGTCCGGGCGTGGACCCGGAGGGACTGGTGGCAGAGCTCGACACGCTGGCCGCGGCGGTGGAGGACCCGCACGGTTCCGCGGTCGAGCTCTGCGCGGCGTTGTTCGGCCCGGTCGGCTTCGCCGGCGACACCGACGACTACTACGACCCCCGCAACAGCCTGCTCGACGAGGTGCTGCAGCGCCGTCGGGGCATCCCGATCACGCTGTCGGTGCTCGCCATGGAGGTCGGCCGCCGCCGCGGGGTCGAGCTGGTCGGGGTGGGCATGCCCGGCCACTTCCTGGTCCGCGACGCCCATGGCCCCACGTTCTTCGACCCCTTCGGCTCCGGGCGACGCCTCGACGCGCCGGGCTGCCGTGACGTGTTCGTGGCGCTCCACGGACCGGGCACCCCGTTCGACGCCGGCTACCTCGCGCCCACGCCGGCATCGGCCATCGTCGTGCGGGTGCTCAACAATCTGGTGGCCGCGCGCACCCGGGCCGGTGACCGAGCGGGCCTGGCCACGGCGCTGCGCCTGCAGGTGGCGCTGCCGGGGACCGGCGCGGGGGAGCGGCGGCGGCTGGCCGGGGTGCTCGCCGCGGAAGGGCGCTTCCTCGATGCCGCCGCGCTCCACGAGGAGCTCGTGGAGCTCGAGCCCACCCGGGCCGAGGAGCACCGGGTGCAGGCCGCCCGCCTCCGGGCCCGCCTCAACTGACCGACTGACCGACTGACCGACTGACCGCGGCCGGTCACGCCCCCGTACGCTGCCGGCCGTGATCGACCGCGACATCAAGCGTTCCCTCGGCCAGATGATGAAGGGCGTGCAGGTGGTGGGCGCCGCGCACGACGGCGTGGTGCGCGCGTACTGCTCCCACTGGGTGTGCCAGGTGAGCTTCGAGGAGCCCATCGTCATGGCGTCGGTCTCACCGAAGCACGACACCTACCCGCTCATCCGCGACTCGGGCCGCTTCTCCGTCTCGATCCTGGCGGGTGACCAGGTGGCCGAGGGGCAGTACTTCTCCTACCCGGGCCGGAAGTTCCAGTACCTCGCGGACGAGTTCGTGGAGCTCAACGACGACGGCCTCCCGGTCGTGCCCGGCGCCATCAGCTGGCTGCAGTGCGAGACCTTCGAGATGAAGGAGGCCTGGGCCGACGGCTCGCCGATCGACCACCACCTGTTCTTCGCCCGGGTGGTGAAGGTGGGTGAGGGGCGACTGAAGGAACCTCCGCTGCTCTACTCGTCGCGTCTCGGCTGGCGGATCACGGGCGAGAAGGCCCGCGAACCCGGCGTGTCGATCCGTGACGCGCTCCTGGAGCGGTTGGCCGCCTCGGGCCTCGACGCCGGGCCGGACGACGACGCGTCCGAGGACTGACCGCCGGGGCCGGACCGTCCGCGGTCCTGGCGGGTTCGGCTCCGCGGAGTCCCGCCGTGGAGCTCGAACAACTGTCGCGCCGCCTCTCGCACCGCGCCCCGCAGTTCCTCGGGTGCCAGCACCTCCACGTCGGGTCCGAGCGCGAGCAGGTCGAGGCACGTCGTGGCCACGTCGTCGACGGGGACGGTGGCGGTGACCCAGCCGGGCCGGCCGCCGGGATCGGCCCCGACCCGCCGGCGCAGCCGCACCCCCGACGGACGACCGTGGAGCGCGGCCTGACGGCGTCCCCGCGGTGACAGCCGCACCGTGGCCCGCCGTGTCCCGGGCACCGGGCCGGCCGGCAGCTGTGGCAGCGCGGTCGCGTCCTCGAGCAACTCGATGCCCCCGCCCTGGCCGGGAACCGCGAACACCGGGAAGCCGGCGCCGCTCAGGGCCTCCACGTCGCGCAGGACCGTCCGCTCCGACACCTCCAGCTCGTCGGCGAGCTCTCCTGCGGTCATGCGGCCGCGGACCTGCAGCAGACGGAGGATCGTGACGAGACGTCCGGCGCGCATCGCGTGAACCTACGCCGAACCTGACACGAGATGTCATGTTCGCCCCGTCAGACTGGCAGGGTCCGGCCGCAGGGGCCGCGAGCGGGAGGGCCGAAGATGGGATCCGACGTGCAGGGCAGCGGGACGGAGTCGGATCCGTGGGTCCTCACCACCCCACCCGGGAAATCGGAGTTCGAGGCATGGCGGGACGAGGCCGCGGAGCCGCCGGCGCTGGTCGTGCAGGTCGGCTCGACGCAGCTCCGCTACCGGCTGCGCTGCATCGAGGACCTGCACGCCATGCTGCGCGACGCGGGCGACTGGGTGCCGCTCGGCAACGCGGACGAGCAGAAGCCCGCCGCGGAGGGATCGGTGGAGGCCTGGGGGCGTTCGCCGGACAACCCGGTGGGCGGCTGGTACGGGCTCAAGAAGGGTCTGCGCGGCCGCTTCGGCAACTACGTGCCCCCGGTGCTGGAGGCGCTGGGTCTCGCCGAGGTGGAGCACAACGCCCGCAACAACCGCATGCGGGCGCTCTGAGGTGCCGGCGGGCGTGCGTCGGGCACCGGTCCGGTCTCGCGACTAAATTGACCGCACGGTCAAGTGACCTGTCGTGACGTACCAGGGGGTCCCATGTCGCTCACCGCCGATGCCGCCACCGCCACCGATCCGTTGGATCCCGACGAGCAGCGCGTGATCGAGCTCGTCGACCGGCTGCTCGCCGAGCACGACCCGGCGTCCACCCCGGAGCGCGAGTTCCTCGAGGCCCAGTACGACCTGGGCCTGGCGTGGATCCACTTCCCCGAGGGGCGTGGTGGTCTCGGGCTCAGCCCGAAGCTGCAGAAGACCGTGGTGGAGCGCATCGGGCGCGCCGGCGGTCCGATCGGCGGCGCCAAGAACCCGATCGGCTACGGCATGTGCGCTCCCGCCGTGCAGACCCACGGCACCGACGACCAGCAGGCGTTCCTGCGGCCGCTGTTCTCGAACGAGCACATCTGGTGCCAGCTGTTCAGCGAGCCGGGTGCCGGCTCCGACGTGGCGTCGCTCGCCATGAAGGCCGAGCGTGACGGCGACGAGTGGATCGTCAACGGCCAGAAGGTCTGGACGACCCTCGCCCACATCTCCCGCTACGGGCTGCTGATCGCCCGCACGAACCCCGACGTGCCGAAGCACCGCGGCATCACGGCGTTCATCGTCGACATGGAGGCCCCGGGGGTCGAGGTCCGCCCGCTGCGCCAGATGACCGGCGAGGCCGAGTTCAACGAGGTGTACTTCACCGACGTGCGGATCCCCGACTCGATGCGGGTCGACGAGGAGGGCATGGGCTGGGGCGTGTCGATCACGACCCTGATGAACGAGCGGGTCTCGATCGGTGGCGGCACCCCGCCGCGTGGGTCTGGCCCGATCGGGCAGCTGGTCGACCTCTGGAAGAAGCAGGCGCTCGACGACGAGGTGCTGCGCGACCAGGTCACCCGGCTCTGGATCCAGGCCGAGGTGAACCGCCTGACCAACCTGCGCGCCGCGTCCAACCGCAAGGCGGGCACGCCCGGCCCCGAGGGCTCGGTGGCCAAGCTGGCGATGGCCGAGCTCAACAAGGCGATCTACTCGCTGGCCATGGAGGTGCTCGGCCCGGAGGGGATGCTCTACGGCTCCTACGAGCTGGTCCGGCCCCGCCACGCGCTCTTCACCGACGACCTCAACAAGAACTTCCTGCGCGCCCGGGCGAACTCGATCGAGGGCGGCACCTCCGAGGTGCTGCGCAACATCCTCGGCGAGCGGGTGCTCGGCCTCCCCGGCGACGTCCGCGTGGACAAGGAGCTCCCGTGGAGCAAGGTCCCGCGCAGCTGAGGCTGCCGCGTCTGCGGATGTCAACTCGCCTGTGGGGCGAGTGAGGACCCCTATGTCCGGGGGATGAGGGGGATCGGGGCGTAGCGTGGGGTCATGCCCCGCCGCACCAAGATCGTCGCCACGATCGGCCCCGCGTCCGATTCGCCCGACGTCCTCCGTCGCCTGCTCGACGCCGGGATGGACGTCGCCCGAATCGGTCTCGCCCACGGCTCGCTCGACGACGCCCTCGCTCGGTACCGCACGATCCGGGGGGTCGCCGACGAGCACGGCCGGCAGCTCGGCATCCTCGTGGACCTCCCGGGCCCGAAGGTGCGGCTCGGTTCCTTCGGCGACTCGTCCGTCGTCCTGCCCACCGGTGGTCGCGTCACGCTCGTTCCCGGACGGGCGACCTCCGACGCCGACGTGATCGGCGTCGACTACGCCGAGCTCCTCGGCGACATCCACCCGGGCGACCGGCTCGCGGTGGGCGACGGCAGCGTCACCCTGCGGGTCGAATCGGTCGACGGCGACTCGGCGAAGGCGCTCGTGGACCACGGCGGGCCGGTCCAGGGCCGCCCGGGCCTGCACATCCCGTCGGACCGGCTTCGGATCGCGTCGCCCACCCCCGAGGACCTCCGGATGCTCGACGCGTTCGTCGAGGAGGGCGTGGACATGGTGGCGCTGAGCTTCGTTCGCTCGGCCCACGACGTGCGGCGCATCGGCACCGAGCCCCACCCCCGCGGCCCGCTGGTGGTCGCCAAGATCGAGACCCGCGCCGCGGTGGAGAACCTGTCGGGGATCATCGAGGCGGCCGGCGCCATCATGATCGCCCGCGGGGACCTGGGTTCCGAGCTCGGCATCGAGGAGCTCCCGCACCTGCAGAAGCGCATCACCCGCGACTGCATCAGCGGCGGCAAGCCCGTGATCACCGCCACCCAGATGTTCGAGTCGATGATCACCTCCCCGGCGCCCACCCGCGCCGAGGTGTCCGACGTGGCGAACGCGATCTTCGACGGCACCTCCGCAGTGATGCTCTCCGCGGAGACGGCGGTGGGCGAGGACCCGGTGAACGCGGTGGCCACGATGAGCCGCGTCGCCGAACGGGCGGACCAGGAGTTCGACCAGGACGCCTGGGCCCGTCGGATCCGCCTCCTGCGCAAGGTCGCGGTGGGCGACAACTCCGACGCCCGCCTCACCGACGCGATGTCGGCCGCCACCTGGCGTGCGGCCACCGAGATGGGCGTGGCGGCGATCATCTGCATCTCCGAGTCGGGCTTCACGGTCCGGTCGGTCGCCCGCTTCCGGCCCCCGATGCCGATCATCGCCTTCAGTCCGCGGGAGCGCACCGTGCGCCAGCTGTCCATGAGCTGGGGGACCGTCGGCCTGCGTGCCCCCGGCCGGGTGGACGACCTCGGCCTGATGGACGAGCTCGTGGTGGCCGCCCGCGATGCGGGCTACGTGGCCTCCGGCGACACCGTGGCGGTGCTGGCCGGGGCCGGCAGCAAGGGCTCGCGGGCCACCGACGTGCTGCGCCTCGCCCGCGTGCCCTGATCCCCCGTGTGCCCCGACGCCCGTGAGGACGCGCCCCCGGCGCCGCTGACCCGCCACACCGTCGAGGGTCTGGCGGTGCTGCGCCGTCAGCCGGCCGCGGATGCGCCACTGGTGGTGCTCGTGCACGGTGCGATGGACCGGGCGGCCAGCTTCGGGCGCACGATGCGCCGCCTCGGCGACCTCGACGTGGTGGCCTACGACCGCCGGGGTTACGACCGCTCGCTCGACGCCGGGGTGGCCGGCGGGCTCTCCGGCGGGCTCTCCGATCATGCGGCCGACCTGGCCGCCGTGCTGGCGTGGGCCGGGGCCCACGACCGCAGCGCCACGGTGGTGGGTCACAGCCTCGGCGGGACGATCGCGTTGGTGCTCGCCGGGGCGGACCCGGCCGCCGTGGTGGGCCTCGGGCTGTTCGAGTGCCCGGTGCCCGGTCGGCCCGGGTACCGCTCCGACGGAGCGGACCTGGCGCTGGCCGCCGCGAGCGAGGGCGGTCCGCCCGCCGCGGCCGAGGCCTTCTACCGCCTGATGGTGGGCGCCGCGACCTGGGACCGGCTGCGCGACGGGGACCGTGAGCTGCGCCGCTCCGAGGGGGCGGCGCTCGTGGCCGAGCTCCGGGACCTGGCCCGGGCGGGCGCCGTGCCGGACCCCGGCGGCGTGCTGCTGCCGGCCCTCGTGGGCACCGGGGACGCCGACGGCGGCTACTGGGCGGAGGCAGCGGTGGACCTCGTGGGCGCCCTGCCGTCGGCCGAGCTGGTGGTGCTCCCGGGTGCCGGCCACGGCGCGCATCTGGGCCGGCCCGATGAGTTCGCCCGCTACGTGCGGCGGTGCGTCCGCGGCGGCTGAGCGCCCCGTACGCTCGACGGCGTGCAGTCGCTCCGCTCGCTCACACGACGCAAGCCGCGCACCGCCTTCGTGCTCTCCGGTGGCGGCAACCTCGGCGCGCTGCAGGTGGGGATGCTGCGCGCACTCGTCGAGCGCGAGGTGCAGCCCGACGTGGTCCTCGGCTGCTCGGCCGGGGCGATGAACGGGGCGGCCTACGCGCTGGCGCCCACCCTCGCCGGAATGCGTCGACTCGAGGAGTTCTGGGTCGCGGCCTCCGACGACGCGGGCGTGATGCCGACGTCGCGCCTGCCGTCGGTCCTGCAGCTGATCCGCAAGGGCACCTCCCTGCACTCCAACGATCGGTTCCGCGAAGGGTTGGAGGCGCTGCTCGGGCCGACCCGTCGGTTCGAGGACCTCACGGTCGACTTCGAGTGCGTGGCCGCCGAGGTGGAGACGGCCGCGGAGACGTGGTTCCACGAGGGGCTGCTCGTGCCCGCGATCCTGGCCTCCGCCGCCATGCCCGCCGTGTTCCCGACCGTGGTGATCGACGGTCGTCGGTACGTCGACGGCGGGGTGGTCGACAACGTGCCGGTGTCGCGGGCGGTCGAGCTGGGCTGCCGCGAGATCTACGTGCTGCACGTCGGTCGTCACGGCCGGCCCGACGCCGAGGTGCGCCGCCCGATCGACGCGGCCATGCAGGCCTACTGGGTCGCCCGCAACGGCCGGTTCGCCCGCGACCTCGCCGCACTGCCCGACGGCGTGGAGGCGGTGATCCTCCCGCCGGGTCGCCGGCCCGAGCTGAAGTACGACGACTTCACCCAGGGTGCCGAGCTGGCCCGGCAGGGCTACGAGAACGCCGCAGCGTTCCTCGACGAGCGTGCGGCGCGGGAGCCCGACCGCCGGCGCCCGGCCGACTACCTGAAGCCGCTCGAGCGCCTGCGGGTCAGCGCGCGTTCGCGGTCGTGGTTCCAGGAGGCGCAGGACGCGGCGGTCGATCCCGACGGCGCGGTGCTGCAGCCCGAGGACCGCGACGCCTGACCGGGCGGCCGGTCGGACGGCGACCGGCCGCCCGGTCCGACCCCCTCCGGTACAGTTCCGGCCGTGTCGGACAGCCACGTCAACCTGAGCACCTCCGGACCCTCGGAGACCGTGCTGGAACCCGAACCCGCCGAGGCGCTGGCCGCGCTGGCCCTCGCGCTCGACGCCCCGGAGGACCGCCGCCGCGACGAGGTGGCCGCGGTGGTCGCCGACCACCCGCGCTTCCTCGACGGCTGGGCCCGTCTCGGCGGACTCGGTCGTGACGACGTCGAGCGCTACGCGTGCTTTCGGGTCGGCTACCACCGGGGCCTCGACCGCCTCCGGCAGTCGGGGTGGCGGGGCACCGGCTACGTGCGGTGGGAGCACCCGACGAACCGCGGCTTCCTCCGGGCCCTCGAGGGCCTGCGGAGTGCCGCGGCGGCCATCGGGGAGGTCGACGAGGAGGAGCGGTGCCGGCACTTCCTCGCCCAGCTCGACCCCCAGCGGTTCCCGATCGACGGTCCGAGGCCCGGCGATGACTGACGCGGGGTTCCCGGAGCGCGGCCGCTCGGCCGCCGGACTGCTCGAGGAGTTGCGGGAGGAGCGCCGTGGCGACCTGGACTGGCGGGGCGGGCGGGCGTTCAGCCTCGTGTACCACGTCGACGACCCCGAGCTGGAGGAGCTCCAGCACGCGGTGGCCGACATGTTCCTGCACGAGAACGCGCTGAACCCGTTCCGCTACCGCACGCTGCTGCGGATGGAGGGCGAGGTCATCGACATGGCCCGTGACCTGTTCGGCGCCGGTGCCGGGTCGCTGTCCTCCGGCGGCACCGAGTCGATCTTCCTGGCCGTGCAGACCGCCCGCGACGAGGCCCGCGCCCGGGGCGTGCTGCGGCCCCGGCTCGTGTGCGCGGTCACTGCGCACCCGGCGTTCGCGAAGGCGTGCTCCTACCTCGACGTCGAGATGGTGGCCCTGCCCACCCGCGCCGATGGCCGGGCCGATCCGGACGCGTTCGCCGAGGTGGTCGACGCGGACAGCACCGCCCTCGTGGTGGCGAGCGCCCCCTGCTACCCGTTCGGCGTGATCGACCCCGTGACCGACATCGCGGGACTCGCGGCCGAGCGCGGGGTGCTCTGCCACGTGGACGCCTGCCTCGGCGGCTACCTGCTCCCGTTCTGGGAGGAGCTCGGCGAGCCCGTCCCGCCGTGGGACTTCCGCGTCGAGGGAGTCACGTCGATCTCGGCCGACGTCCACAAGTACGGCTACTGCTTCAAGGGCGTGTCGACGGTGCTCTACCGCGACAGGGACCTGTTCCGGCGCCAGGTGTTCATGTACGACTCGTGGCCCGGCGGGCTGTACGCCTCCGCGTCCTCGGCGGGGACGCGGCCCGGTGCGCCCATCGCCGCGGCCTGGGCGACGATGACGCACCTCGGCCGGGAGGGTTACCTCCGGCTGGCGTCCCGGGTGCGGGAGGCCACGCGCGGGTTCCGGGCCGGGATCGAGGGGATCGACGGGCTGGCCGTCACCTCGGATCCGGACCTGTCGGTCTTCGAGTTCGGGCCCGACACGGCCGTGGCGGACCCGCCCGACCTCGACGGGGTGTGCGACGCGATGGACGCCCGGGGCTGGAACCTGGACCGCCAGCAGGGCGGGCTGCACCTGATGCTCTCGCCGGGTCACGACGCGGTGGTCGACGAGTTCGTGGCCGACCTCGCCGCCGCGGTGGCCGAGGGGCGCGCCGGCAGCGGGGCGGCCCACGTCTACGGCGGTGTGGTCGAGGGCTGAGGGCCGGTCACGGCGGCCGTGGCCGGGTCCGGTCGCGGGATGAGCCGCCCGACCGGTGACCCGGGGACCACGGTGGGCGTGGTGCTGTGTGGCGGGTCCTCCCGCCGCATGGGCACCGACAAGGCCGGCCTCGTGGGTCCCGACGGGCGCACCATGGCCGGGACGGTCGTCGCCGCGCTGCGGGCGGCGGGCCTCGCCGAGGTCGTGGCGGTCGGTGTCGTGGGGAAGGGCGGTGTCGTGGGGAAGGGCGGTGTCGTGGGGAAGGGCGGTGTCGTGGGGAAGGGC
>JBMOJH010000013.1:0-50566 GCA_049316905.1 Microthrixaceae bacterium | reverse complement strand
CCCACGCCGGGATCCGACCCGACGACGCCGTGGGCAACGACGCGGCGGGCTGGTTCTCCCTCGGCGACCTGGACCTGGGCACCCACCTGTACCGGACGTCGCGCCGCCGGGCCGGCGCCACCCTCAGCGAGGTGACCGCCGAGATCGTCGCCACCTGGGGACTGGGGCTCCGCCTCCTCCCGGTGAGCGACGACCCTGTGCGCACCGTGCTGCACGACCCCGCGGGGCGCCGCCTGACGTTCCAGGAGTACTTCGTGCGGGACCGCCACGACGTGGAGATCGCGAGGGTCGAGGTGGACGGTGCGGCGGCGGCCCACCCGGCACCCGGGGTGCTCGAGGCCGTGGACGGGGCCGACGCCGTGGTGGTGGCGCCGTCGAACCCGGCCGTGTCGATCGACCCGGTCCTCGCGGTGCCCGGGGTGCGCGCCGCGGTGGAGGCGGCACGCGAGCGCACCGTGGCCGTGAGCCCGCTCGTGGGCGGTGCCGCGCTGAAGGGGCCGGCGGACAGGCTGCTCCGCGAGCTCGGCCACCGCGCGGATGTGGTGGGCGTGGCCCGGTGGTACGCCCCGCTGGCCTCCGCCCTGGTGATCGACCGGGTCGACGCGGAACTGGCCGACGCCGTGGAGGCCGAGGGCGTGCGCTGTGTGGTCACCGACACCGTGATGTCGGAGCCAGGGGTCGACGCCGCCCTGGCCCGCACGTGCCTGGCCGCGGTGGGGGCCGGGGCATGAGCGCAGGGGCGCGGCGATGAGCCGCCTCGAGGTGTTCGGCGTGGAGGGCATCGGCGAGGTCGCGCGAGGCGCCGACCTGGCCGGGATGATCTGCGAGGTGGTCGACCTCGTCGACCGCGACGTGGTGGTGGTCACGCAGAAGGTGGTCTCCAAGGCCGAGGGCGCCATGGCCGCGGTCGACCCGGACGACCCGCTGAGCCACAAGCCCCTCGTGGAGCGCGAGTCGGTGCGGGTGCTGCGGCGGCGGGGCGAGCTGATCATCAGCGAGACCCGGCACGGCTTCGTGTGCGCGAACGCGGGCATCGACCTGTCCAACGTGGCCCGGGGCGAGGCGGCCCTGCTGCCGGAGGATCCCGACCGCTCGGCGCGGCGGATCCGGGACGGGATCCGGGGCCGCGCCGGGGTGACGGTGGGTGTGGTGGTGTCGGACACCTTCGGTCGGCCCTGGCGACGCGGCGTGACCGACGTGGCCATCGGCTCCGCCGGCCTGCGCCCGGTGCTCGACCTCCGGGGCACCGCGGACGCGTACGGCCGGGAGCTGCAGGTGACCGAGGTCGCCGTGGTGGACGAGCTGGCCGCCGCGGCGGAGCTCGTGATGGGCAAGGCCCGGGGCGTGCCGGTGGCGGTGGTCCGCGGCGTGGACCCCGCGGTGTTCGACGTCGACGGCCCCGCCGGGGTGCTGACCGACCTCGTGCGTTCAGCCGCGGAGGATCTCTTCCGATAGGACCACGGGATCCGGAGGGCCCAGCGCCGGGGAATGGCTAGCGTTCCGGCCCATGACGATCGCCTCGATGGACGACAAGGTGGTGGTGATCACCGGCGGGAACTCGGGGATCGGCCTCGAGACGGCCGTGGGCCTCGCCGGGGCGGGCGCCCGGGTGGTGCTCGGCTGCCGGGATGAGGCCAAGGCCGACGCGGCGGTGGAGGAGATCCGGCGCCGGTCCGGCAACGACGCCGTGGAGCACCGTCCCCTCGACCTCGCGGACCTCGATTCCGTGACGCGGTTCGCGAGCGGGCTCGGCGACCTCGACCGCGTCGACGTGCTCGTGAACAACGCCGGCCTGCTGCTCGACCGGCGGTCCGAGACGGCCCAGGGCTTCGAGTCGACCTTCGGCATCAACCACCTCGGCCACTTCGAGCTCACGAACCTGCTGCTCCCCCAACTCCGGGCGGCGGGCACCGCCCGGATCGTGAACGTGTCCTCCGCCGCGCACGCCTGGGCCGTGGGCGGGATGTCGTGGGGCGACCTCGACCGCCACCGCCGCTTCGGGTCCTGGCGCGTCTACGGCGAGTCGAAGCTCGCCAACCTCCTGCACGCGCGGGCGCTCGCGGCCCGCCTGGAGGGGACCGGCGTCGTGGCCCACTCGCTGCACCCCGGGTCCGTGGCCACCAACTTCGGCCGGGAGGGTGACACGCACGGGGCGACCGCCCAGTTGATGCGCTTCACCCCCTACGTGCTCGTGACGCCGGCCGAGGGGGCGCGCACCTCGATCCACGTGGCGTCGAGCCCGGACGCCGCCACGGGCAGCGGCCGCTACTGGTCGTCGTCGTCACCGGCACGGCCCGCGCCCTGGGCGATGCAGGCCGGGGCGGAGGACCTGCTGTGGTCCACGAGCGAGCGGATGCTGGCGGCGGTGCGCCCCGCCCGCCGCGTGGTGGCGGCCTGACCGGGCCGGCCCCCGGCCATCAGCCCTCAGTCGTCAGCCGTCGAAGCGGGCGATGACCTCGTCGCCGAACCAGTGCACCGAGTCGACCTGGTGGTCGAGCGCCTCGGTGTCGCCCGGCCGGTAGAACCAGGGGCACACCATGGCGTCGGTGACGCCGAGGGACTCCATGCGATGGAACCCGTCGGCGTCGAACACGTCGGTGCACAGCGCCTTGATCTCGAACGGGACGTCGGCCCGGCCGTACTCGGCGCGGAGCTCCCCGAGCTTCGGCACCACGTCCGCGATCTCGGCGGTGGTGTTCGCCACGGAGATCCAGCCGTCGGCCAAGCGGGCGGCCCGCCGGAGGCCGGGCTCGGAGAGCCCACCGACGTAGATCGGCACTGGCAGGGTGGGCACGGGACGCACGATGAGGCGACCGAAGTCGTAGTGGCGGCCGTGGTACTCGACCCACTCACCGGTGCACACCAGGCGAATGATCTCGATGGCCTCGTCGGTGCGCTTGCCCCGCGTGCGCATCTCCTTGCCGAGCCACTCGAACTCCTCGGGGATCCACGAAAGGCCCACGCCGAGGCCGATCCGGCCGTCGGCCATCGCTGCAGCCGACGAGACGGTCTTGGCCACGAGCAGCGGGTCGCGGATGCCGAGCTTGAGGACGTTCGTGTAGAAGCGCAGCCGGTCGGTCACCGCGGCCATGGCGGGGATCGCCACGAACGGGTCGAGGAACGGGGTCTCGGGCGCCCAGAAGCGCCCGCCGTCGGCGGTGTAGGGGTAGTCCGCGGAGACCTGCTCCGGGAAGAAGACCGACTCGGGCACCGCCACACCGGCGAACCCGGCGGCCTCGGCGGCGCGGGCGAGCGGCAGGAAGTGCTCCGGGGGGAGCATCGGGAGGGCGAGCGAGAAGTCCACGGCGCGGTCCTCAGGCCAGCGTTCCGCCGTCGACCTTGAGGCAGGTCCCGTTCACGTGCGCGGCGTCGTCGGACGCCAGGAACGCGATGGCGGAGGCCACGGTCTCGGGGCCGCGCTGCTTGTCGAGGGCCATGATCCGGTAGATCAGCTTGCCGTCGGCGCCCTCGGGCAGGTCGAAGGCCTGCTGGATGGGGGTGAGGATGGAGCCGGGCGCCACGCTGTTACAGCGGATGCCCTGCTTGCCGAACTCGACCGCCAGGGTCTGGGTGAGGGCGAACACGCCGCCCTTCGACGCGGAGTACGACACCGTCCACGGGTGGCCGGCGAGTGCGGCGGTGGACGCCGTGTTCACGATGTTGCCGCCCCGCTCGAGCAGGTGCGGCAGCGCCTCGCGGCACATCAGGAACGTGCCGGTGAGGTTCACCCGGATGATGCGCTCCCAGTCCTCGAGCGTGGTGGTGCGGAGGTCCTTGAACTGAAGGATGCCGGCCACGTTGACGAGCACGTCGAGACCGCCGAACTCCGCCACGGTCGACGCCACCGTGTCACGGACCGACGCCTCGTCGCCCACGTCACCGACCATCGACAGGACCCGTGCGCCGAGGTCCCGGCAGGTGGTCGCCGTCTCCTCGAGCCCCTCCGCGTTGACGTCGGTGATGGCGAGCGACGCCCCCTCGGAGGCCAGGCGTTCAGCGGTGGCCCGCCCGATGCCCGATGCCGCCCCCGTCAGCAGCACCACCTTGTCGGCGAACCGGTCCATCTCGCACACTCCCTGTCCCGCCTATCTGACGGGTCGTCAGATCGTAGTTCCCCGCAGCGCCCCGCGGTTCCCGGCGGCGGGCCCGGCGGGCGTCAGGAGGAGGGCTGCTGGGCCCGGAACCAGTCGAGCACCGCGGCGGTGCCGGCGCGCAGGTCGGTGAAGGGCTCCCAGCCGAGGTGGAGCTTCGCCCGCGAGGCGTCGAGGCACGAGCGGGCCAGCTCACCGGCGCGGGCCGGGGCGAACTCGGGGTCGTCGGGCACCCCGGCGTTGGCGGCCATCGCGGAGTGCAGGCCGGTCACCGAGGTCTCCACCCCGGTGCCGATGTTGCAGAGCAGGCCGCTCCCCCGCTCCGCGGCGCGGACGAAGCCGTCCACGACGTCGTCGACGAACACGTAGTCCCGGGTCTGCGCCCCGTCACCGAAGATCCGGCACCGCTCGCCCGAGAGCAGCCGACCGGCGAAGATCGCCACCACCCCGGCCTCGCCGTGGGGGTCCTGGCGCGGCCCGTAGACGTTGGCCAGCGCCAGCGAGGTGTACTCGAGCTGGTGCAGCTCGCGGAAGGCGTACAGGTAGTCCGTCACGCACTTCTTCGACACGCCGTAGGGCGACACGGGCTGCTGCGGGTGGCTCTCGGTCACGGGCAGGTCCGCCGGGTCCACGTCGCCGTAGATCGTGCCGCCGGACGAGGCGAACACCACCTTGCGGGCGCCGGCACGGCGGGCGCCCTCGAGCACGTTGAGCGAGCCGATCACGTTGATGCGGGCGTCGAGCGCCGGATCGGCGACCGACACCCGGACATCGATCTGCGCGGCGAGATGGAACACCACCTCGGGCCGGCGTCGCTCGAGCAGCTCGGCCACGCCGGGGTCGCAGATGTCCATCTGGTGGAAGGTGAACTCGTGGTCGAGGTCCGCCCGGGCCGAGGCCAGGTTGGCGAGCTTCCCGCTCGACAGATTGTCGATGACGTCCACGGCGTGGCCCTCGGCCAGCAGCCGGTCGACCAGGGTCGACCCGATGAACCCGGCTCCGCCGGTGACCAGCACCCTCACGATGCGCACCTCCCAGTGCGAGCACGACGTGCGCCCACGGGCGCCCCCCTTCGGACGGGACCCGGCGCGTCGGCCGGGTCCGACGACTCAGCCGCCCCAGGTCTCCGGGCCGGGGAAGCGTCCGCCCGAGGCGACGGTGCCCGGCGGGACGTCCTCGTCGAAGCCGACGACGGTGAGGTCGGACAGGTCGGAGGCCTCCCCCACCACGGCCCGGCCGCCCACGATGGACCGCCGCACGACGGCCCCGGCACTCACCCGGGCACCGTCGAGGAGGACCGAGTCCTCCACGTGGGCGCCGGCGGCGACCACCACACCCTGACCCAGGACGGACCGGTGCACCTTGGCGCTGCCGTCGATCCGGGCCGACGGGTCGATCCCCGCGCCGAGCCCGGGTCGCACGCCGTCGACCAGGTCGAGGTGGGCCTGCAGGTAGGCCTCCGGGGTGCCGGCGTCGATCCAGTACGACTCGGACTGCACCCCGTAGAGGCCGCCGCGCTCCACCAGCGCCGGGAACACCTCGCGCTCGATCGACACCTTCCGCCCGCCGGGCACCAGGTCGAGGACCTCGGGCTCCAGCACGTAGGTGCCGGCGTTGATCCAGTTGCTCGGCGCCGTTCCCGGATCGGGCTTCTCGATGAACGCCTCCACCCGGCCCTCGGCGTCGAGCGGGACCACACCGAAGCGCGACGGGTCCTCGACGGGGGTGAGGGCGATCGTGGCCGACCCACCGAACCGCTCGTGGCACGCCCACAGGTCGGCCACGTCGAGGTCCGTGAGCACGTCGCCGTTCACCGCGATGAACCGTTCGTCCACACCCACGTGCCGGGCCGCGAAGGCGATCGCACCGGCGGTGTCGAGCGGCTCGGGCTCCACCGCGTAGGACAGGCGCACCCCGGCGCAGGTGCCGTCGGGGAACTCGTCGAGGAAGGCGTCGGGCTGGTAGCCGAGCGACAGCACCACCTCGTCCACGCCCGAGGCACCCAGGTGCTCGACCACCCGCTCGAGCATGGTCACGCGGCCCACCGTGAGCATCTGCTTGGGCAGGCCCAGCGTGAGCGGCCGGAGGCGGGTCCCGAACCCGCCGACGAGGACGACGGCGCGCACCCGCTCAGCCCCCGCCACCGGCGGTGGTGGACGTGGTGGAGCCCGCCTCGGTGGTCGTCGTGGTGGGCGACGTGTCCTTGGCCGGCTTCGCTTCGGGGTCGTCGAGCTGCGCCACCGACGGCGGGAGCTTGGCCTCGCTGCCCTTCGGGGTGAAGGCCAGCACGAAGATCTGGCCGTCCTCCACGAAGCGGGCGGAGTTGATCTGGGCGGCCTGGGTGATCACGCGGGGGTTGGACTTGTCGTTGGCCTGCGGGGGCCAGACGTAAAGGGCGACCCGGCCGGCCTCCGTGCCGCACTGCTCGCCGTCCCGCTTGGTCGTGCCGTCGGGCAGCGTGAGTGTGCCCTCGGCGACGGTCATGCCCACCGAGGCGAGGAACTTGTCGAAGGTGGCACCGGCGCCCTCGTTGGCCTTGCCCTTCGGGTTGATCTTGATCAGCCCGTTGCCGTTGGTGGTGATGCCGGTGGTGTCCTTGCCCTTCGGCGGGAAGTTCCCCTGGAACTCGCCACAGATGTTCGTGCCGAACGGCGAGTACCACGTGTCCGAGGACGTGGGTGCCACCTCCGCGGTGGAGACCCGGCTCTCGCGGGCGAACCACACGAGCACGGTGCCCACCACGATGATCCCGATGATCAGGGCCGGGTAGGCCAGGTTCCGCCGCTGCCCGGGGGCGCGACTGACGCCCGCCTGCTGGACGCGCTTGATCTTCTTGGCCGAGGACGCCTTGCCCATACGGTCGGGAACGGTAGTGCCTCGGTGCACCCGTGCCGAACCAGCCACCGCGGGCCCGGCAGCGCCCCGGCTCAGCCCCGTCGGCGCCAACGTTCGAGTCGGACCTCCTCGAACAGGGCCTCGTAGGAGGCGGCCACCGCCTCCGGCGAGACCCAGTCCTCCACGAAGTCCCGGGCCGAGCGACCCATCCGGTCCCGGCGGTCGGGGTCCGCGAGCAAGGCGTCGAGGGCGGCGCAGAAGGCCTCCGGGTCCTCGGGCGGTACCGACTCGCCCGCGCCCGCCCGCTCCACCGTCAGGGCCACCTCCGTGCCCTCGTCCACGCTGGCGAGGACCGGACGCCCGGCGGCGAGGATCGAGTACAGCTTGGACGGCACACTCGATCGGGCGAGCCCACGGCGCAGCGGCACGAGGTGGATGTCGGCCGCGGCGAGCACCTCGGGGAGCCGCTCGCGCGGCTGCATGTCGACGAACCGGAGGTTGGGCAGTCCGTCGGCGGACGCGATGAGGTCACGGCGACCGGAGCCGCCGCCGTTGATCACGAACACCACGTCGTCGCGGTCACGGTGGCGGCGGGCCGCCTCCACCACCAGGTCGAGCGACTGCGACAGACCCACGTTGCCCGCGTACATGACCACGGTCCGGCCGCGGAGGTCGTACTCGGCGCGGTAGGCGTTGTCGGGGTCGCTCGGCCGGATCCGCCGGGTGTCGACGAAGTTCGGGATCACCCGGACGCGCTCGGGCCGGACGCGGCCCACCTTCGCTGCCACGTTGTCGCGCAGGTCGTCACTCAGCACGGTGACCGCATCGGCGCGCCGGTAGAGGAAGCGCTCGAGTGACGCCGCGGCGGCGATCACCCGCGGATCGGTGATCGCGCCGAGCTCCACCGCCACGTCGGGGAACACGTCCTGCACGTTGAACACGAACGGGGTGCGACGCGGCAGCGCGGCGAGCCAGCCCGCCATCCCCAGCGGGAGCGGGGGCGACATGACCATCACCGCGTCGGGTCGGATGCGTGTCGCTGCACCCGCGACCGCAGCCATCCCGGTGAAGCCCGCGAAGGCCACGGCGCGCGCCGGGATGTTCGTCTTGTCGGTGGGGAACGGGTGGAGGCGCGTGATCGCCCCCCACGAGGTGGTCTCGGTGCGCCACGGCCGGCCGGTCCAGCCCTCCTCCACCCGGTGGTGGCGGTACCAGGGCAGGGAGGTGACCACGTGGAGGCGGTGGCCGCGATCCGCGAGCGCCCGGGCGATGGCGGTCATCACCTCGCCGGTGGGCGCGACGTCAGGGGCGAAGTGGGGGCAGAGGATCAGGAGGTTCATGGCGGTGTGGGAGGGGACGGACCGTCGCGGTCCGGGCGGAGGCCTGCCGCCCGACGGTACGCGTTGAGCAGGCCGGCCGCCGTCCTCCGGGGTGTGAACGTCGCCGCGAGCGCACGGTTGCGGGCGATCCGGCGCGCCCGGTCCGCTGGGCCCTCACGGACGAGCGCGGTCATCCGGTCGGCCCACGCTGCCACGTCGGTGGCGGGCACCAGGTCCTCGGGTGCGGCGACCTCCGGCAGGCTCCCGGCATCCGCGGCGAGCACCGGCACCTCTCGGCCCATCGCCTCGAGCACGGGCAGGCCGAAGCCCTCGTAGCGGGACGGAACGACCACTCCGGTGGCGTGACGGAAGAGCGTGTCGAGCTGCGACGCAGGCACCCGACCGGTCCGCAGCACCCGACCCGCCAGGTCCGCGCGACGCAGGCGTTCCTCCACCCCGCCCTCGCCGGACGCGGCCCCGCCGGTGAGCACCAGGTGCAGATCGGGCTCCACCGCGGCCACCCGCGCGAACGCGTCGAGCAACGTGAGGTGGTTCTTGTGGGGATACGTGATCGCCGGGTACAGCAGGAACGGATCGGAACCGAGGACCGGCGGGAGCGGGAACTCCTCGACGGTCCCGGCGCCCGCCGCCGTCCCTGGTGGGGCCGAGGTCGCCCGCACCGACCACGGCACCACCTCGACCCGTCCGGGCGGGACGCCGAGCAGGGCCACCACCCGGTCGCGACTGAAGCGGCTCGGCACCACCACCACGTCGGCCACGCGGGCGGAACGCCCGGCCATCGCCCGGATGTAGGCGCGCTTGGTGGGCCGGAAGTTCCGGGGCAGGTCGAGGGGCTGGAGGTCGTGCACGGTGAGCACCACCCGACCCGGATGGCGGAACGGCACCACCCCGCCGGCGTGGTGGACCACCGCGGCGCCGGTGCGCCGCGTGACGCCGGGCAACCATGTCTGTTCGGCGAGCACCCGTCGCGGCTTGGATCGGCCGTCGAGGTCCAGGACCTCACAGCCGAATGCGTCGGCCAGGTCCGGGTGGGCGTGCAGGAAGGGCCGCAGCACGGCCAGGCGCAACTCGACGTCGTCCGGGGCCAGCTCGGCCACTGCCCGGAGCGCGTCCGTGGTGGACTCCTCGCTGCCGCCCACCACGCCCGGGACCAGCCACAGCAGGTTCACCAGCACCGTGGTGCGCCCCGGCGCGGCGACGGGCGGGAACGGACTCATTCCGTCCCCCGGACCGACTCGTACACGGCCTCGACAGCGGCGACCGTGTCGGCCCACCGGAACCCCGCGGCCCGGGCCGGGCCGGCGGCCCGGAGCTCCGCGGCGCGGACGGGGTCGTCGAGCACCCGGCCGAGGGCCGCGGCCAGGTCGCGGGCGTCACCCGGGGTGGCCAGTTCCGCGGCCGGACCGGCCACCTCGGCGCACGCCGTCCCGCTGGTGGTCACCACCGCCCCCCCGGCAGCCAGGGCCTCGAGCACGGGCAGGCCGAATCCCTCCGCGAGCGACGGCACGCAGCACACGGTGGCCGCGGCCTGCAGGGCGGGAAGGTCGGCCGGGGCCACGAAGCCGAGGCGCCGCACCGGCCCCGGCACGCCGGCCAGCGCGTCCGCGGAGCCGGCACCCCACCCGGCGGGACCGGCCACGACCAGCGTGAGGTCCGCGCGCCCGAGGTGCGCGAGCGCGCCGGCGAGCACGTCGAGACCCTTGCGGGGTTCGTCGGTGCCGACGAACAGCACGAAGGGCCCCGTCACCCCGTGGCGCCGCGACACGTCCCCGGTCGGCACGGACGACACCGGCGGGGGCGCGCCCCACGGCACCACGTGCACCCGGGCCGGGTCGAAGCCGTGCCGCGCGCAGGCGTCCGCCACGGTCCGGCTCGGCACCATCACCGCCGCCGCCCGGCCGCGCACCGTCTCGAGGCCGTGCCGCATCAGCCGGGACCCGCGCCGGGTGAACCACTCGGGGTGCTCGAGCGGCAGCAGGTCATGGACCGTGGCGACCAGCGGCACGCTCGTGTGCGGCGGAGTGACCGGCACGGTCAGGTGGACGAGGTCGACCGCACCCAGCCGCGGCTCCAACCTGGGGTGGCCGGTCAGCGCCCAGGCGTCGTACAGGAACGGCAGGGGCAGCGGCAGGCGAACCACGGGGACCGGCGGCGCGAACGCGGCGGCGGGTTCCCCGCCCCGGGGTGCCACCCCGACCACCTCCACCCGTCCGGAGGCCGCGAGGCCGCGGACCAATTCGAGCACCGACGTGGCGGTACCGCCCGGGACCTCGTGCCAGCACTGGGTGAGGGTCACGGCCACCCGCGGCCCGGTCGCGGCGCGCGGTGTGACCGCTCGCTCCTGGGCTGGGCCGACCATGCCCGCAGTCTCTCCCAGGGGCGGGGTGGCCGGGCGCACCCGCCGGCGCAGGGACCCGGGGCGGGACGGCCCGTGCCCACGTGCCCGCGCGGCAGGCGCACTACGGTGAGGGCCGTCATGAGCGAGTTCCGGGCATGAGCGAGTTCTGGACCGGCACCCACGTCCTGGTGACCGGCGGCAGCGGGTTCCTGGGCTCGGCGGTGCTCCGGGCGTTGGCCGAGGTCCGACCCGAGCGCGTCTCCGCGCCCACCTCGGCCGACTACGACCTGCGACGCGTGGACGCCACGGACGCGATGCTCACGGAGCTCGCCCCGGACCTGGTGATCCACCTCGCGGCGCGCGTCGGGGGCATCGGCGCCAACATGGCCCGGCCCTCGGACCTGTACCTCGACAACCTGCTGATGGGCACCTACGTGCTCGACGCGACCCGCCGCGCCGGCATCCCCAAGACGGTCGTGATCGGCACCATCTGCAGCTACCCCAAGTTCACCCCGGTTCCGTTCAGCGAGGACTCCCTCTGGCACGGCTACCCGGAGGAGACCAACGCCCCCTACGGCGTGGCGAAACTCGCCCAGCTGACCCAGCTGCAGGCCAATCGAGCCCAGTACGGCCAGTCGGCGGTGTACCTGATGCCGACCAATCTCTACGGGCCCGGCGACAAGTTCCACCCGGATGTGAGCCACGTGATCCCTGCGCTCATCAAGAAGTGCGTGGACGCGAAGGAGGCCGGTGCGGACCACGTGGAGGTCTGGGGCACGGGTGCCGCGAGCCGCGAGTTCCTGTTCGTCGACGACGCGGCGGCCGGCATCGTGCTCGCCGCGGAGCGCTACGACGGGGAGGATCCCGTCAACCTCGGCACCAACGAGGAGATGCCGATCCGCGAGCTCGCCGGGTTGATCTGCGAGCTCGTCGGCTTCACCGGCGAGCTGCGCTGGGACACCTCCAAGCCCGACGGCCAGCCCCGGCGGCGAGTGGACCCGTCCCGGGCGAAGGAGTACTTCGGCTTCGAGGCACAGGTGCCGTTCCGTGACGGGCTCCGGCGGACCATCGACTGGTACCTCACCCACCGCGACGAGGCCGAGGCCCGGGCCGAGTAGTCGGCGACCCGGCCCGTTCAGGAGTCGAGCCGGGCGACCTCGAAGCCGACCCGTTCCAGGGTCTGGCGGTCGAGGAGGTTGTGCACGTCGAGCACCCGTGGCACGGCCATTGCGGAGGCCACCCGGTCGAGGTCGAGCAGCGTGAAGTCGTGCCAGTCGGCCAGCACCGCGAGCGCCTCGGCACCCTCGCACGCCGCGTAGGGGTCGTCGACGGTCGCCACGCCGTCGAGCACGACGGTGCCCCCCGGCACCGTCGGGTCGTACGCCCGTACCCGGGCGCCCCGTCGGACGGCGCGGTCGAGCACGGCGAGCGCCGGGGAGTCGCGCCGGTCGTCGGTGCCACCCTTGAAGGTGAGGCCCCACGCCGCGACCGGCGTGCCGTCGAGCGAACCGACCAGCGCCTCGAGCCGGGCCGCAGTGCGTTCGAAGCGGGCCTCGTTGGAGCGAACCGCCGCGCCGAGCACCGCGAGGTCCTGGCCGGCATCCTCAGCCATCCGCAGCAGCGCCCGGGTGTCCTTGGGGAAGCAGCTCCCGCCCCAGCCCGGACCGGGCCGGAAGTGGTTGAGGCCGATACGGGGATCCGAGCCGACGCCGAGGACCACATCGTCGATGTCGGCGCCCAACTCACGGGCCAGGTCGGCGACCTCGTTCACGAAGCTCAGCTTGGTGGCGAGGAAGGCATTGGCCGCGTACTTGATCAGCTCGGCGGAGGCCGGGTCGGTCACGACCACCGGCGCCACGAGGCCCACGTAGAGCGCAACCACCTGGAGGGCGACGGCGTCGTCGTCCGCGCCGATGACCACACGGTCAGGGCGCAGGAAGTCCTCCACGGCGTGGCCTTCGCGCAGGAACTCCGGGTTCGACACCACCTCCACGTCGGGCCGGCTGAGCGCCTCCTCCACGAGACGGGTGGACCCGACCGGCACCGTCGACTTGTTGATCACCACCGCGCCGGACCGGAGATGGGGCCCCACCTCGGTCGCGGCGGCACGCATGAACGACATGTCGGCGGCGCCGTCGGGCGCCTGCGGCGACGGGACGCAGAGGCAGACGAAGGACCGGTCCGCCACCGCCGCGGCGGTGTCGGTGGTGAAGCGGAGGCGACCCGAACGCGTGCCCTCGACCACGAGCTCGCGCAGGCGCGGTTCGAGGATCCGCACCTCGCCCCGGGCCAGGGACGCGACCTTGTCGGCGTCGATGTCGACGCAGGTGACGTCGTGGCCAAGATGGGCGAGGCAGGCGCCCGTGGTGAGGCCCACGTACCCCGTGCCCACCACTGCGACCGATTGACGCAACCCCGTCACCTCATCCCGTCGATCAGCGGCAGGCCGCGGCCTTCACCGGATCCGTCGGCACCACGCCGGGCGGCGCGAGGTCCGGCGGCGCCCCCTCGGCGGGGGCCGACGTGGCCGGTGCTTCGGTCGGGGGCGTGGAGGCCGGTGCGCCGGCCACGGCGGGCGGCGAGGGCGGCACGGTCGTCGTCGTGGGCCGCAGCGCGGGCGGCAGCTGGTCCGCCGGGAGGGGCTCGGCCCGGACGCCGCCGAAGTCGCGGCCCACGTTGAGCACGACGCGATAGCCGGTGATCGTCGGGTCGGGCACCAACCGCGGGATCACCTGCAGCTGCCGGGCGAGCAGGATCGCTGCCTCCCGGCCCCGCGGCCCGTAGCTGACGGTCGTCACCCCGCCGGCCGACCGGCTCGGCACGGCCTCGGCGTCGAACCCGGCCTTCTCGAGGTCGGTGACGGTGGCGCCGAGCTGGGCGAGTGACCCGGCGGGCCCCTTCACGTCCACGAGCACGTTGCGCGGCGTGGGCCCGGCGAGCGGGTCGACCCCTCGGAACGGTTCGATGACGGGGTCGGCCTGCTCCCAGAGGACGTCCTGGTAGGCGACCCCGCCCCGGTTGGAGGACTCGGTGGGGATCTGCTGGCTCTGGAGGTCGTCGGGGTTGAACGTCCTGAACTGCTGGAGCAGCGCGAGGAGGGCGTCGACGTTCAACGTGTCGTCGAGCACCACGGCGCCGGTGGCCGCGTCGATCACGCCGACCGCGGTGCTGGGGTTGCGGACCCCGATGTCGCTCGCCTTGCGCATGGCCCGCTTGATGAAGTCCTGCTGGCGTGTGATGCGCCCGAGGTCGCCCGTCTCGTCGGTGCGCCACTTGCCGTTCACCTGGAACTCGAAGTGGCGGGACCTCGCGTAGGCCAGCGCCTGGTCGGGGTCGAGCTGGCGGCAGCCCGGTTCCTTCACGAGCAGGCCGGTGTTGCGGTCGCGCACCGGGGTGGTGAAGTACACCGGCACGCCGCCGAGCACCTCCACCAGCCGCTTGAACGCCGCGAAGTCGACCTGTACGTAGTTGTCGATCGGAATGCCGAAGTTGCGCTTGATGGTCTGCACGAGGGCCTTGGGCCCGTTGGGCAACATCGTGGCGGAGTTGATCTTCTGGGTGGACCCGTCGGGGAGGGTCACCCGGCTGTCACGCGGGATCGAGAGGAGCCGGGCGGTGCCGTCCCTCGGATCGACCCGCAGCACCATGATCACGTCGGCCAGGTTCTCGCCGCTCGGGCGGCCCTTGTTGACCGGATCGGCCTTGTCGAGACCCGACGAGGAGTCCGTGCCGATGATGAGGAAGTTTCGGGGGGTCTCCACGTCGACCGGATCGGCGAGCGACGAGCCCACGTCCACCACCGGCACCGACTCGAGCGTGGTCCGCACCTTGGTGAGGCCGAACGCGGCGCCGAGGCAGGCGAGGACGAGCACGACGTTGAACCCCAGGAGGAGCCGTTGGGGCCAGGTGCGACGCCCTGCGGTGTACCGAACTCGTGCCACGACCCGGCCGACGGTAGCAGTGGCCCGACCGCCGTCTCCGCCACCGTCCCGCAGTGGCTGAGGGGGTGCTCGGCGGCGCTGCACGCCCCCGCCCGCGTGGGAACCTGTGCGGGTGAGCCCCACCAGGGCGCGGCCCCGCCACCACGATCCCGACGCGCTCGCCGTGGTGGGCGGCCGCCTGTGCACCGGCCTCGTGGACCTCACCTCCGACCTCGCCGCGCTCGACGGCGAGGGCTTCTGGGCGGTGGTCCTCCCGTTCGACGACCCGCCGGTGTGCGCCCGCTTCGACCGGGTGCGCCCCGCGCGTCCGTGGCCCGGCCCGGCGTGGCTGGGCCCGACGCCGGCGTCGTGGTCCACGTCGCTGGACGAGGCGGCCTTCACCGCCGGCGTCCGCAGCATCCGCACAGAGATCGCGGCGGGCGACGTCTACCAGGTCAACCTCACCCGGCGGCTGCGGGCCCCGCTGCCCGGCCCGCGCTCGGCATGGTTGGGCGGACCGCAGGACGTGGCCGCGCTGGGTGCCGCGCTGGCCGCCGGCAACCCGGCCCCGTTCTCGGCCGTGGTGCGCGTGCCGTCCGTCGGTCTCGCCGTGGCGAGCGCGTCGCCGGAACGGTTCCTGAGCCGGCGCGGCGACCGGGTGTGGTCCTCGCCGATCAAGGGGACCGCCGCGACCGCGGACGGCTTCCTGCCCAAGGACCGCGCCGAGAACGTCATGATCGTCGATCTGGTGCGCAACGACCTCGGCCGCGTGTGCGAGTGGGGCACCGTGGCCGTGCCGGCGCTCATGGAGGTGGAGTCGCACCCCGGCCTCCATCACCTCGTGAGCACGGTCGAGGGACGGCTCCGCCCCGGCCTGGGCTGGGCCGCGGCGATCGACGCCACGTTCCCCCCGGGATCGGTCACCGGCGCCCCCAAGGAGGCCGCGCTGGGATCGATCCGCCGCCTCGAGCCGGTGCCGCGGGGCGTCTACTGCGGCGCGGTGGGTTGGGTGGACGCCGACCGCGGCGAGGGGGACCTCAACGTGGCGATCCGCACGTTCTGGATCGATGACGGCGAGCTGCACCTGGGCACCGGGGGCGGGATCACGTGGGACTCCACACCGGAGGGCGAATGGGCCGAGACGGAGCTGAAGGCGCGCAACCTGCTGCGGGTGGCGGCGGGCACGGCGGGGGCCGCCCGATGACCGGGGGCGGGGGGCCGAGGGACCGGGAGCCGGACGACGGGGACGCGCGGAACGGGGAGCTGGTCGTGTGGCTCGACGGGGCGCGGCGTGAGCCGGCGGAGGCCGCCCTGCACTGGTCCGACCACGGCATCACCGTCGGCGACGGCGTGTTCGAGACCCTGAAGCTCACCGACGACGGCCCCTTCGCGCTCACGCGTCATCTCGACCGCCTCGAGCGGTCGGCGGCCGGGCTCGGCCTGACGCCACCGCCACGACCGACGCTCCTGGACGCGGTGGAGGAGGTGGTGGCCGCCCGCCCCGGGCCGGGCCGGCTGCGCATCACCGTCACCGGCGGTCCGGGACCGATGGGGAGCGCCCGGGGCGACGCCGGGCCGACGCTGTTGCTGACCGCCGGACCGATGGCCGTGGACCGCTCCCCCACCACCGTGCTGGTGGTCCCCTGGACCCGCAATGAGCGCGGCGCGGTGGCCGGGCTCAAGACCACGTCGTACGCGGAGAACGTGGTGGCGCTCGCGGCGGCCACCTCGGTCGGCGCGAGCGAGGCGCTCCTCGCCAACACCGTCGGCGAGCTGTGCGAGGGCACCGGCTCGAACGTGTTCGTGGTGTTCGACGACCGGGTGGTCACGCCGCCGCTGTCGTCGGGCTGCCTGGCCGGGGTGACCCGGGCGCTGCTGCTCGAGGCGCTCGCCGCGACCGGTCGACCCGCGGCCGAGGAGCCGGTCCCGATGGCCGAACTCGACGCGGCCGACGAGGTGTTCCTCGTCTCGAGCACCCGCGACGTGCAGCCGGTGGCCCGGTTGCTGCACCACGCGGACCCGGCCCGGGCCCGCACCCTCGACGCTCCGGGTCCGGTGACGCGCCGCTGTGCAGAGGTGTGGGACGCGGCCTACGGGCCCGGCGGGCCGCTCGACCCGTAGGTCGGCATCGGCCCGCCCTCGGTCACGTCCACCTCGAGGTCGACGAACGTCCCGGCCCCGCCGAGGTGCTCCAGCCAGGCCACGCCCTCGACCACCGCGGTGATCCGCAGGACATGGCGTCCGGGCCGCTCCGGCGCCGGCATCCACAGCACGACCCGTCGGCGGGTCCCCGGTCGCACCGGGTAGGGCAGCGGCGTCCTGGGCGCGTCGTCCACGGGGGGCTCCCCGTCGTACCACCGCAGGACGAGCTGGAAGCCGCCCGGGCGTCCGCTCGACAGCTCCACCCCCGAGTCGTTCACCACGTCCAGCTCGCAGCCGACCGGCACCCCCGGCCGCCACGGTCCTCGGCCGTCGAGCACCGCGCGCTCGAGGCGCACGCGCTCGGCCCGGTCGAGGTCGAGGCCCACCGGGGCCCGCAGCGCGGCGCGGCTCCGGATGTGGCCGAACGGATGGCGGGAGTGCGCGGCCGGACGGTGCAGGCGCGCCGGTGAACCCCCACCCCCCGCTGCGGCCGCGAGGTCGGCGCGAACGAGAAAGGCGTTGACCCCGGTGGTGTCGCAGTACACCGGCACGTAGCCCGGTGCCGCGTCGCACAGCGCCTGGAGGGACGCGCCGAACCGGAAGGTGCCGTCCCACCCCGTCGCCCTCCGCTCCGGGAGCGACCAGGCGGCGGGCGGCCGGAAGTCCGCGTTGTACTCGACCACCACGATCCGGGGCCGGCGCGTGCCGAGCACCGCGGCGAGCACGCCGCGGTCGTCGCCGTCGATGTCCACCACCAGCACGTCGGGCTCGGCCGGCACGCCGTGGGCGTCGAGCACCCCGACCACCCCGGCGCGGCGGGCGAAGCCCTCCACGACCTGCACGCCCTCGAGGCCGCGGGCGCGGGCGATCCGGCAGCGGTCGGGGTCGGCCTCGAGCCAGACCCCCCGCCACCCCTGCTCGGCCAGGTTGCGGGTGCAGTTCTCCTCACCGTCGGACGCGCCGATCTCCACGAAGCAGCGCCCCGGTGCCCCCACCCGGCGGACCAGCTCCTCGATGACACCGTCCTCACCGTTCTGCGAGAAGCGCCGGCGCTCGGCCGCGGTCAGCGACCAGGGATCGGCGTCACGGCCACGGGACCGGCCCGAGGTGCGCTCGAGCACGCGGAGGGAGCGTCGGGCGTCGTGCAGGTACCAGGCGGGGACCCGCCCGGCCACGTGCTCGAGCAGCGCGAGGCGGGCGCGGGTGACGGCCCCACGCACGCGGTGACCCGCACGGGCGGCGGCGCCACCACTCACTCGGCGGGCTCCGGCCGGAGGTGGACCACGTCGCCGGCGCGCACGGTGCGCCGCACGGCCTGGTCGTCCTCCACCACCAGGGCGCCGTCGGGGGCCAGGTCCACGGCGGTCCCCACGAGCACCGCGTCGGGCAGCTCGACACGGACCCGTCGGCCCAGCGTGGCGGACCGGGCCGCCCAGGCCGCGTGGAACTCCCCGGTGGACGGTGCGGAGCGCTCGATCAGCGGGAGCCATCGCTCGTCGAGTGCCACGAGCAGGTCGGTGAGCACGACCTCGGCGTCGACGGCACCGCCCAGCAGGAGGTTCATGGAGGTGGCGATGTCGGCCAGGTGCTCGGGCACGGCCGGCCAGTTGAGGTTGGCCCCGAGGCCGAGCACCGCGCAGTGGCCCACCCCCGGCACGTCGTGCAGCTCGGCGAGGATGCCGCCCACCTTGCGGTCGGTGCCGTCCGGCCCGGCGCCCACGGCCACCAGGTCGTTGGGCCACTTGAGCCGCAGGCCCTCGAGCGCCTCGGTGGCGGCCCCGCCCAGCGCGCCGGTGAGGAGGCTCCAGCGGTCCTCGGGGTACTGGTCGAGCGGCAGGCCGACGCTCATCAGGATCGAGGAACCCGGCGGCGCCTCCCAGGTGCGGTCGAGCCGACCGCGACCGGCCGTCTGGTGGTCCGCGACGAGCACCAGTGGCCGGGCCGCGGGACCCGCCTCCCGGAGCAGTTCGACCATGTCGGCGTTGGTGGACCCGGTCTCGGCCACCCACTGCAGGTCGGCGAAGCGGGTGCCGGCGAGTGCTGCTTTGGCGCGTTCGAATGCCATCGGGGGAAGATAGGTCGTGTTTTCGAAGGTGCTGATCGCCAACCGCGGAGAGATCGCCGTCCGGGTCATCCGGGCCTGCCGGGAGATGGGGATCTCCACCGTGGCCGTCTACTCCGACCTCGACCGGGACGCCCTCCACGTCCGCCTCGCCGATGAGGCCTACGCACTGGGCGGCCAGACCGCCGCGGAGAGCTACATCGACACGGAGAAGCTGCTCGACGTGATCCGGCGCTCGGGGGCCGAGGCCGTCCACCCGGGCTACGGGTTCTTCTCCGAGAACACCGACTTCGCCAAGGCCATCACCGACATGGGCGTCACCTTCATCGGTCCCGGCCCGGCGGCGATCGACGTGATGGGCGACAAGATCTCCGCCCGTCTCGCCGCCGAGAAGGTCGGCGTGCACGGCGTGCCCGGCACGACGGACCTCATCACCGACCCGCAGCAGGTCAAGGACTTCGGCGCCGAGTACGGCTACCCCGTGGCCATCAAGGCGGCCTACGGCGGCGGCGGCCGCGGCATGAAGGTCGTCAACTCGGCGGACGAGGTCGAGGCCGCGCTCGAGTCGGCCCAGCGCGAGGCGCTCGCCTACTTCGGCCGCGACGAGTGCTACATGGAGCGGTACCTCACCAGGCCGCGCCACGTGGAGGTCCAGCTCATCGCCGACACCCACGGCAACGCCGTGTACCTCGGCACCCGTGACTGCTCGGCGCAGCGCCGCCACCAGAAGCTCATCGAGGAGGCGCCGGCCCCCGGCATCCCGCAGGAGATCCTGACGGCGATGGGCGAGGCGGCCGTGAAGGTCGCCAAGGGCTGCGACTACGTGAACGCCGGCACGGTCGAGTTCCTCTACGAGGACGGCGAGTTCTACTACCTCGAGATGAACACCCGCCTCCAGGTGGAGCACCCGGTCACCGAGCTCGTCACCGGGGTGGACCTGGTGGAGCTCCAGCTGCGGGTCGCCGCCGGCGAGCCGCTCCCCTTCACCCAGGACGACGTACGCATCGAGGGCCACGCCATCGAGTGCCGGATCAATGCCGAGGACCCCGCCGGCGGGCGGTTCCTCCCCTCCCCCGGCCCGATCCACAAGCTGCACGTGGCCTCCGGCTTCGGCACCCGCTGGGACGGCGGTTACGAGGGCGGCGACGAGATCAGCCAGTACTACGACAACCTCGTCGGCAAGCTCTGCGTGTGGGGCCGCGACCGCCAGGTGGCCGTCGACCGCATGATCCGTGCGCTCGAGGAGATGGACGTCCAGGGCATCGCCACCGTGATCCCCGCCGACCTCGCGATCCTGCGCCACCCCGACTTCCGCGCCATCGAGCACTCCACGAAGTGGGTGGAGGAGTCCCTCGACCTCGAGGGCGTCTCCGGGAAGGCGGACGTGACCGCCGAGGCCGACGGCGCGGAGCCCAAGGTCAAGCGTGACGTCGATGTCGAGGTCAACGGCAAGCGCTTCGCAGTGAGCCTCTACGTGCCCGAGAGCCAGCTGGCCCCGGTGGCGGCCGGCGCCCCGGCCGCGAAGGCCCGGCCCAAGCGCGGTGCCTCCGCTGGTGGCGGTGCCACCGTCGCCGGCAGCGGCAAGGTGGCCGTGCCGATGCAGGGCACGATCGTGAAGGTCCTCGTGGAGGCGGGCCAGACCGTCACCTCGGGCGAGCCGGTCGTGGTGCTCGAGGCCATGAAGATGGAGAACAACGTCAACGCGGACGTGGACGGCACCGTGACCGAGGTGAAGGTGGAACCCGGCCAGTCCGTGGCCGCCGGCGACGTGGTCGTGGTGATCGACGCAGCAGGCGACTGACCCGGGGGCGGCCGTGACCTGCCTCAACGCCCAGTTCGACGACGACCCGGACGGCTACGACGCCCGGCGGGAGGGCTGGCTGTTCGAGCGACGGCTGCGGGAGCTCCGCCTCCACCTGGACACCCTGCGCGACGGCGACACCGTCGTGGAGGTCGGCAGCGGCACCGGGCTGCTGCTCCGCCGTCTGGCGGCCGAGCGCCCCGCGCTACGGTTCGTCGGCGTCGAGCCGATCGAGGGCTACGTGGACTTCGCCCGAAGCCGGGCGGCCGAGTTGCCGAACCTGCGCTTCGAGGTGGGCACCGGTGAGCGCCTGGCCGAGTCCGACCCGGGTCGGGCCGACCTGGTGCTGACCAACGACGTCCTGCACCACGTGGAGGACCTCGACGCCACGTGCGCCGGGGTCGGCGATGTCGCCCGCCCGTGGACCCAGTGGGTCGCGATCGAGCCGAACCCGCAGAACCCGTGGGTGATCTGGTACCACACCCGCACCGAGGGCGAGGCGCTGTTCCGGCCGCGGGCGTTCCTCGCGGCGGCCGCCCGGCACGGGTGGAGCGCCGTGCAGCGGGCCCACCTGTTCCTCGTCCCCCAGGCGATCGCCCGGCCGCCCCGGCCGCTCGTGCTCGCGGAGCGCGGACTGGAGCGGCTGCCGGTGTTGAGCGGCGGGTCGTTGATCCGGCTCGTGCGCGGCAGCGGCGACGCCGAACGCTGACCGCCCCGGCCGGGGAACGGGTCGGTGTCGGGCGGGCGGGCCTGCGGGCCGGCCGTTCAGTCCTCGTCGCGGCGCACGAGCTCGGCCACCAGGATCGACGAGCCCACCGGCGCCACCGCGGCCGACGCGGCGGCGGCCAGGAGGCCCGTCGGGCGGGTGACCCGGAGGGCGGTCCGACGCCAGCCGTGGGCCTCCAACGCGCCGCCGGCACCGAGGGCCACCCCCCGGTGAACGGAGGTGACGAGCGAGTCGAGACCGGCAACGCGCAGGTCGGCCACCCGGAAGCCCGAGGCCGCGGCCATCGCGTTGACCGACTGGGGACTGAAACCGTAGAGGTGCCGGGGCGGATCCCAGTAGAACCAGCGCTCACCGAGCAGCCGGGCGCTGGGGGCCAGGGCGTTGGGCACCACCAGGCCCACCACCCGGGTACCCCGGTCATGGAGGCTGCGCAGCACCCCGACCGGGTCCGGGAGGTGCTCGAGGACGTGGCGGAACACCGCCGCGTCGAACGGTCCGTGGGCGTCGAGCAGGTCGCCGAAGGGGGTCCCCGGCACCGACCGGGCGTAGGGGATCCCGTCGCGGTGCCAGTCCGACGGGTCGTACGTGTCGGCGGCGACGGCGGAGAACCCGGCCGCCACGAAGGCGGCCGCCATCGAGCCGTCGCCGCAGCCGTAGTCGAGTACCCGGGCGCCCGGCGGGAGGAGCCGGGCCACCGGCCGGATCTCCCGGGCGATCTTCAGGCTGCGCAACCGGGCGAAGAGCGCGCCCGGGTCCGACATCTCGCCGTGGGGCTCGTAGTAGAGGCCCAGCTCGGCGTCCACCGGCGGATCGGCCAGGAAGGTCGTCCAGCAGTCCTCGCAGCGCAGGGCCCGGAACGGCTCGGCGGTGTCGTGGTCGCGCAGCACGTCGGCCTCCGCCAGCGCGGTGCCGCCGCAGATCGGACAGGCCGACACCGTGCGCCGTTCGGTCCGGGCGCCGACCGGCACTCCGCGCTGCGTCATGGGTCCTCCACCTCCAGCGGGACGACGCGGTGGAGGTCGTCGGGCATCCACTCGGGGCGGCGGCCGCCGACCACCACTCCACCGCTCACGGCCCGCCATACTGGCACGTCGGCCGGGCTGTCCCCGACGTACCAGACCTCCGCCCGGCCGTAGCGCTCGACCAGCGCAGCGGCCTTGCGCGGACCGGTCAGATTGACCTCGGGCGTGGTGCCGAGCACCTCGTCGAACCCGCCCACGTGGGCCGCCACGTCCCGGGCGAGCGCCACCGAGGAGCCCGTCACCAACGCGAGCGTCCCGACGCGGCCGCGCACCGCTGCCAGCAGCTCGAGGACCTCCCCGCGGTACCGCAGCCTGCCGACGTCCAGACCCACCTCCGCGTGGAGGAGGACCTTCTCGGCCTGCTTCGACGTGGCGACGGCCTCGTTCCAGCGGTCCGCGAGGTGCGGGATTCCGCGCGCCCCCGCCCGCAGCAGCTCGAGCGTGTCGTCGGAGGTGATCGTGCCGTCGAGATCGACCACGAGCACGTCCACGCCGTCGAGCAGCCGGACGGCTCCCGCCACGGGAAGGGGTGCGGGATGCGGCACCCCGGGCGGCCCGTCCGGCGACGGTGGGCCGGCCGGGCCGGAGGTCGCATCGTGGTCCTGCCCGGCGGGTATCGTTGGTCCGCCCGTCACCGGGCGACCGCCCCTCGGACCGGGAACGCCATGACCACCGCCGCCCTCGTCATCGGCGACATCATGCTCGATGTCTACTCGACCGGCCGCTCGACGCGGTTGTCCCCGGAGGTCCCCGTGCCGGTGTTCCGGCCCACCGGGAGCACCCAGCAACTCGGCGGCGCGGCGAACGTGGCCGCCCACCTCCGGGCCTGGGGCTGCGACGTGGTGCTCGTCGGCCGTCTCGGCGACGACCCGGCGGCGGCCGAGGTGCGCGCCGGGTGCGCGGCGATCGGCGTGGAGCTCGCCTGCTGGACCCAGCCGGGCGTGCGCACCACGCGCAAGGAGCGGCTGACCGCGGCCGGCCACCAGATCGTGCGCATCGACCACGAGGACGTGGTGGACCCCGACGCCGACGGGGTGGCCACCGCGCTGGCCGCGGTGGAGCAGTTCCTCGCCGGCGACGGGCCGCGGGTCGTGCTGCTCTCCGACTACGCGAAGGGCGCGCTGTCCGACGAATTGACCGCCGCGGTGGTGGAGCAGGCCGCGGCGGCGGGCGTGCCGGTGGTGGTGGATCCGAAGCCGTCCACGCCCACCCGGTACCGCGGCGCCGATGTGATCAAGCCCAACCGGGTGGAGGCCGAGCAACTGATCGGCCGCGAGCTCCCCGAGCCGCTCACCCGCGACGGTCTTCGCCGCGCCGCGGAGGACCTGCTGGCGGTGACCGGGTGCCATCGGGCCGTCATCTCCCTGGGCGCCGAGGGCGCCTACGTGTCGCCCGGTGACGACGGCGATGCGTGGCTGCCGGCCTGGCCGGTGGAGGTGGTGTCGGTGTCCGGCGCGGGCGACACGCTCCTGTCGGTGCTGGCCGTCGGCCTGACCGGCGACGCGGGGCTCGTGGCGGCCGCGGCGCGGGCCCTGGAGGCCGCCAGCATCGGCTGCGCCGGTGCGGGCACCTCGGTGGTCGGGCCCGACGACCTGGAGCTGTTCGTGGAGCGGGCGGGTGGCCACCCCGGCACCGCGGTGGTGGACCTCGACGAACTCGTCCGCCGGGTGGAGCACCGCCGACGGCTGGGCTCGGGGCCCGTGGTGTTCACCAACGGGTGCTTCGACCTCCTGCACGCCGGCCACGCCCACCTGCTCCGTGCGGCGAGCCGCCTCGGCGCCCTGCTCGTGGTGGGCGTGAACAGCGACGCATCGGTGAAGCGTCTCAAGGGGCCGGAGCGACCGGTGGTCACCGCCGCGGACCGGGCTTCGCTGATCTCGGAGCTGCAGGTGGTGGACCTCGTCACCGTGTTCGAGGAGGACACGCCCCTGAAGGTGATCGAGGCGCTCCGCCCGGACGTCATCGTGAAGGGCGGGGACTACCGCGAGGAGGACGTGGTCGGGTGGTCCGAGAGCCGCGCCTGGGGCGGTCGCGTGGTCATCGTCCCGCTCCTCGAGGGCCGCTCCACCACCGGCGTCGTCGAGCGCATCGGGTCCGGCGGCGCGTCGTGAGCCCCGCTCCCCCGGCAGATGGCGGTGCGGCCCCGCACGACGTGTCGGGCGTGCTGCGCGAGCAGGCCGCGCTGTTCTCGTCGCTGGCCGACGACGCCGCGTGGGTACGCGCCGTCGAGGAGGCGGGCGACCTGCTGCACGGGTGCCTGTCCGGCGGCGGGCTCGTCCTCGCGGCCGGCAACGGCGGGTCGATGACCGACGCCATGCACCTCGCCTCCGAGCTGTCGGGTCGCTACCGCGGCGACCGCCCGGCCCTGCGGTCCGTGGCGCTCGGCGACCCGTCGCACCTGACCGCCGTGGCGAACGACTACGGCTTCGAGCACGTCTTCGCACGCGGCGTGGAGGCGCTCGGCCGGCCCGGCGATGTGCTCGTGGCGCTCTCCACGAGCGGTACCAGCGCGAACGTGCTGCGGGCCGCGGAGGTCGCCTCGGACCGGGGGCTGGCGGTGCTGGCCCTCACGGGGCGCCCCGGCTCCCCCCTCGGAGCCCTCGCCACCCGGGAGGTGTGCGCCGGCACCGGACCCTATGCGGATCGGGTGCAGGAGGTGCACGCCGTGGCGCTGCACCTGATCACCGCGCGGGTCGAACTCCTCGACGCCGCGGGCTCCTGACAGGGCCCCTCAGCACGGACGCTCAGCGCGGCAGACGACCGAACTCGACCGCCACGGCCTGCTCGGCGGCCTCCCAGTCGTCGTCACGCAGCCGCATGCAGAGCAGCGCGTTGGTGCAGGTGGGGGTCTCGCCGAACAGGGTGCACGGCTGGCAGCCGACGTCGGTGCGACGCACCACCTCGCTCCCGTCCGCGAGCGGCCGCCACTTGTCCCACCGACCCGCGGTGAACACCGCCGTCGTGGGCACGCCGTAGAACGACCCGACGTGCAGCAGCCCGCCGTCGACGGTGAGCAGGTGGGACGCCCGGCTGATCGCGTCGACCGAGCGGAGGAACGACGTGGAGCGCTCGGCCACGGCGCCGGGGAGCAGCTCCGAGATCCGGTCGGCGAGCTCGGCCTCCGCCGGGCCGTGGGCCAGGATCACGTCGTCGAGCTTGAGCCGCTCGATCCACTCGACCCACTGGCGGGCCTGGAAGTCCCGTGAGGGTGCGTGCGAACCGCCGAGCGCCACCACCGCCGGTCCGTCGGCGGGATGCGCCCGGGGCACCTCGATCCGCTCGGGCACGTCGAGCGCGTACACACGGCCGAGGAGCCGCATGAACTCGTACACCTCGTGGGTGCCCTCGGTGCGGTAGGACACGACCGAGTCGTCGGCCTTGGCCGCCCGGTTGGTGGCGAAGCACCAGATCCGGCCACCGGTGCGCGAGGCCGCCCGGCAGATCGACTGCGAGAGGCCGAAGCGCTGTTCGGTGTTGATCACCGTGTCGTAGCGGCCGGCCACCTCGCGGACGAGGGCGACGGAGCCCTCGCTGTTGCTGGTGGAGGGCAGGCCCTGGAGGTCCACCCAGAGCCGGCCGCGGTCGCCCACGAGCCAGGTGAAGGACTGTGGGTCGAGGCCGAGGGCGCGCACGGCGAGGTGGAGGATGACCGTGTCGCCGAGGCCGCCGGGACGCACCAGCAGGTCGCGGTGGACCGGCCGGCGGAACACCGATGCCCGACGCCCGACGAACCGCCCGACGGCGGAGCTGGCGGGCTCCAGCCAACGGTCCGTCAGCTTGAGGGTGAACTCGTTGGGCATGTGGCACCCACCTCCCGGCGCGAACGCTAGCCCCGCCCGGGCATCAGCGCGCGGCCCCGGCACAGCGGGGCGGGTCGTCCACGAGGAGGTCGAGCACCGCGTCGGCGGGCACCGCCGCGAGGAACACCCCCGAGGTCCCGTCGGCGGCCGCCGCGAGCGGCACGGTGACCGGGTCGGCCCCGGCGGTGTAGCGGCGGGCCCGGTCGCGGTTCAGGGCCTCGCCGGCCCGCACGGCGAAGGGCTGGGCGGCCGCCGTCGCGCTGCGCACGGCCAGGTCGACGCGCCCGCAGGTCGCGGTGGCCACCACCCCGAGCGTGGCCGAGGGACCGGTCCAGCGCAGGGAGCCTGGCGGGCCGGGGACCGAGGCCATCCCCGCGGGAGGGCTCACGACGGCACCCGTCCCCTGCAACGCGTAGAGCGCCCAGCGGTCGTTGGAGCGGAGTTCCGGGAGGTCCCCGGTGACCATCGAGCGACGATCGGCCAGCACGTAGGCGGGCGGCTCGGTGGAGCCGAACGACCACTTGTCGGTGTAGTCGGGGCGGAGCACGGGCCAACCGACGTCCGGGAGGTCGCGCAGCTGGTCGAGCAGGAGCAGCTGTGGCACGAAGTCGCCGGTGGCCACCGCCACGCGCGCCCCGTCGGCGCCGCCGAACTCGCGCACCCAGCCGGCCGCCTCGCGGTCGGCCACGGTGAGCGACCGGCCGGGCAGTGCCCAGGCGGTCAGGTCACCCACCATGGTCCGGCTCGACACCAAACCGGTGGCGACCATCAGCAGGGCCACCGCTCCTGCACCCCACGCGAGCGCCGGACGCGCCGGTGCTCGCAGGTCCGGTCCCGGGTCCGCCACCGGATCCGCGGCCGGGTCCCCCTCTCCGCTGCGGGCCGTGCCCCTCGCCACGCGGGCGGGTGCGAGCACGGCTGCGGCCGCGCCGACCACGGCGAGCACGCCCACGAGGGCGAGCCCCATCGCCACCACGCGGTTCGCGATGTAGTTCGTGTCGCCCCGGGACTGCGTGTACCAGTAGCCGGCCGCCACCACCGCCACCGGCGGCAGCACCCAGCGGGTCGGGCGCCACCAGAGCGCCGCCACCACCGCGAGCACCCACCCCGCCAGGAGCACGAGCGCGGCCCCCGTCCACCAGCCCGGCGGCGGCACCGGCAGGTCGTCGAGCGAGCGCTGGCCCACCAGCTTCGCGATCACCTCCATCGGCGTGTCGCCGCCGAAGTACGACGCCCATGTCGGCCGGGCCCCGCCCACCACCAGCAGGCCACGCAGGGTGTTCACGAGGGGCAGCACGCCCACGACCACCGTGGCCGCGGCGACCGCGCCGAGACACCTCGCGAGCCGGGCGATGCCACCCGGGCGGACCACCAGCACGGCGGCGAGGAGGAAGGGCACGGCGAGGATCCCGTACTCGAAGTAGGTGCCCAGCCACCCGGCGAGGAACACCGCGGCGACCGCCTGGGCGCGCCGGTCCCGCTCGGGCGCGCGCACGGCCGACGTGAGCGCACCCCCGGCCGCCACGAGCAGCGGGAGGCCCAGCACGAATGCACCGTTCTGGTTCAGCACCAGGTACTGCAGCACGCCGCCGCCACCCACGAGCAGGCCGGCCAGCACCCCCGCGGCCAGCGCCGGGGTGCCACCTGCGCCGAGCCCGCGCGCGAGCAGGAACACCGCACCGGGCAACAGGAGCAACCAGCCCGCCGTGAGCAGCGCCCAGTGCTCGCTGGTCCGTCCGCCGGCGAGGGCCGTCGGGAGGCCCTGGACCGACGCCTCACCCCAGCGCTTGAAGCTCTGGTACGCCCGCGCCGGGTCCTCCGCCGGGCCCTGCGGCGACCGGTTGGTGGACGCAATGGTGGGGACCGCGAGGTTCGGGTTGCCCACGAGCCAGTCCGCGACGGCCGAGAAGTAGTAGGCGTCGTGGTTCGCGGAGGTGAACCGCAGGCCCGCGGCGGTCTCGGCGCGTGCGTTGGAGGCCAGGATCGCCACCCCGGGCATGGCCGCGGCCAGGAGCACGACCGCGGCGAGGACGGTGCGTCGGTCCACGTCCGGGCGCAGCGACGGGCGGGCGAGCACCACCACGTCGGCCACCACCACGGCGGCGACCAGCAGCCAGGCCGTCCACCGGTACGGGGCGGCGAGTGTCAGCCAGTGGGCCAGCACCACCACGGTCACCACACCGGCCACCGGGAGCGCGGGAAGGAGGGTCCGGTGGAGCCGGCGGGGTGCCAGCGCCACGAGGGGCAGCCCCGCGGCGACGCAGATGGCGAGGGCCAGCCCGGCCCGCAGCAACGAGGTGACCGCGGCCGAGGTCACCGCGTGGCGACCACCGCGAGATCCCCGGGTCCGAGCAGCAGGGAGTTCAGATCACCGACGAGCCGTTCGGTCCCCGGCGGGCCGACGAGCTCCGCCGGCACCGGGTGGAGGTAGTCGGTGCGGACCGAGCCGAAGCCGGCCTCGGACGCGAGGAACTCGAGGAACAGCGGGTGGACCGGCCGCTCATGGGTGGGGTCGACCCAGAAGTTCGACGCGCCGATCGACAGGCTCATCGTGTTCGGCGTCTCCAGGACCATGAGCCCACCGGGGGCGAGGACCCGGGCGCTCTCGAACACCAGACGGATCTGCAGGTCGGGCGGGAGGTGCTCGACGACGTGGAGCGACACCACCGCGCGGAGACTCGCGTCCTCCTGTTGGTCCAGCCAGGCGAAGAGGTCCTCCTCCACGAAGGCGTCCGAGGGGCCCTCGATCACCTGGCCGGTGTTGGAGTCCACGCCCACCGCCCGGTGGCCCTCCGCGAGCAGGAGCTGGACGAGTTCGCCGCGACCGCAACCGAGGTCGGCCACGGGCAGCTCGGGGTGGTCGAGCGAACCGAGCAGCTCCAGGTAGTCGGTGCGCTGGCGGTCGGTGATCTGCTCGACGCTGCCCCGGTGGCGGTCCTCGAAGGCCCGGTAGAGCAGGTCGGTGCCCGGCGCGGGATGACGGTACGAGGGGCGGGCGACGGCCGGCACCGCGACCGTCGGCTCCTGCTCGGCGGCCCCCGGCGCTCCACCCGCGGTGGCGGCCGGCGCGACGGGTGCCGCGGCGGCACCGATCGCCCGCTCGGCGAGGGCCTGGGTGAGGCGGTTGGAGCGGCGCAGCTCCGCGAGGTCGCCCTCCACGCGCCCGAGCTCGGCGCGGACGAGGTCCGTGGCCGCACGGACCACGTGGTCGAGCTCGTTGCGCAGCGCCGCGCCGGCCTCCGCCTCGCGGCCCCGCGGGACGAGGACGTCGACCACGCTGCGTACGCCGTCGAGCGCCGGGCCGTACGGATCGACCTCGGCGTGGAGCTCCTCCGCGAGGCGGTCCTGGTACGCGGCGAGGCGGTCCTGGGTGCGGCCCAGCTGCTCCACGCGCGCCGAGAGCTCATCCTGGCGGTCGGCCACGACCTCCAGCCGCTGGGTCAGCTGGTCGAGGCGGCTCACGAGGGGCCGGAGCACGCCCTTGGCGAGGCGGCGGACCGCGGGGTTCCCGCGGAGGACGTCGGTCATGGCGCGACTCTCGCCCGTGTCGCCAGCCGCCGTCCACCCCGCTCCGCGGCGAGGGTCATGGCCTCGAGGAAGGCGGGTGCCACCCGGTCCCAGTCGAACTCACGGCGGGCGTAGGCGTACCCGAGCGCCCCCAGCCGGTCGGCCAGACCCGGCTCCGCGAGCACGGCGGTGAGCCCGGCCTCGAACCCCGGGTAGTCCCGGTACTCGAACCCGCCGCCGGACCGCTCCACGTGGCCGCGCAGGACCCGACTCCGCCCCTGCACGAGCGCCGGTCGGTGAAGGAGCCACCCCTCCACGAGCGCCAGCGAGAACGACTCCATGTAGCTGGGCTGGAGTACCACCGCGGCACCGGCCACGAGCGCCTCCTTGGTGGCCTCGTCGACGAACCCCGTGGGCCGCACGCCGTCGGGGACCACCCCCGACGTGTCACCGGGGCCCACCACCACCAGTTCGAGCGAGGGGTCGAGGGCCCGCCGGTAGTGCCCGATGTACCGCACGGCGTCATCGCTGCCCTTCGCGGGGTCCACCCGGCCGACGACCACGACGTAGCGCCCGGGCGTGGCACCCACCGCCCGGGCCGCCGCCGCGACCGCGTCGCGGTCCGGCACCTCCAGGGGATCGACGGGGCACGGAACGTAGGAGATCCGGTCGCCGCACCCGTGGACCGCGGCGATCAGGTCGCCCTCCTCCGGGGCGAGGCACACCACGTGGTCCGCGTGCTCGAACATCCGCCGCACCACACCCACGTGGAACGCGCCCTCGGGGTGCGCGGTCGGGATCACGACCGTCGCGCCGGCGGACGCGGCCACCTCGGTCAGCCGCTGGGTGGGTCCGTAGTGGTAGCCCACGAGGACCGTCGCGTCGCAGCGGGCCGCCACATCGGCCACGACCTCCTCGGCGCCGAGGAGGTCCGGACCCATCGTCTGGGACCACCGGTCCTGCGCCCACGGCCACAACGGTTCCTGCCGTTGGTCGACCGCCCGAAGATGCAGCGGGATGAACCGGTCGTTGTCGCGGGGCGCACGCCCCGGGAGCCGGTGCACGGTCACCCCCGACTCCACCACGGTGCCGGCCGGGAACTCGTCGGCCCAGTCTGCGTAGCTCGTGGCACAGCTGGTGACGACCTCGACGTCGTGGCCGGCCGCGGCCAGGCCGGTGGCCATCGACTCGACGTAGCGCTCCGCCCCACCCACGACGCCCTCGCCGTAGCGCTGGATCACGAAGCCGATCCTCACGGCCGACCCCCGGGCCCGGTCAGCGGCGCGGTGTCGCCCGCATGCGCGCCCGCGACGAACACGTCGACCAGCTCGGGCAGGCTCGAGGAGGCGGCCAGTCGACGCGCCCGGCCCACGCCGCGACCGACCAGGATCCACCGCAAGGTCGGGTCGGTCAGCACCTCGGCCAGGACACCGGCCACCAGTACCGGGTCGTCGGGGTCGTCCACGAGCACCGCCGCGTCGGCCACCGTGGAGGGGATGGCGGCACGGGCCGACGCGACCACCGGCACGCCGAGGGCCATCGCCTCCACCACCGGCACGCAGAAGCCCTCGTGCTCGCTCAGGGTGAGGAACGCCTGGGCCCGCAGGTAGAGCGCCCCCAGTTCGGCGTCGCTCACCCGGCCGAGGAACTGCGGTTCACGGAGCCCGACCGTGCGGGCGAACGCCCGGAGCGACCGGGAGTAGGTGGAGAAGCGGTCGACTCCCACGAACGCCAGGCGCGCGTCCGGCAGGAACTCCTGCTGCAGCACGGCCACGGCGGCGAGCACGCGGTCGACCCGCTTGTGGGGCAGCTGCTGGGCGACGCACAGCACCAGTGGGCCCGGACCCCACCCGTTGATGCGCCGGAGCATCGGCACGTCGGGTGTCACGCGGTCGAGCCGCTCGATGTCGGGGGTGGGTGCGACCACAGTGACGTCGTCGTAGCCGAGCTCCCGCAGCTCCGCCGCGTTGTACTCGGAGTCCGCGACGGCGAACCGCACGCGGTCACGGATGCGGGCGAGCTCCCACCGGCCGCGGATCAGGTCGTCGGCGACGTCCGGGGCGAAGGGGGCGAAGTACTCCGGCGGGGAGAAGTTGTGGTACACGAGCACCAGCTCGCGCTCGAACTCGTCGATGGCCCGGAACACCGGCCAGGAGCCGATGCTGGCGTGGAACACGAGCGGCCGCGCCGAGTTGCGCCGGTGTTCGAGACGGTCGAGGCGCAGGACCTGGTCCTCCATGCCGGGCTCGACGTGCTGCGCATAGATGTCGGCGGGGCCCAACTCCTCGAACGCCGCCCGCAGGAGCACCGCGTTGCGGGTGATGGCGTCACCCGGCGCGGCACCGACGAGCAGCTGGTCCCACATCAGTCGTGCTCCCCGGCTGCGCTCTCCCGGCGGAGGCGGAGCACCTCCTCCTCGAGCTGGGCGATCCGGTACTCGAGGGTGCGGATCCGGTCGAGGTGGGCGCGGGCGAGGAAGTGGGTGAGCCGCTGCTGGCGGGCCGTCAGCTCCTCGATCGCCGCGGTGGTCCGCTGCGTGAAGCCGCCCACCTGCCGACGGACGAACACCCCGGTGACCCTCGCGAGGAGTCCGGAGACGATGACCACCACCCGGCGCACGGGGTTGCCCATCGGCACCGGTCGCCACGTGGGGAGCGCGGCCTCGGCCCGCAGGGGCCCGAGGTCGGTATCGGGCTCCTCCACGAGACCGGCGTCGGCCGCCTCGACCACGGCGTCGAACTGGCGCTCCAGCTCGCCGGCCGGGAGGTCGGGCAGCTCACCGCGCCGGCGGCGCTCCGCCAGGTCGGCGCGCACCCGGGCCACCACGTCGGCCACGGGGTCGCCGCCTACGTCGGCAGCCGGATCGCTCTCGGCGATGTCGCTGTCGTGCTGCACATCCACGTCCACGTCCTCCTCCACCTGTCCCGTTCCGTCCATCGGGACGGCCGGTGACCCGGTCATGGCCCGGTCGACCAGTGGCCCCGCAGGTCCATGAGCCCCTCCGGGGTGGCCTTGGCGCCCTCCCGGACCGTCAGCCGCCACTCGCGTTCCCGCCGGTCGAAGACGTGCTGGACGAACTCGTCGGAGACCGCCACGGTGAGCTCGTAGTCGCCGGGGGTGAGTTGGAGCGCGTCCATCGACAGGTCCACGTAGCCGACACCGTCGATCGTGGGGGTGTCGAAGTCGTCGATCTTGGTGTTGGTGCCGGTCAGGTGGACGTTGCTCGACGAGTACAACGCGATGCCGAACACCGGGTTGGGCACGGGCCGCACGGCCTCGTACCAGATGCGCACCGTCAGGGGCTTCCGGTGGAACCCGACCCGCGAGGAGAAACCGTCCTCGTCGATGAACTCCACCTTGGTGACGGTGACGTCCTCCTTGGCGCCGAGGCCCTCGGCCCTCGCGGCGGAGGCGGCGGTGTCGCGCTCCTCGCGCTCCGCCGCGTTCACCTTGCCCAGGTAGGCCTGCACCACCTCCGGGCCGGTGCCCGTGAGCTGCAGCTCGCCGTGATCGAGCCAGGCGGCGCCGTCGCACATCGACTCCACGGTGCTCAGGCCGTGGGTGACCACCACGATGGTCACGCCCTTCTTGCGCAGGGCGTAGAGGTGGTCGAAGCACTTCCGCTGGAACTCGGCGTCGCCCACCGCGATCACTTCGTCGACGATGAGGATCTCGGGGTCCACGTGGACCGCCACGGAGAACCCGAGGCGCACGTACATGCCGCTCGAGTAGATCTTCACGGGCGAATCGATGAACTCCTCCACGCCGGCGAACCCGACGATCTCGTCGAACGAGGCGTCGATCTGCTTCTTCGACATGCCGAGGATCGTGGCGTTCATGTACACGTTCTCGCGGCCGGTGAGATCGGGGTGGAACCCCGCACCGAGCTCGAGCAGCGTGGAGATCCGGCCGTCCACCTTCACCTGACCCTCGGTGGGCCGGTAGATCCCGGCGATGCAGCGCAGCAGCGTGGACTTGCCGGAGCCGTTGTGGCCGACGAGGGCGTACATCGATCCCTCGGGGATCTCGAACGACACGTCGCGCAGGGCCCAGAAGCTGTCGTGGCCGGTGCCGCGGTCGCGTCGGGTGACGAGCTCCTTGACCGAGTGGGCCTTGTCGGTCTGGAGTCGGAACTTCTTCGAGACGCCGTCGATGCTGATGGCCGACATCAGAGTTCCTCGATCACGAGCGGCGCGTACTTCCCGAAGATCCACCAGCCGACCACCAGGCTCACGGCGGCCGACACCCCCATCATGAGCCAGTTGGTGGCGGTGGGCAGGGCCAGCTCGTAGACGACCTGGCGCATGCTGTAGGTGAACGAGGTCAGCGGGTTCAGCTCGAGCACCCGCCGCCACTCCGCCGGCACGATCGACAGCGAGTACACGATCGGCGTGGCGTAGAAGAGCACCTGGAGCCCGATGCCGACGAGGTAGTTCACGTCGCGGTAGCGGATGTTGCCGAGGCCGAGCACCAGGCCGATCCCGAACGCGAAGCACGCCAGGAGGAACATGATCGGCACCACGAGGATGAAGGTCCACGAGACGTTGCCGAACCCGACCATGAACGCGAACAGGATCCCCACCTCGAGCACCGCCTGGATCGCCACGGTGGTGAGGCCCGCCAGCATCGGCGCCTCCGGCGGGAAGTAGGTGCGGGTGAGCAGCGGGCCGGCGGTGGTGAAGGTGCCGATCGAGGTGTTCACGGTGGCCGAGAAGAAGTTCCATGCCACGAGGGCGCAGAACAGGTAGAGGGCGAAGCTCTGGGTGCTGCCGTTGCCCGCGACCGGGGCGACGGCGCCCAGGAACACGCCGAAGACCACCGTGTAGATGCCCAGCGTGGTCGCCGGGTTGATGAGCGACCAGGCCCATCCGAGGAAGGACTTCTTGTAGCGGGCCTTGAGGTCCCGCTGGGCCAGGTTGACGATCAGGGTCCGGTAGGACCACACCTGTGCAGGGGTGGACAAGCTCAGCCTTCCTGAGGGGCACGGGGCTTCACGAACCTAGCAGCGCAGGCCGCGCGGCCCGTGCCGCCGGCGTCATGCCGGTGGGTCCCCCAGCGGCCGCAACCCGTCCGGGCCGAGGCAGCCGTCGGGCAGCGGCGTGTCGGTGATCTCGAGGGCCACCCGGACGTTGGTCCCGGGGTGCACGGCGTACACCCAGCCCCCGCCGCCCCGCCCCGTGGCCCGGGTGACGGCCGCCGCCCCGTTCACCGGATCGGCCACGGCGGGATCCAGCAGGCCGGCCACCCGCACGGGTTCCGTCCAGCCGTCGGGGTGGACCGCGTCCAGACGATCCGGGCCCCACACGACCTCCCCCACCATCACGGCGCGGTCGGCCCACAGCACCGGGTACACCGACCAGTAGTCGCCCACGACGCCGTCCACACCGCATCGGCGGAGGTCGGCGGCCAGGTCACGCGTGCGGTCGGTGGCGTTCGGCTGGCCGGCGGCCCCGGCGAGTGCCGTGCGGCCCACCGCGACCACCACGGCCAGGTGCGCCGCCACCGCCACCGCCACCACCGCCCTCGCCGCGTGCCGCACGCCCGCGGCGGGCCGGTCGGCGAGCCAGGTGGTGCCCGCTGCCACGAGGACCGCGAGCGCCGGCCACCACGCCACCGCGTAGCGGTACTGGTCGTCGAGGGAGAACGCCCCCAGCACCGGGAGGCCGAACACCGCGACCACCACCGCGGCCTGGAGCGCCACGCCCCGGCGCCCGCAGCGCACCAGCACCATCACTCCGCACGCGAGCAGCGCCACGAGCACCACACCCACCGCCACGTTGGCGACCACCCCCCAGGGCGGCACCCCGCTCGACCCGTTGCCCGACAGCACGTGGCCGGAGACGTCCACGACGTTGGCCAGCCGGTTCAGGTAGGTCCACCGGGGGTGCACGACCGGCTGGTTCCCGGGCCGGAAGGTCGCCCAGTCGTTCGCGGCGTTCCACACGAGCAGCGGGAGCAGGCCGAACACCACCCCCAGACCGGCGGACAGCAGGCGCCCCGAGCGGCCCGGGAGCGGCGCCGCTCCGGTCGGGGTGGCCGCCAGCGGACCGAACAGGGCCGCGGCGAGCACGGCGACGACGGCCACGCCGTGCATGGGTTGCGCGTACACGGCGAGCCCTGCGGCCAGGCCGGCGGCCCACCAGCCGCGGCGTCGCTGCACGCGGGTGGCGGCCAGCACGGCCACGCCACCGAGCAGGGCGCCGGTGTGGTACCCGGGGTACACGGAGGAGAACACCGACCAGGCCACCGGCGCGGTCACCCCGAGGAGGCCCACCACGGCGAGCGCCCCCCACCACCGGGCCCGCACGGTCGCGCCCAGGGCGCCCATGACCGACAGGCAGGCCGCGGTCCACGCCGCCAGCGCGGCGAGCCACAGCGCCTGGTGCAGGAGGCGGGCCGGCACCAGGTCCGGTCCGGCGAGCTGCCACAGCACCGCGTACGCCGGGACCTCGATCAGGCCCTGGTAGGCGTTCCCCGGGAAGACCAGCTCGGCCGAACCGCGACCTGCCTCGACCGGCAGCAGCAGGGCCACCACCTCGTCGCCGTTGGCCCGGGCACCGTCGCCGTAGCCGGTCACCGTGGCGAGGACGGGTACGACGAGGACGCCGAGCGCCAGCACCACCACCGCCACCCGGAGGAGGTCGGGTCCTGCCCACCGGCGGCGCCGGACAGGACGGACGGGGCGCCCGTCGACCCACTCCTGCACCGGCGACCTCTCCGACCCCGGGGGCCGGGCGGGGTCGACGGGGGCGGCGGCGTCGACCGGAGCGATGGTCAGGCCCGCCTCGACCTCGGCGCGGCCAGCACGATGGTGTTCGCCGCCTTGTCGTGGGGGCCGCGGTAGATCACGTTGGCCAACGAGGACAGGTAGATCAGGATCGGCACGAACTGCAGGTAGCCGAGGGCGGGCACGCCGAGCAACGCGGCCGCGGACGCCACCAGCAGGAACACCCCCGGCACGAATGCACGGATGAAGCCTTCCTGCAGCGTGGCGAGCCGGCCGTCGCTCCACTGCACCGCCTTCACCTGGCAGACCCACTTGCCGAGGGTCTGGCCGAACATCGAGATCAGGACCGTCTCGTAGAGGATGAAGCAGATCGGAAACAGCAGCAGGGGCCAGGCCGGACCCGAGAGCTGACCCTTGTCGGGCCCCTCCGCGATGGTCTTCGTCCCGAGCGCGGCCACGAGGAAGCCGAACGGGAACGACACGATGACCACGTCGATGATCCGGGCCAGGGCCCGCATGCCCCACGACGCCGGCGCCCCGGGGAACCCCCGGTCCGGCAGGTCGTCGCGGACGGTCGGCGGCACCAGCGGGTAGGGCAACCCGGACGGTCGCTCGGACGGGTCGACGGGGTCGGGCTCGATCACCGGGTCACTCTGCCGCGTCGCTCAACGCCTCGGCCAGCGCCGGGTGCACGAAGATGCTCTCCGCGAGGTCGTTCACCCGCAGGCCGTTGGTGACCGCGACCGCGATCACCGAGATCAGCTCCGCCGCGTGGTGGCCCACGATCGAGCCGCCGAGGATCACACCCGTGGCCGGGTCGGACACGATCTTCACGAACCCCCGCGGGTCGTCGTCGATGAGCGCCTTGGCCGTCGAGGCGAACGGCACCTTGGTGACCCGCACCTTGCGACCCTCGGCGAAGGCGTCGGCCTCGGCGAGGCCCACGTCCGCGATCTCCGGGTCGGTGAAGATGGCCGAGGCCGCCTTCTCGTAGTCGAGGTGCCGGTGGTCGACCTTGTGCAGCCCCATCACGTGCTCGGCGATCTTGCGACCCTGCATGGACGCCACCGACGAGAGCGGCAGCTTCCCGGAGACGTCACCGGCGACGTAGATGTGCCCGACGTTGGTCCGCATGTGGTGGTCGAGCTCGCGCACCCACGGCCCGTCCATGAGCACGCCGGCCTCCTCGAGGCCGAGGCCCTCGGAGTTGGGCAGCGACCCGATGGCCAGGAGGCAGTGGCTGCCCTCGGCCACGCGCCCGTCGTCGCAGCGCACCACCACCCCGCCGTCCGACGAACGGTCCAGCCCGACCGCCCGCGCCCCTTTGTACAGCCGGACCCCGCGGCGGAGGAAGTCGTCCTCGAGGACGGCCGCCACCTCCGGGTCCTTCGCCGGCAGCACCTGCTGGCGCGACACGATCAGGGTCACCTCGCTGCCGAGCGACGAGAACATGTGGACGAACTCCACGCCCGTCACGCCGGAGCCGACCACGATGAGTCGTTCGGGCAGCTCCGTCGGCGGGTAGGCGTCGCGGGTGGTCAGCACACGCTCGCCGTCGGGCACCGCCCACTCGGGGATGCGGGGCCGGCTCCCGGTGGAGACCATGACGGCGTCAGCCGGGAAGCGCAGCTCGCCCTCGGCGGTGGCGGCCACGACCGTATGGGCGTCCGCCAGGCGGCCCGTGCCACGGACGAGGCGCACGCCCTGGCTCTCGAGCAGCCGCCGGTTCTGCCCCTCGATGCGGGCGGTGATCCCCGCGATCCGCTCCCGGACCCGGTCCAGGTCGACCGCGGCGGGATCGACCCGGAGGCCCATGCCCACCGCGCCGCGCACCGCGTCCAGGGCGTCGCCCGTGGCGATCATCGCCTTCGACGGGACGCAGTCCCACAGGTGCGCCGCACCGCCCACGATGTCGCGCTCGACCAGGGTGACGTGTGCGCCGAGGCGGGCCGCGTGGGTGGCCGCCTGCGTGCCGGCCGGCCCGCCGCCCATGATCACGAAGCGCAGCGACACGGGCAGAGCCTACCGGAGCCCGGCAGGGTCCTTGTGGACGCCAAGGCGGCCTTCTAGGGTCGTCCGGTCGGCCGCCGGCGCCTCCCGCGCGTGCCGCGAGGACCCTCCGTGAGCGACCTTCGAGCTGCACGACCCGACCCCCGCCGCCCGGCGGTGGTCGACGAGCCCGCACCGCTCGACGACGCGTCCGGCGACCCCCCGAGTGGTGACCCCTCCGCCGGTGACCTCGGGACCGGCGACCGCACCGGCGACGGACGCCGCCGTAGCGACCTCGTCGTCGGCACGCTGCTCGCCGTGGGTGTGTTCGTGCTCCTCCTGGCCCGCAACCGTTGGATCTTCGGCCCCGTGCACTTCGCCGGGGACGAGGCGAACCAGTTCGCCACCGCGTGGGACGCCATCACCCTCCAGGACCTGCGGGGCAACGGCAGCCGTACCGGCTTCCACCACCCCGGCCCCGGGTACCTCTACATCTGGGGCCTCGCCGAGGTCGTGCGACGGGTCCTGCAGTCCCCCATCGGCCAGCACAACGCCGACATGCTCGGCGGCTTCGCCCTCGTGTCGGCGCAGCTCGGCGCCATCGGCGCCATCGTCCGCTCGCACCTGGGCAGCTGGCTGCACGGCGTGGTGGTGCTGGGGGCGCTGGCGCTGTTCTGCTGGCTCGAGCCCGGCATCCTGGCCGGGCCGTGGCTGCCCCACATGTTCACCGCGAGCTTCGCCCTCATGGTGGTGGCGGGCGCGAGCGCGGCCGCCGGTCGTCTGCCCAGCCTCGTGGCGTTCGTCGCCGGGGTCGGCTTCCTCTTCCACGGCCACGTGGCGTTCACGAGCTTCGTGGGCGTGGCCACCCTCATGGTGCTGGTGGCGACGTGGCGCACCGGTGACCTGCGACGCCTGGTCACCGAGGAGCGCCGCACGCTGTGGGCCGCGCTCGGACTCGGCCTGGCCTTCGTCACGCCGATCATCGGCTACACGCTGACGAGCTGGCCGGGCGAGACCACGAAGTACTGGGACTACCTGCAACGGCCCGACACCGGCGGCCACGGCCTCACCGACGGCGCCCGGTTCGTGCTCCAGTTCTGGCCGGGCACGAACACCGTCACCCGGGCCCTCGTGCTCGTGGTCGCCTTCGCGGCGCTCGTCGGCGTGTCCTGGTGGCGCCGCAGCCGCCTCGGGTTCTTCCTCGTCGGCGGCGCCGCGGCCATGGAGCTCTGCCTGCTGCAGTACGCCACCGGCGGGGTCGACGACCTGTCGTTCCGCTACGTGGCGCTCTGGATCCTGGCGATCCCCGGCCTCGTCGTGGGCACCACACTCGCCCTCCTCCTGCCCGAGTGGGTGCGGCACCCCGCGACCACCCCCCGTCGGGTGGCCGTCGGCGCGGTCGCGGTCGCCGCCGTGGCGGCCGCCGCCATCTCCCCCGCCACCCGCTACACCCCCTACGACTTCTTCGAGACGCCGAAACTGGTGGACCAGCTCGTCCGCACGGCGGACGGCCGCACGATCGTGATCACCGCCGACCCGGAGGCGGTGGGCAGCTACCAGCTCGCCCCGGCCGTGGTGAGCGAGGCCACCGATCGCGGCGTGCGCGTCTGCCTCACGGATCCGGGGTGGGTGGTGAAGTTCGGCGAGGACATCGCCTGCACCCGCCGCGACCTCGCCACCGGCTCCCGATGGACGTTCCTCTCGGCGGACCAGCCGCTGCCGCCGGCGATCGCCGCCACGTCACCCCGGCAGTGGCACAGCGCCTTCGTGGTCCCCGGCACCGTCCGGGAGCGCTGAGCCTCAGTCGGCGGTGAGCCGGGCGACCAGCTCGGCGAGCGGCTCGCGGAAGTCGCGGCTCGGGGCGAAACCGTGCAGCCGCCAGGCCAGGTTGTCGAGCACGGAGTTCGCCGGCCGCGGCGCCGGGCGGGGTGGATCGAGCTCGGCGGTGGAGATCGGCGAGATCCGGTCGGGGTCGTGACCGGCCGCCGTGAACACCTCACGGGCGAAGCCGTACCAGCTGACCGCCCCTTGGTTGGTGGTGTGGAAGATGCCCGGCACCCGCTCGACGGCGAGCCGGATCAGCATCTCGGCCAGGTCACCGGCGAAGGTGGGATGACCGACCTGGTCGTCGACGAAGCTCAGCGTGTCGCGCTCGGCGGCCAGGCGCAGGAGCGTCTTCACCATGTTGTTGCCGTGGTACCCGCAGACCCAGGAGGTGCGGGCGATGCTCCAGCCCTGGTCGATCTCCCGTTCGCCGCCGAGCTTGGTGCGCCCGTAGACCGACCGCGGCGACGGCTCGTCCCACTCGACGTACGGCGTCGCCTTGGTGCCGTCGAACACGTAGTCCGTGGACACGTACACGACGTGGGCCCCGACCCGACGGGCGCCGTCGGCGAGGAACCGGGTGGCCGCGCAGTTCACCCGGTACGCGGCATCCACCTCGGTCTCGCACGCGTCCACCGCGGTGAACGCGGCCGCGTGGACGATCGCGGCAGGCCGGAACCCGGTGACCAGGCCGAGCGACGCGTCGCGGTCGGTGAGGTCCACCTCGGGGAGGTCGACACCGAGCACCTCGTGGTGCGCGGCGGCACCGAGCCGCTCCATCAGCTCCGTGCCGAGCTGGCCCCGGCTGCCGGTGACGAGGATCCGCACGGCGGGCCTCAGCGGTTCCGGACCCGGGCGCGGAGCGGCTCCCACCAGTCGCGCCGGTCGACGTAGAAGCGGACGGTCTCCTCGAGCGCCTCGTCGAAGCCGTGCCGCGGCCGCCAGCCGAGCGCCGCCACCTTGTCGGCGGCGATCGAGTAGCGGCGGTCGTGGCCCTTGCGGTCCTCGACGTACTCCACCGACGACTCGTCCTTGCCGAGCAGCGCGAGCAGGCGATCGGTGATCTCGCGGTTGGTGCGCTCGTTGCCCGCACCGATGTTGTAGACCTCGCCCACCTCGCCGGCGCGCAGCACCAGGTCCACGCCCTCGCAGTTGTCGCGCACGAAGAGCCAGTCGCGCACGTTGAGCCCGTCGCCGTAGAGCGGCACCCGGTTCCCGTCGAGCAGGTTGGTCACGAAGAACGGGATGAGCTTCTCCGGGAACTGGAACGGCCCGTACTGGTTGGAGGACCGGGTGACCACCACCGGCAGGCCGTGGGTCTCGTGGTAGGCCAGCGCGATCAGGTCCGAGCCGGCCTTCGCCGCGGAGTACGGCGACCGGGGTGAGAGCAGATCGGTCTCCCGGAACGAGCCCTCGTCGATCGATCCGTACACCTCGTCGGTGGAGATGTGCAGGAAGCGCGTCACCCCGGCGCCCACGGCCACGTCACACATCACGTTGGTACCGAGGCAGTTGGTGCGGACGAACACGTCGGGGTCGAGCAGCGAGCGGTCCACGTGCGACTCCGCCGCGAAGTGGACGACCGCATCGTGGCCCGGGAGCGCGGCGGCCACCGCGTCGCGGTCGCAGATGTCGCCGTGGACGAAGGTGAACCGGGGGTCGTCGTCCAGATCGGCCAGGTTGGCCCGGTTGCCGGCGTAGGTCAGGGCGTCGAAGACCGTGACCTCGTCATCGGTCGTGGCGAGGACGTGGTGGACGTAGTTCGACCCGATGAAGCCGGCACCGCCGGTGATGAACAGCCGCACGGAGGTCCCGTCAACCGCCGGTCCGCAGGGACGGGTGGGGCACGCGGTCGACGGGCAGGTCGCCACGGCGGGGGTTGGCCCGGTCACGGGCCGACAGCACGGGGTCCGTCACGCCCCAGTCCGCGCCGATCTCCGGGTCGTCCCAGGCCACGCCGAGCTCGTCGGCCGGGTTGTAGTAGCCGTCCACCAGGTAGGTGATCGTCACGTCGGTCAGCGCCGCGAACCCGTGCGCCACGCCCGGGGGGATGTAGAGGCCGAGGTGCTCGTTGGCGGCGCCGTCCACCTCGCCCAGGTCGAGCACCTCGGTGGCGCCGTCGGTGGGGCCGTCGCGGCGGAGGTCGTGCAGGACCACGCGGGCCCAGCCCGCCGGCACGTACCAGTAGTCGGCCTGGTGGAGGTGGTAGTGCAGCCCCACGAGCGACCCCGCGGCGCGGTCGCCGCGGTTGGCCTGGACCATCTCGCGACCACCCGGGATCCACTCCCGACGGTAGGTCTCCACGAAGAACCCGCGCTCGTCACCGAACACGCGCGGCCGCACGTGGAACACCCCCTCGATCACCGACGACGGCGTCACCACGCCCATCTCGCTGCCGCTCACGGACCCTCCTACTGCACCAGCTCGATCGAGCAGTGGTCCCCGATCATCAACCGGGTGGCGGCCGGCGGTCGAGTCGAGCGGCGCACCTCGGTGTCGCGCCCGATCAGCGAGTCGATCAGGCGGGGCACGCCCTCGATCACCGCCCGCTCGAGGACCACGGAGTGCTCCAGCTCGCTGTCGGTCACCACGCAACCCGCCGCGATCGCGGTGAACGGCCCGACGTACGAGCGCACAACGCGGGCGCCGGCGCCGATGATCGCCGGGCCCCGCACGTGCGACGCCTCGATCACCGCACCCTCCTCCACCACGACGCGTCCCTCGATCCGGCTCGCCTCGTCGACCGAGCCGTCGATGCGGCGCTCGAGCGATTCGAGCACCAGCCGGTTCGACTCGAGCAGCGGGTCCTTCTTGCCGGTGTCGAGCCACCAGCCCTGGAGCAGGTCGTGGCGCACGCGATGGCCGTGGTCGATCAGCCACTGGATCGCGTCGGTGATCTCGAGTTCGCCGCGGGGCGACGGCCGGATCGCGGCCACCGCCTCGTGCACCGCAGGGGTGAACAGGTACACGCCCACGAGCGCCAGGTCCGACGGCGGCACCTCGGGCTTCTCCACGAGGCGCACCACCCGGCCGGCATCGTCCACCTCGGCGACGCCGAAGCGCTGCGGGTCGGGCACCGGGCAGAGCAGGATCTGCGCCGCCGGGGGCTCCTCGGTCCCCTCGAGCGTGGGCACACGGGCCCGCTCCGCGTCCTCGCGGAACGCGGCGACGAACCCGCCCAGGCCCTGCTGGAGCATGTTGTCGCCCAGGTACATCACGAAGTCGTCGTCGCCGAGGAAGTCCCGGGCCACCAGCACGGCGTGGGCCAGCCCGCGGGGCTGGTCCTGGGGCAGGTAGGTGACGTGGGCGCCGAAGGCGGAGCCGTCGCCGACCGCCTCACGGATCTCGGCGCCGGTCTCACCGGTGACGATCCCGATGTCGGTGATCCCGGCCGCGACCATGTCCTCGATCCCGTAGAACAGGATCGGCTTGTTGGCCACGGGCACCAGCTGCTTGGCGCTGGTGTGGGTGATGGGACGCAGGCGGGTGCCCGAGCCGCCGGCGAGGATGAGGCCTTTCACGGGACCTTTCTAGCGTCGTCGGGCCCCGGACCGGCCAGCCGGCGTGACCCCGCCCGCGGCGGGGACCGGGTCGGCCGGGGTCACTTCACCACGATCGACCGGCAACCGAGGGTGGTGTCGGCGCCCTGCCAGACGTTGCTCGCCACCACGCACACCCGGTGGCCGCCGCGGCCGAGCGCCGCCTCCCACACGAAGCCGCGGCGGTCGCCGTAGCCCGGATGCGCGAGGGCCACGTCGGGACGGGACCAGTCCGCGGCGAACCCGTTCGGGCGCCCGTCGATCACCGCGTACACGGCGAGCGGGGCCACGGACTCCGGGTCGATCGCCCAGCCGCTCACGTTCACGATGTTGCCGTCGCGCAGTCGGATGTCCGCCGCACCGAACGGCGACCCCCCGGGCACCGAGGTGAGCCGGCAGGCGGCCCGGGTGGTGACCCCGGCGCCGCCGTTGGTCACGATCACGCAGACCTGGCGCAGTCCGCCGGGCACGCCCGTGAGGCGAGCGGAGAAGGAACCGTCGGGAGCGCTCGGCGCGCTGGAGCGGACCACGCCGTCGACCTCCACGGCGACCTCCCGCGGGGCCGGGCCGTCGACGTCCGCGGACGTCCCCGACAGGTCGACCACCCCTGCGGACGGAGTGCCGGTGGCGAGGGCGGCGGTGGGACTGGTGCCCGCCGCGTCGAGGACCGGCACCCACCAGCAGCCGAGCGAGGTGTCGGATGCGGCGACGCCCTCGGAGAGGACCGTCACGCACGCGTACTGGAAGCCGGGCGGCACGCCGTCCACGATCAGGTCGAAGCCGAAGTTCCCCTCCGCCCGGGCCCGGTCGGCCCGACCCTCGACCACGCGGCCCGCCACCTCGAGGCGTACCAGCGCCGGGCCGTCCACGGCGGGGTTCTGGGCCCAGCCGACCGCGTTGACCACGCCGAAACCTGCGCCCACCCCGTCGAGCGCGCCGGCAGGGACGGAGATCGCACGCAACCAGTCGGTCCAGGCCTGCGAGCGCACCCGGAGGAACCCGAGGAAGTTCGAGATCTGTCCGGGACAGCTCGTGGAACTCGTGTCGCCGTGGCCCACGACCCGGGGCAGGGTCACCTGGGTCCCCGCCGGGTACTTGTCGCCGCCGCCCGAGGTGACCGTCACGGACGAGTTGGGGTTCACCCCGTGGCGGGCCATCTTCCAGCCGATCACCTGCGACACCGACTCCAGCGAGGCGGAGCTGGGGTTCGTGGCGGTATAACTGCCGATGACCATCACGCCGACGGTGTTCGTGTTGAACCCGATCGCGTGCGCACCGACCACGGGCTCGTTGATGCCTCCGGCACGCCCCTCCCACACGCCGCCGAACTTGTCGACGACGAAGTTGTACCCGATGTCGGTCCAGCCCCGGCCGTCGATGTGGAACGCCTGGATCGACCGGAGGATCGCCGGCACGTCGGCCGGCGAGTAGTTGTTGGAGCTCTCGGAGTGGTGCACCACCCCCATGCGGATCGTGGTGCCGTAGGTGATGCCCGTGACCGGCCGCGCCCCCCACGCCGAGCGGGAGTTGATGCCCATGGGCGGGGTGATGTTCAGGTTCAGCGCTCCCGCCACCGGGGTGGCGTCGACCGTGACGCGCTCGACCTGGTCGTGGACGGTGACGACCTGGGCACCCGGCGCGTCGCCGCGGGCGAGACCCACCTCGTAGCCGTGGGCCGCGCCGACCCACACCGGTTCGGTGCCGGGTCGGGCCGAGCGGGCCTCGGCAGTGCCCGGGTCCGGGCCCTCCTCCTCCACCGCGACCTCCCGCCACGCACCCGGGCGGCCCCGCCCGTCGAACGTGCGGAGGAACACCGGACCGTCGGGGACCTGGTCGAAGGTGAGGCCGATGGCGGTGAAGCGACCCGTGTCGGTGTCGCCCCCGGTCACCAGCGAGCGGGCGTCGACCGGCTCGTCGGCGACCGAACTGATCGAGGCGACGTCGTCGGCCGAGGCCGGGGCGACCTCGGCGAGTGGCGTCACGGCGCCGACGGAGCGGGTGGCGAACTGGAGGCCGGGCAGCGGCACGGCCAGGAACACCATGGCCAGCGAGGCCAGGACGAGGAGTCGGACGAGGGCGCGCCGACGACGCGGGGGCGCGGTCATGGGCGTGAGTCTAGGAACCCGCCGCTGCCGGCGTCACGCGCGGCAGGTGAGCGTGAGGCCACATGGGGTGGCGGGAGCCGCGATCCGAGGATCAGCGCCCCTCGGCGGGCGCGGACGCGACGTCGAGCAGCACCTCGGCGGCGTCCGCCCCGACCTCGTCCCAGGTCCGGAGCCGAGCTGCCGCGGCCGCGGCACGGCGGGCCCGGTGGTGGTCCGGGTCCTCCAGGTGGGCGCGCAGGCGTTCCGCCCACTCCTCCGGGCGGTCGGCCGCCGCATGCTCGACCTCCGGGCCGAACTCGCCGAGCGCGCCGCCGGGCGAGCTGATGACCGGGACCCCCCGGCCGAGGGCCTCCACGACCGGCAGGCCGAAGCCCTCGGTGACCGACGGGACGAGCACCACGAACGCGGAGCGGTACAGCACGTCCAGGGTCGGGTCGTCGACGCCCTCGAGCCAGTGCACCCCGCCGGCGGCCGCCGCAGCCCGCAGATGCTCGGCCACGTCCTCGGCGTGCCAGCCCTCCCGGCCGACGACGACCAGGTCCAGGTCGTCGCGACCCAGGAGGTCGAACGCCGAGAGGAGCGTCGCCTGGTTCTTTCGGGGCTCGACGGTGCCCACCACCAGCGCGTAGCGGCGGCCGCGCAGTGCCGCGGGCACCTCCCCGGCGGCCACGGCGGGCGGCGCCTCCGAGCCGAGCTGCACCACGCGCACCGTGAGCTCCGGCCGGCCCGACGCCCGGGCCAGGCGCCGCACCGCGGCCGCGGTGTCCTCCGAGTTGGCCATGACCACGGCGGCCTGGGCCACCTGGGCCCGCACGGTCCGGTCGAACACCTCCACCAGCGGGGCCACGAACCAGTCGGGGTGCTGAAGGGGCAGGAGGTCGTGCACGAACGGCACCACGCGCACACCGGCCCGCCGCAGCCGGGGTAGCAGGTCGCGCCGGTCCACCTCGACGAGGTTCCACACCGCGTCGACCTCGAGGAGGAGCGCGCCGGGCGGTGGGTCCAGCACCAGCGACCACCACCGAGCCTCGAGCTCGGTGGGCCGCCACCGCAGCCGGACCCACGACCACGCCCGGCGGGCCGGGCGCCCCAACCGCACCCGGTCGAGCGCACCGTTCACGCGACGGCGCAGACCGGCGGTGGCCGGGGGTTCAGGCGCCGGCGGCGCGGGCACGCCCACCTCGCCGAGCCGGAGCGCTTCGTCCTCGAGGAGGGTGCGGAACCGCCGCACCTGGGGCCACCAGACCACCGGGCGTACGTCGAGCCGGGGATCGGCGGCGAGACCGGCCACCATGCCGCGCACCACCCGTTGGATGCCGGCGTTCCACCCGGAGCGCAGGGTGTCGGTCACATCGACCAGGACGACCGGGCGCTGCGCTCCCCCGTCGGCGCGATCGGTGCGGTGGGCGACGGACACGCCCACACGCTAGGGCCGCCGTGTACCGGGTCCCGACCGGTTCTCCCCTAGCCTCGTCACGTGCAGGACGCGGAGGGAACCGCCGCCGGGGGCGCGACCGCGATGGAGCGGGTCCTCGACGTGGCCCGCAACGGCCGCTCCGCGTTGACCGTCGGCCTGCTGGTCGACGGGGTGGCGAGCTACCTGTTCCTGACCGCGGCGGGCCGGGCGCTCGGCCCGGATCGCTTCGCGACGGTGTCGGTGCTGTGGGCGGTCCTGTTCCTCGTGGGCAACGGGCTGTTCATCCCGGTCGAACAGGAGCTGAGCCGGTCGATCGCGGCCCGGGCCGCCCGGGGTGTGGGACACCGCAACCTGGTGCAACGGGTCGCCACGCTGACCCTCGGCCTCTTCGTCGTCACCGCGCTGGTCGCGTTCATCTTCAAGGCCCGGATCGCCGACTCGCTGTTCCGGGACCAGCTCGGCTACGTGACGGTGCTCGTGATCGGCATCGGCGGCGTCGCGCTGGCCTTCGTCGTCCGCGGGATCCTCGCCGGCACCAACCGGTACCACGGCTTCGCCGTCCTGTTCCTGTCCGACGCGGCGGCCAAGGCACTGCCCGCAGTGGCCCTCGCCCTCGCCGGGGTGACCCAGGCAATGGCCTACGCGGTGGTGATGGCCGGCAGCGCCTTCGTGGGCGCGCTCGTGCCCATGTCCGCCCGCGACCCCCGGCCCCGACTTCCCGAGGAGGCCCCGCCGGCGTGGTCGCCGCTCGCGTCGTCGATGGGGTTCCTGCTGCTGACCTCCTTCCTCACCGCGCTGACCGTGAACGTCGGGACCCTGTCGGTCGAGGTGCTCGGAGAGCGCGCCGAGGCCGACGCCGCAGGGATCTTCCTGTCGGGCCTCGTCATCGCCAGGGTCCCGCTCTTCCTGTTCCAGGCGGTGCAGGCCATCGTGCTCCCGCGCCTGTCGGAGCTGGCCGCCACCGGGGACGTCGCCGGCTTCCGCCGCTACCTCAGGGTGCTGGCGGGAGGCATGGCCGGCTGCACCGTGGCCGGGGTCCTGGGCTCCGCACTGCTGGGACCGCTCCTGGTGCGTGTGCTGTTCGGCGAGGACTTCGCGCTCCTCGGCGCCCGCGACATGGCGCTGCTCACCCTCGCCAGCATGCTCATGACCTGTGCGATGACCGTGAACCAGGCCCAGATCGCCCTCCACCACCAGCGTCAGACCGGCTGGCCCTGGGGCGTGGCCACGCTGGCGTTCCTCGTGGTGACCGGGACCGCGGCCAACGACCTGTTCCTCCGGGTGGAGCTGGGCATGGTCGCCGCGGGCGCCGTGGCGCTGCTGCTCGCGGCCGTCCTGCTGGCGCGGGAACTCCGCACCGAGCGGGCGATCATCGAGCTGCGCCAGCACTGAGCGGGCGGTGCCGGCACGTCGCGAGCACCGCGCCGGCGGGCGGGTCAGCTCCCGGAGGGCGCCTGCAGCGGGGCCGGCTGGCAGTGGCCGTCGAGCTCCACCACCTGGATCTGGTCCCGGTTCTCCCACGTGATGGGGTTCGACGGATCCACCCGGATCTTGTACTCCCGGAAGCTCATCTCGAGGGCGTCGAAGGTGAGGTAGCGCCCGATGAGCGGATCGCCGAGGTCCAGGATCAGCTTGATGGCCTCGAGGGCCTGGATCGAGCCGACGATGCCGGGGAGCACGCCGAGCACGCCGGCCTCGGCGCAGCTGGGCGCCAGCTCGGCGGGCGGGGGCTCGGGGAGCATGTCGCGGTAGGTCGGACCCCGCCTCGGGTCGAAGACGGTGATGTGGCCCTCGAACCGGAAGATCGAGCCGTGCACGACCGGGATGCCCAGCTTCACCGAGGCATCGTTGAGCATGTAGCGCACGGGGAAGTTGTCGGCGCCGTCGACCACCAGGTCGAACTGGCTGATGATCTCGCTGATGTTGGAGGCGTCGAGGCGGACGTCGAAGGTGATGACGTTCACGTCGGGATTCAGCGCCGTGAGCGTCTTCTTCGCCGAGTCGACCTTGCGCTCGCCGACCCGGTCGACGTTGTGCAGGATCTGTCGCTGGAGGTTGGAGTCGTCCACCACGTCCATGTCGACGATCCCGAGGGTGCCCACGCCGGCCGCGGCCAGGTAGAGCGCCGCGGGGGACCCGAGGCCGCCGGCGCCGAGCAGGAGCACCTTCGCGCCCAGCAGCTTCTGCTGGCCCTCCTCACCCACCTCGGGCAGGAGCAGGTGGCGCTGGTAGCGATTGCGCTGCTCGGGCGAGAGGGTCTCGGGGACCCGCCAGTCGCGACCCTCGTCCTTCCAGCGGTTGAACCCGCCGGCCATGGACACCACGTCGGTGTAGCCGAGCTCGCCCAACGTGCGGGCCGCGAACGCGGAGCGCACGCCACCGGCGCACATGACCACGACCTGCCGGTGCTTGTCGGTCAGGCGGCCCTCGACCTGGGCCTCGAGATGGCCACGGGGCAGGAACACCGAGCCGGGCACGGCCCCCTGCTCGAACTCGTCGGCCTCGCGGACGTCGAGGAGGGTGGCGCCGCCGGCGAGCAGCTGCTCGGCCTCGGCGGTGGTGACCTCGCGGATCTCGGACTTGGCGGCGTTCAGGAGGTCTCGGAAGGAGGGCATGTCGTTCGGCTCCGGTGGGGTTCGCTCAGCAGAGAAAACCCTACCGAACAGGTCAACATTCCCGAAAGGCCGACCCGACCACCGCCGGCAGCACCTCGGAGATCGAGCCCCGCACCACCACGTCGGCCGCATGGTCCTGCTCGGTCGGTCCGCCGTTGACGATCACGATGCGCGCGCCGGCGGCGGCCGCCTCCGGCACCAGACGGGCCACGGGGTGGACGGCCAGGGTGGAGCCCACGGCCAGGAGCACGTCGCACTCCTGGACCGCCCCGAACGCCCGCCGGGTGTCGGCCGCCTGGAGCGCCTCACCGAAGAACACCGTCGAGGACTTCAGGATCCCGCCGCAGTCGGGACAGGGCGGATCGGCCTCCCCGGCCCGCACCCGGTCCAGCACCGGCGCCATCGGGCTCCGCCAGTCGCAGTCCACGCAGTGCGCCTCGCGGATGGAGCCGTGCATCTCCACCACGCGCTCGGGGTCGCTGCCCGCGGCCTGGTGCAACCCGTCGATGTTCTGGGTGACCAGCAGGTCCAGCCGGCCAGAGCGTTCCAGGTCGACCAGGGCGCGGTGGCCGGCGTTCGGCTCCGCGTTCCATGCGGGGTTGTCGAGGCGACGCAGCCAGGCGCGGCGGCGGATCTCGGGATCCGCGAGGTAGTGGCCGATCGTGGAGAGCTTCTCGGCCTCCGGATCGCGGGTCCACACCCCGTCGGGGCCGCGGAAGTCGGGGATCCCGGAGTCGGTCGAGATCCCGGCACCGGTCAGCACCA
>JBMOJH010000012.1:0-54294 GCA_049316905.1 Microthrixaceae bacterium | reverse complement strand
GACCCGATCCGTCCCGACGGACAGACCACAGCCGGCAATGTCCTGATCCGGCACTCGCGGCGCTCAACGCTCGGTGCGTGGTGGTGCGACAGCAGAAGCCGACGTCGGGCGTCGCACGACCACGCACGAACCATCACCCGACCGGTCTCGGATCTGAGGAGGTTGGACCGCGCAAGGGGCACGTCAGGATCCTCAGAACTGAACGGCGACGGCACGGAGTCGAGGTGCCGCTACCTGCTGGGTTCGTGCCGCTATCTGCCCGAGCGGCGCGGCTGCAGCCTCGGGAACGTTTTCCCGACGGTTATCGTGCGGGCCCGGGCCTCTAGCTCAACTGGCAGAGCAGCGGACTTTTAATCCGTCGGTTCAGGGTTCGAGCCCCTGGGGGCCCACCTCGACGGGAACGGCGCGGTTCAGACCTTCGTGGCCCTGATGGCCAGGTACTGGTCCACGTGGCAGCAGTCCGGACCGAAGGTCAGGAGCCCGCAGCCGGGCTGCAGGACCGGTGTGGTGAACGTGACCGTGCTGCCGTTCCCGGGTTCCGTGTACAGCGTGCCGTTCCAGTCCAGCCGGTAGTAGCCGATGCCGCCCTCGCCGCCGTCGCCGGTCTGGAGCTTCACGGCGGATGCGCTGTCGAGACAGAGGACCTCTTCGGGGCGTCCGGGAAGGTCGCCTTCGGTAGGAACGGAACGTGCGGACGACCGGACCGTCACCCCGCGGCATCGGTCCCGAGCAGGTCGGCGACCGCGTCGGCGACGTCATCGAGGTCGAGCCGCGGCTCGTCGAACCGCCGCACCTCCCGGTAGGTGCGGTCCCGACCGGCCGGATCGGTGAACCACTGCTGGAGGCGTTCCAGCACCCGGGCCCGCAGCACCGGTGGCAGCGGTTCCAGGTCCGCGGGCGTGAGTCGCCCCACCGCGAGCAGCCGGCCCAGGTCGTAGAGGTCCGACGCCCTCTTCTCGGGCCGGAGCCCGGCACGCAACGGCACGACCACCGCCTTCATCGCCACCAGCCCGACCGTGGTGGCCACCGGACGGTCCCGCGCCTCGGCGAGCACGTCCGCGGTTCGGTCCTCGACGGCCACGATGTCGAGCGCCGTCGCATGGTCGTGGGCCCAGGTGTGGGCCACCACGCTCAGCTCGAGGTCGGTCGGTCCGCCGGCGGCCACGAACTCGGCCTCCACCGCAGCGGCGTCGCCGGGGGCCACCTCGATCACGTCGAGGTCCATCCCGTCCGCGAAGGAGTAGCGGCCGGGATCGGTGACGGTGGTGGCGAGCCGTTGCAGCGCTGCGCCCCCGCCGGCCGCGAGGTCACGGGTGACCACGTCGAGATCCACGGTGGTGCGGTGGGGCACGCCCACGCGGCACAGCACGGCGAGGCCGCCGATGAGGCACAGCCCGGGCGGGAGCGACGCCAGGATCTCCACCTCACGGTGGGTGGTCCCGCCCCGTCGACCTGACAGCAGCACGGCGGTCACGCGCCCCCCTCCTTCGGCACGATGCCCCAGGCCTCGACGATCTCGCGGCCGCGGGACGGGTCCGCCGCGAGGCGCAACGCGCACACCATCGGCGCCGCGACCCGCCACGGGTGCTCCTCGTCGGACGGGTGGTCGGGATGGTCGGGCAACCACTGCACCGGCGAGGAGCGGACCCAGCTGCGGGTGGGCCGGTCGGGATCGGCGAGGCGTCGGGCCCGGCGGAGGGCGCCGTCGGAGGTGACGTACGCGCGCGCCGTGAGGTCACCGGCCGCGGCGATGCGCGCGCCGCCGAGGGTGGCGGCCCGCTCGTCCACGCGCACCACGTGCTCGGCGCCCGCGGTGCGGCCGACCTCCTCCAGGGGTTCGGCCAGGGCGATCCAGCCGCCGTCGGGCCAGTGCGCGGCCGTCTCCCAGAACAGGTCGGGCAGCAGCGGCCGGTGGGACGTGCGACCGATGAGGCCCTCCTCGCCGAAGCGGACGAGGAGCTCGTGGGTGGCACCGACGCTGCGGCCGATCTTCCGCGCCACCCGACGGGCGGTGACGGGTTCTGTCGGATCGACGAGCGCGGACAGCGCGACCTCGAGGCCGAGCGGGGTCCACAGGTTCGAGGGACGCCGGCGGGCCGAGCTGCTGCGGCCGTCGCCGGGGAGCGGCGCCTCGATCCGGATGCCCCGTGCCCACAGCCGGAGGTGGCCGCGGCGGTCGTACCAACCCCAGCCCGCGTCCCGGAGCACGGCGCGGCCGGCGTCGCTGATCCGGTCGGCGAGCACCACCGCGGGCAGGTGGCCGCGGTGGTCGTGCACCAGTTGGCCGAGGTCGGCCGGCGTGGGGTGTGCCCGGGCGACGAGCGTGGGGGAGCAGCGGGTGCCGTCGACCACCAGCGAGTCGCCGTCGACCCGGATCGGGACGTCGAGCGTGGCCAGCGCGCCGGCCAGGTCGTCGAGCAGTTCGGAGGTGGGGATCTCGGCCATCCGGCCCTCCCGGGGAACCCGATCGGCATTCGTGCCGTCACGAACGCCGAACACACGGTACCTGAGGGCGTCCTTCTTCACAACGTTCGGGGGTCGAGCCGTCGCGAACACCGAACGCCCTCTACACCGGAAATCTGGCGGCTACACGCCCGTGGTGGGCGTTGCGGACCCCTATTTCGCGGGGGAGGGGGTCAGGCCAGGAGATCGGCGAGTTCGTCGCGGAGGTCGAGGAAGCGCGGATCGCGGGTGATGGACGGCCCCCGCTGGGACCCGAACGGCACATCCACCACGTCGGCCACCCGCCCCGGCCGGGCCTCCATCACGTAGATGCGGCTCGACAGGTAGACGGCCTCCTCCACGTCGTGGGTGACCATGAGCACGGTCGTGCCGGTCCGCGCCCACACGGTGAGCAGGAAGTCCTGCATCGCCCTGCGGGTCTGCGCGTCGAGCGCCCCGAAGGGCTCGTCGAGGAGGAGGATGTCGGGCTCCGGCGCCAGGGCCCGGGCGATCGCCACCCGCTGGCGCATCCCTCCCGACAGCTCCCGCGGCAGCGAGTCGCGGAACTCGGCGAGGCCCATGATGCCGAGCAGCTCCTGCACGCGTTCGGCGCGCCGGGCCTTCGACCAGTGGGCCACCTGCAGGCCGAACTCGATGTTGCCGGCCACGCTCAGCCACGGGAACAGCGAGTACCCCTGGAAGACCATCCCGCGGTCCGCGCCCGGGCCGATGACCCGGTCGCCCTCCACGCGCACCTCGCCGCTGGTCGGCTCCTCGAGCCCGCCGATGATCGACAGCAGCGTGGACTTCCCGCAGCCCGACGCGCCGAGCAGGCAGACCAGCTCGCCCTCATCCACGTGCAGGTCCACACCCTCCAGCGCGGTGGTGGAGGACCGCCGCGACCGGAACACCTTCGACACGCCGTCCACCACGAGCTTCGTGTGCGCGGCGACCGGTGCAGCGGCGCCGGCGGGCCCGGTCAGGGCCGCGGTCACGGGCGCGCTCACGGCCGGTCCCACGGGGCCACCCGGTTGCGGAACCAGCGGAGGAACAGGTCGCTCACCAGGCCGATGATCCCGAACACGATCAACAGGGCGAACATCGTGTCGACCGCCCGGAACCGCTGGGCCCGCACGATCTGGTAGGCGAGGCCCTCCTCGGCGGCGAGCAGCTCGGCCACCACCAGCATCAGCCAGGCGGCCGCGAGGTTGATGCGGGCGACGTCGACGATGCCGGGCACCGAGTGGGGGAGGATCACCCGTCGCAGGATCCGGCGGCGGCCGGCGCCGAGCGTGTAGGACGCGTTGAGCAGCTCGCGGGGCACGGCGCGGGCGACGTCGGCCACCATCAGGATGTTGAAGAAGACCGTGCCCACGACGATCAGCCAGATCTTGGGGCTCTCCCCGATGCCGAGCCACAGCAGGAACAGCGGGGTGAGGGCCGTCGCCGGGATGTACCGCAGGAAGCCGAACGGGGCCTCGAGGAGTGCCTCGAAGGTGGCGAAGGAACCGATGGCGATGCCGACCACCACGCCGATCGCGACCGAGATCGAGTAGCCGATCAGGATGCGCTCGGCCGACGCCCACAGGTCCGTGAGCAGCGTGCCCTCGGTCCACATCTTCTCCAGCGCCGTGACGGTGGCACCGGGGGAGGGCAGGAGCGCCCCACCGGACTCGATGGAGTTCGCGGCGAGCGTCCAGGCCGCGAGGATCGCGAGCACGCCCACGGTGGCGAGCGTGATCCGCCACGCCGGGGAGATGTCGCCGCGGATCCGCCACAGCGGTCGCTGACGGCGCCCCCGGGTGCCGCCGGTTCCGGCCGAGGGCGCCGCCCCCGCGGCGGCCGACGTGACGGGTCGTGCTGCCGGATCGGGATCCGGCAGCACGACGGGTTCATCGGCGGTGGCCACGGAGGGGTCCGCGTCCCGGTCGGTCAGCGGCATCACTGGCCCTGCTGGTACTTCGTCGTGAACTCGGGGACGAAGATCCCGTCGAGGTTGGCCTCTTCCTTCGCCAGACCCGACTTCACGAGGAACGGGTTGATGCGTCGGGCCATCTCGGGCAGCGAGGTCGGGTCACCGGGGCGGTCCTGGTAGGCCGACACGGCCTGGGCCACGTCGAAGAGCGTGGTGCCCGTGGCGAGCGAGGCGTACTCCTCGGTGGACAGGCCGGCCTTCTCGGCCATGATCTCGTTGGCCTCGTCGGGGTTCGCCTTGATGAAGTCGAGCGTGGCGTACCAGGCGTTCACGAGCTTCTGCAGGTCCTCGGGCCGGTCCTTCACCGCCGCGGCGGTGGCCACGAGGTGGTCGGGGATCACCCCGGGGAAGTCCTTGGAGCTGAAGATCACCTTCGAGCCGGGCCGCTTCAGGGCCTGGACGGTGAAGGGGGCGAACACGCCGACGCAGTCGAACTCGCCGCCCTCGAACGCCGCGGCCGCGGCATCGGTCTTCACGCCCTTGAAGTCGATGTCCTCCTCGGTCAGGCCCTTCGTCGCCAGACCCTGGAGGAGGAGGAAGTGGTCCACCACGCCGGCCTCGGCGGCGACGGTCTTGCCCTTCATGTCCTCGATGCTGTTGATCGAGGCGTCGCAGATGATGGCGTCGTTGCCGGTGGAGTTGTCGCCGGCGACGATGATCTTCTGGTCGGCGCCGGAGGACTTGGCGAAGATCGTGTCGCTCAGGGTCTGGGCGTTGACGTCGACCTTGCCCGCCACCAGCGCGTCGAGCGACGCGGTGTAGTCACCGAAGAACTTCAGGTCCACGTCGAGGCCCTGGTCCTTGAAGAAGCCCTTCTTCTCGGCCACGGCCAGCGGGAACCACCCGGGCCACGCGCTGTAGCCGATCGTCAGCTTCTCGGTGCCGCCTGACGACGCCGAGGTCTCGTCCGAGTCGCTGCCGCCGCAGGCGGCGAGCGCGAGGGCGGCGACCACCACCACGGCACCCAGCCGAACTCCTCGCCATCCGCCGCCGGTTGATCGCCGTCCCTGAGCCACGGACACTCCTTCGCCCACCACCCGCCGTCCCTCGGCGGATACGGCACGGTACGGAGCGACTGTTTCGCACTTGTTTCGTGGCCGGGAACGGGCCGTGTCGCTTTCGATGATGTATCGAAAGCCGCCGGCGGGTCCGCGGGCCCCGAGATTCCGGGGCGGCTCAGTCGGCGGCGTCGAGCTCGTCGGCCCGCGACCGCACCCGGTCGAGCCGGCCGGGGGAGCGCAGCAGCCCGCCCACCACCAGGTCGGCCAGGGCGGTGCCCACGGCCGCGGGGGACCGGCGGGTGCCCAACCGGAACCAGTTCTGGACGCCCTCGTCGTTGGAGAGCACGGTGATCGCTGTCAGCCGGGGCTCGACGGGCCGGAAGCTGCCGTCGTCCACGCCGTCGCGGACGATCGCCCCGATGCGTCGTTCCAGCGCCCGCCGTTCCCGCCAGTACCCGGCGAAGCCGTCGCGGTCGCGCGACGCGATGCGGTGCACCTCGTTGATGTCCCACGGCAGGTCGCACAGGGCGACCGTGTCGGCCCGCACGAACCGGTAGAGCCGCACGCCCGGGGGCCCGCCGGCCGCCTCGATCCGCCCGAGGAGGGCCAGGGGGACCACGTTCGCCCGCGCCACCAGCGCGGCCACCACCTCTTCCTTCCGGGCGAAGTAGTAGTAGAGCGACGACTGGCGCAGGCCCACCGCGGCGGCGAGCTCGGTCATGGTGGTGGCGGCCACGCCCCGCTCACCGAACAGGCGGCCCGCGGCGCGGAGGATCTCGTCCACCGGGTCCGCACCGGGGGCTGGATCCGCGGCCACGCGGGGGCGCCCGGTTCGCCGGGGACGGTCGGGCGGGTGGGGCACGGGCGGCGACACTACCGGTTGGCGGCCCGCCCTCCGACGGGCGTGTTTCCTGCCCGTGAACTCTGGCCGTGGACCTTGCGGCCCTCCGCCACGGCGACGACACTCGTGTTTCGATGGAGTATCGAAAGACGTCGGACCCGGCACCGTCGACCGCCACGCTGGAGGCGGCCCGCGAGCACGCCCGCAGCCTGGCCGGCGCGGCCACCACCACGTCGGCCACCGTGCCCTCCACGAGGGCCACCGACCTCCCCGACGGCGTGGCCGCCGCGGACGTGGTCTGGGACGAGTTGGTCCCGCCCGGCGGGTACGCCGCCCGACGCCTGCCCCGGGGCACGCTGCTGGGCCTCGTCGACCTCGAGGGCGACGCCTGCGTGGCGCTCGTGGTGCACCGCGCCGAGCACCCGGCCGAGCGGCTCAACGTGGCCGACACGGTGAAGGTGCAGTGGCAGGCGTACCTCGGCCCGGGCGCCCTGCTCCTCAGCGACATGGGCCGCGTGCTCATGACCGTGGTGGAGGACACGAGCGGCCACCACGACGCCCTCTGCGGCACCACCAACGCCACCACCCGCGGGGGCGCCTGGAGCGATTCGCCGTCGGGCCGCGACCTGTTGTGCCTCGGGCTCGCGAAGCACGGGCTCGGTCGCCGCGACCTGCCGCCCAACGTGAACCTGTTCCGCAGCGTCCGCGTGGCCGACGACGGCGAGCTCCTGCCGGAGCCGTCCACGGTGCCGGGGGCGCACGTGACCCTACGCGCCGAGCTCGACGTGCTCGTGACCGTGGCGAACGTGGCCCACCCGCTCGACGACACCTCCGCACCGGTCACGCCGGTCCGCCTCACCGCATGGCGGGCCCCGGTCCCCGACCGCGACCCGATCCGGCGGTCGACCCCGGAGCGGGAGCGCGCCTTCGAGAACACCGACGAGCTGCTGGTGGGGGGTGCGCGGTGAGCGCGGTGGACGTGCCGGCCGGCCGCGTCGTGCTCGACGAGGAGCTCGAGGCCCGGGCCCCCTGGGCGCATCCGCTGCTCGCCGGCCAGTCGCTCCGGATCGTCGACCTCGGCGGGAACCAGGCCGTCGACTGCCTCTTCTTCAACCTGCACGACCACGACGAGCGCTACTCCGCGCCCGACACGATCGCGGCCCAGCGGAACATCTTCCTCGTGGAGGGCTCGGTGCTCCTCTCCAACGAGGGGGCGCCGATGCTCACCGTCACCGGCACCACCTGTGCCCGTCACGACACCATCGGCGGGGCGTGCAGCCGGGAGTCGAACACGCTGCGGTACGGCCACCACACGTTCCATCAGCACGCGTGCGTCGACAACTTCCTCGACGTCGGCGGTCGCTGGGGCCTGGGCAAGCGGGACCTGGTGTCCAACATCAACTGGTTCATGAACGTGCCGGTCGGCGCGGACGGCACGCTCGGCATCGTCGACGGCATCAGCGCCCCCGGCCTCTGGGTGGAGGTGCGCGCCGAGATGGACGTGCTGGTGGTCATCTCCAACTGCCCGCAGATCAACAACCCGTGCAACGGGTTCGACCCCACGCCCGTGCGCCTCCTGATCACCGAACCGGCCGCGCCGTGAGCACCGGCGGCCCCCGGTGAAGGTCGAGGTGCTGGCGGGCGGCCGGCACACCACCGTCCAGGACCTCCCCGGGCGCGTCGGCTACTGGCACGTGGGCGTGCCGCCCAACGGGCCGATGGACGACCTGTCGCACCAGCTGGTCAACCGGGTCGTCGGCAACCACCCCGGTGCCGCGGCCCTCGAGGCGACCGGCGACGGGCCCACCCTGCGGTTCACCGGCGACGGCGTGGTGGCGGTGGGCGGTGCCGGCATGCCGGCCACGCTCGACGGCCGGCCGGTGCCGCCCTGGACCCCGATCGAGGTGGTGGCCGGGTCCACCCTCGAGCTGGGCGCCGTGGTCGGCCCGGGGATGCGCACCTACGTGGCGGTGCGCGGCGGCATCGACGTGCCGCCGTACCTGGGCAGCCGCAGCACCTTCACCCTCGGCGTGTTCGGCGGCCTCGACGGCCGGGCCCTCGAGGCGGGCGACGTGCTCCCGGTCGGCGCGGACGCGGCCGCTACGCCCGGTCCGCTCGGTCCGGGCGTGGCGCCGGTGCTCGGCGAGGACTGGCGCATCGGGGTGCTCGTGGGACCGCACACCGCGCCGGAGTTCCTCACCCCGCAGGGCGTGCAGGACCTGCTCGCGGCCACCTGGGAGGTGCACCACAACTCGGCCCGCACCGGTGTGCGCCTGGTGGGCCCGAAGCCGGGGTGGGCGCGGGCCGACGGCGGCGACGCGGGCCTGCACCCGTCCAACATCCACGACACCGGCTACGCGGTCGGAGCGGTCGACCTCACCGGCGACATGCCGGTGGTGCTCGGCCCCGACGGGCCGAGCCTCGGCGGCTTCGTGTGCCCCGCCGTGGTGGCCGCGGCCGAACGGTGGAAGCTCGGCCAGCTCCGGCCCGGCGACCGCGTCCGGCTGGTGCCGTGGGACGCGTCGGCAGCGGCGGCGGCGTGGCGGCGGCGCGAGGACTTCGTGGCCCGCGCGGTCACCCCGGTGCACCCGGTGGCCCGCCCGGCGTGGAACGGCGCGGTGGTGGCCGCCGCGTCACCGGGCGACGGCGTGCTCGCCCGCGACGAGGCCGACGGCGGCCGCCCCGCGGTGACCTACCGGCGGGCGGGCGACCGGTTCCTGCTCGTGGAGTTCGGCGAGATGCGCCTCGACCTCGAGCTGCGGGTACGGGTCCACGCGCTCGACACGTGGGCCGCCGAGCACCTCGGCCCCGGCCTCGTGGACGCCACCGCGGGGGTGCGGTCACTGCTCGTGCAGGTCGACGGCGACCGTCTCGACGTGGCCGGCGCGATGGCGGCGGTGCGGGAGGGGATGGCCGACCTGGCCGACCTCGACGACCACCCGTTCGAGTCGCGCGTGGTGCACCTGCCCCTGTCGTGGGACGACCCCGCCACCCGCGAGGCCATCGACCGCTACGTCCACGGCGTGCGCGCCGATGCGCCGTGGTGCCCCTGGAACATCGAGTTCATCCGCCGGGTCAACGGGCTCGACACCGTGGAGGACGTGCAGCGCACCGTGTACGACGCGTCGTACCTCGTGCTCGGCCTCGGCGACGTCTACCTCGGCGCGCCGGTCGCCACCCCGCTGGACCCGCGGCACCGCCTGGTCACCACGAAGTACAACCCGGCCCGCACCTGGACCCCGGAGAACGCGGTCGGTATCGGCGGCGCCTACCTCTGCATCTACGGCATGGAGGGTCCGGGCGGCTACCAGTTCGTGGGCCGTACCGTGCAGGTCTGGAACCGGGAGTCGCTCGGGCCGCACTTCGAGCGCCCGTGGCTGCTGCGCACCTTCGACCAGATCCGCTGGTACCCGGTGGACGCGGAGGAGCTGCTGGAGCTGCGGGCCGAGCAGGACCAGGGGAGGCTGGGGATCCGCATGGAGCGCACCGAGTTCCGCCTGGCCGAGCACCGCAGGTTCCTCGCCGAGCACGCCGCGTCGATCGAGGAGTTCCGCACGCGTCAGCAGCAGGCGTTCGACACCGAGCGCCGGGCCTGGGCCGCCGCCGGGGAGTTCGACCGGTGAGCGGGCCCGTCCCGCCGACGCGCTCTGCCACTGCCGCGGCCACCGACGCGGCGACCGCCTCGCTCGCTGCGATCGACGCCGACGGCCGCGACGGGATCTGGATCGAGCTGCTCGCCCCCGAGGTCGTGCTCGCCGCGGCCGCGGCGGTGGACCGACGGGTGGCCGCCGGCGAGGACCTCCCGCTCGCCGGCACCACGCTCGCGGTGAAGGGCAACATCGACGTCGACGGCGTCGACACCACCGCGGCCTGCCCGGCGTTCGCCCACCGTCCGGAGCGGTCCGCGGCCGCCGTGCAGGCGCTGGTCGACGCGGGGACCGTGGTGGTGGGCGTGACCAACCTCGACCAGTTCGCCACCGGGCTGGTGGGGACACGGTCGCCCTACGGGATCTGTCCCAACGCCCACTGGCCCGGACTGGTCTCCGGCGGGTCGAGCTCGGGATCCGCGGTGGCGGTGGCGGCCGGAATGGTCGACCTCGCCCTCGGCACCGACACCGCCGGCTCCGGCCGGGTTCCTGCGGCGGCCAACGGCATCGTGGGCATCAAGCCCACCCGGGGCCGGATCAGCACCGCCGGGGTGGTGCCGGCGTGCGCCTCGCTGGACTGCGTGTCGGTGTTCGCCCGCGACGTGGGCCTGGCGCAGCGTGCCGTCGCGGTCGCGTCGGCCACGGCGCCCGATGCCCAGGACCCGTGGTCCCGGCGGGCCGTGCCGGTCCCGCCGCCCGACGGTCCCCTGCGGGTGGGGGTGCCCCCGCCCGACGCGCTCGACACCGACGGCGACCGGCCCGCGGCGGAGCGCCACGCGGCGGCCGTGCGCACGTTCCTGGCCGCCGCGGCCCACACCGGGGTGGAGGTGGTGGAGATCGGTCACGACGACCTCGACCGTCTCGTGGCCGCGGGCCGCCTCCTGTACGAGGGCGCCTTCGTGGCGGAGCGCTACGCGGCGGTGGGCGCCTTCGTCGACGCGCACCGCGCCGAGGTGGACCCGGTGGTGGGCGGGATCATCTCGGCTGCCGCGGACCTGCCCGCGTGGCGCCTCGCCGGGGATCTCACCACGCTCGCCGGGTACCGGGCCGCCGCCGACCGGTTGTTCGAGCGCATCGACGTGCTCGTGGTGCCGTCGGTGCCGCGGGTCCCGACGGTGGCCGAGGTGCTGGCCGACCCCATCGGAGTGAACGCGATGCTCGGCACCTACACGAACTTCGTGAACCTGCTCGACCTCTGCGCGCTGACCCTGCCGGTGGGGGAGGCGCCCGAGGCGGCGTTGCCCCCGCCGAGCCTCACGCTCATCGCCCCGGCCTGGACCGACGACCGGCTCGTCGACCTGGCGCTCAGCGTCCCGACGGATCCCCGGTCCGGCCCGCCAGGTGGGCCCGCCACCCGCCCGTCGCCGTGATGTCAGGGGCGCCCCGGGTGGCGACCTCCTCGCACAGGAACCCCTTCACCGTGGTGCCGTCGGCCAACTCGACCGTGCCGATGCACAACGGTGCGGGCACGCCGTCCACGAACGTGCCGAACCCCGCCTCGTCGAGCTCCCACACCTCCACCTCCACCGCGCCGGCGTCCGGGTCGGCGACGCCGTCGGTCACGGTGCGCAGCAGCCCCGGCTTCGGCGGCTCGGTGTCGAGCGCGACCAGCCGGTAGGCGGGCGCCGTGCGGGTGGTGGCCACGAGCCGCCCGCCCCGGTCGGTGAGCTGGTGGTTCAGCGGCTGCCCGCTGAGGTGCGCGCCCACCACCGCGATGCGGATCACTCCTCGCTCCCCGCGCGGTAGTCGCCGAAGGGCTCGTCGCGCTCCTGGAGCGCGCCGGTGAGCCCGCCGTCGCGGTGGGAGCCGTCGATGAACGCCTGGAAGCTCGGCTGGTGGATCGCGAGCGAGCACAGCTCGGTGCCCGCGCGGATCGCGGTGCGGAGCCCCATCACGTCCATCGCACGGTGAACGGTCCGCTTGTTCAGCTGCGCGATGTCCGGCGGCACCAGGGCGATCCGCTCGGCCCGCCCCAGCACGAAGTCGTCGAGCTCTTCGACCGGCACCGAACGGTTGGCCCACCCCAGCCGCACGGCCTCCTCGCCGGACATCCAGTCGCCGGTGAGCATCGACTCCATCGCCGCGCGCATGCCCATGAACCAGGCGTGGAACTGCATGTCGGGCACGCCGAAGCGGACCGCCGGGTACCCGATGCGCGCGTCGGCGGCCACGTAGACGAGGTCGCAGCCCGTGGCGAGCTCGCTGCCGCCGGCGAGGCACCAGCCGTGGACCTGGGCGATGACCGGCTTGGCGAGGTCCCAGATGCCCATCCAGCCCTCGGTCACGTGGCGGGGCCAGTACCCCTCGCCGGCCGCGGTGAACCACGGCGGCTCGAGGCCCTCGTTGCCGTCGCCGAGGTCGTAGCCCGCGGAGAAGCACTCGCCGGCGCCGCGCACGATGCTCACGCGCACGTCGTCGTCCGCGTCCGCGGCGCGGAGTGCGTCGATGATGCCGCCGCGCACGGCGTGGTTCAGGGCGTTGCGCTTGTCGGGGCGGTTGATGGTGATGCGCCGCACGCCCGGGGCCGGGTCGTCGAGCAGCACCGCGTCGGTGGGACCGGTCATGACGGGAGTCTCCCCCACCGGCGGGGCGGTGTCCTCAAGGACCGGCGGTGGTCGCGCCGATCAGGGGGCATGGATCGCCGTCGTCACCTCGCCACCGCGCTCGTGCTCGCCATCGCGGTGGTCGTGCCGGTGGCGTGCGCCGGACCGCCGCTCGCCGCGGGTGAGGTCGGCCGCCTGGTCTTCCCCGTGGCCGGTCGGGTGTCGTACTCCGACACCTTCGGCGCCCCCCGGGCCGGCGGCCGCACGCACGAGGGCCAGGACCTGATGGCGGCGAAGGGCACCCCGCTGGTGGCCACCACCGACGGCACCGTCACCTGGCTCCGCTGGGGGACCACCACCATCTCCGGGAACATGCTGATCCTCACCGGCGACAACGGTTGGAAGCACTACTACATCCACATCAACAACGACTCGCCCGGCACCGACGACGGGGCGAACGTGTACGAGCAGGCGTTCGCGGACGGCGTCCGGGTGGGTCAGCGGGTGAAGGCGGGCGAGGTGATCGCGTACGTCGGCGACTCCGGCGACGCCGAGACCACCGCCCCGCACCTGCACTACGAGCTGCACCGGCCCGACGGCTCGGTGGTCAACGCCTTCGGCGACCTGCGGGCCGCGACCCGCACCCAACGGACCGAAGCGGAGCGGATCGCGGACAGTCCGACCGGTGCCCTCGAGGCGGTCGACCGCGTGGCCGGCGGTGGTCTCCGGATCCGGGGATGGGCGCTCGACGCGGTGCGCAACGACCCGGTGAAGGCCAGCGTGTACGTGAACGGCAACCCCGTCGCCACGGTGGACGCGAACGTGAGCCGGCCCGACGTGGCGGCAGCGCACCCCGGCCGTGGTGACCGGCACGGGGTCGACATCGCCGCCCAGCTCGGTTCGGGGTCCACGGTGATCCCGGTCGGCGCCCGGGTCTGCCTGATCGCACACTCCGTCGGCGGCGGCGGCTCCACCCGCGTGGGCTGCCTGACCGCACCCGCCTGACCCTCTCCGGGTTCGGCCACGTGCCGGCCCGATCCCGGCACCGCCGGTCCGCAGTGCGGGAGGATGGTCGTATGCGCGTCCGTGTGGTCCTCCTGGCCGTCGTGTCGGCCCTCGCACTCCTCGCGGGGAACCTCTCGGTGGCCGATGCCGCCACCTACCCGTGTTCGTACGGCACGCCCGGCCGCGCGCCACTGGTCGACGATCTCCCGGAAGGGCGGCCATACGAGCCCGGCACGGACGCGTTGTCGCCCTCGGACCGCAAGGTGCGTGCCATGACCACTGCGAACGCCGACGGTTCGAGGGGCTTCTGCGAGTGCACCCGCCCACGACCCTGGGCCGAGGGACTCGACCTCGGCGCGGCCGCCTCGTTGCGGATCGCCATGGACGCCAAGGAGCGGGAGGCGCTCGCCAACTACGGGCGGTTCGGGGTCCCACCCGATGCGGTACCGGTGGACGCCAGGACGATCTGGTTGCGCACGGCATGGCGGTCGCGTGACGAGCAGGAATGCCTGTACTCGAGGTTCGGCCCGGACTGGGCGGCGCGGCCGGGCACTTCCCGACACGAATTCGGCTTCGCGGTCGACCTCGAGGACTGGGGACCGGCGTCGTTCGGTCAGGATGCCCGGCTCCTGCGGGCCAACGGGTGGTGCCGGACCGTGCCCGACGAGCCGTGGCACTTCGAGTTCCGACCGGTGCTCGAGTTCTTCGGCCTCGGCAACCGGTGCGTGAAGTGACTCCGCCCCGGCCGGACACCCCGCCTGCGGTGGATCCGCGAACCCCCGTCCTGGTCGGGGTGGGCACCGCGCACCGGCCCGTCGACGGCTCCGGCGACGTGGAGGCCCTCGACCTCATGGCCGAGGCGGCCCGCGCCGCGGCGGCCGACGCCGGGGCCCCGGCCCTGTTGGGCCGGCTCGGGCTGGTCGCGGTCACCGAGGGCAACACCCCGTACGCCGATCCCGCCGGGCTGCTCGCCGTACGGATCGGGGCGGCCGACGCCCGCACCGTGCGGGTGGACGTGGGCGTGCCGCAGTGCACGCCGGTCCGGGTGGCCGCGGAACGGATCCGCTCCGGGGCGCTCGACGTGGCGCTGGTGGCCGGGGGTGAGGCACTGGCCTCGCAGCGTGCGGCGGAGCGGGCCGGACGCGAGCCGCCTCGGGCCGCGGACGTCGATGGGGCCGAACCGCACGAGCGCTGGGTGCCCGAGGGCGAGCTCATGGCCGAGCCCGAGATCGCCGCGGGCATGTGGTCGCCGGTCGAGCACTACGCCGTGATCGAGAACGCCCGACGACATGCCGCAGGGCGCACCGCGGCGGAGCACCTGGACGCCGTCGCCGCGCTGTGGGAGGGGTTCAACGAGGTGGCCCGGACGAACCCGGCCGCGGACTTCGGCGAGCCCCGTGACGTGGCGTTCCTGCGGGCGCCCGGTCCGGGCAACCGCGCGCTCGCCTTCCCGTACGCCAAGTGGCACGTCACACAATGGACCGTGGACCAGGCTGCAGCCCTGCTGGTGTGCAGTGCGGCCGCGGCCGCGGCAGCGGGCGTGCCGCGCGACCGATGGGTGTTTCCGCACGTACTCGTCGAGTCGTCGCTCTCGGTGTCGCTCAGCCGGCGCGCCGACCTGCACCGGTGGCCCGCGATGCGGGTGCTCGGCGCGGCGGCCGAGGCGCACCTGGGTCGACCCCTGTCGTCGGTGGAGGTCACCGAGATCTACTCCTGCTTCCCGTCCGCCGTGGCGGTCCAGGCCGCCGAACTGGGCCTCGACGAGGGTGCACCCCTCACCGTCACCGGCGGTATGTCCTTCGCCGGCGGGCCGCTCAACAACTTCACCTACCAGGCCACCGCGCCCGTGGTCGCCCGGGTCCGCGAGCGTCCGGGTCACCTCGGTCTCGTGACGACGGTGTCGGGCCTGCTCACCAAGCCCGGCCTCACCGTGTGGGGCGCCGAGCCGCCTGCGGCGGGTCCCTTGCTCGCGGACCTGGGCGCAGAGGCCGCGACCCGGACCGCGGTGAGGGAGGTGACCGGCACTGCCACCGGTGCGGCGGCCGTCGCCGGGTGGACGACCACCTACGACGGCGACGAGCCCGCGAAGGTGTTCGTCCTCGCGGACCTGCCCGACGGCCGCCGCTGGGTGGGCACGTCCCGCGACCCCGAACTGGTCCGAGGCTCGGTGGTGGACGACCTCACCGGCCGGCCGGTGACCGTCGCCGGCCCCACCTGCACCCCCGCCCCCGGGGAATAGGGGTCCTCGGTCGCCCCGGAGGCGAGTCAACCTCCGCAGACGCGGAGGAGCCTCGCACTGCGAGACATAGGGGTCCTCGGTCGCCCCGGAGGCGAGTCAACCTCCGCAGACCGCGAGCAGGGCCCGCCACGAGAGGGTTACATGCGGGGCGTCTCGTCGAGGTCGTCGTTGAAGTCGCGGTACATCCCGTAGACGTCCTTGCACTTCTGGCAGACCGGCAGCTGTTTCGGGTCGCGCGACGGAACCCAGACGTGGCCGCACAGCGCCTCGAGCGGAGTGCCCTCGATCCGGGCCTGCAGCACCTTCGCCGCGGCGTCCTCACCGGGCCGGGTCTTCACGATGTGGGCGACCGGCCCGTCCTCGGTCTCCTCCACCTCCTCGTTCTCGAGGATCGTGGTGGTCCCGGTCCCGGGGCTGGTCATCGGCTCCATGGCCTCATGGTGCCCCGTCGGCCGCCGGCGCGCACCTGAGGACGGTGGCGTCGCCGCGCCGGGTCCGCTCGACCTCCACCAGCCCCGAGCGGCGCAGCGCGTCGGCCACCAGCAGTTCGACCATGTCGGGGGCGACCTCCACCCCGTCGACCGTCACGCCGTCCGGCACGGTCACCTCGGTGGTGGTCACTGTCGCGGCGATCGACCCGACCACGTCCTCGAGGCGCGGTCGCGGGTCCGCTGCGGTCTCCGGTGTGGGGGCCGCCGCGGCGGCCGCCTCGGCCCGGGCCCGGCGGACCTTGCGCCACTGGTACCAGAAGAAGGGCGCCACGACGAGCAGCGCCAGCACGAGCGAGCGCAGAAGGGTGGAGTACTGCACCTCCGCGGCCAGCAACGGAACTCCCATGCGGGCTCCGAGGCTACCGACACCGCCCACTACGCTCGCCACGTGGACGTTCCCGAGCCTCTCCGCACCGACCCGTCAGCGTCCGGTCCCATGACCGCCCCCGGACCTGACACCGCGACTCGTGCCGTGTCCGCGACCGGCACCCCGGCACCCGACGAGGCCCACCGCCCCGAGGTGCTCGAGGCGCTCGAGGCGGACCTCGCGGCCGTCGAGGAGGCGCTCGCCACGCTCGACCGCATCACGGCGGAGGGCGGCGACGGCGCGGCCGCGGCCGCCCAGGTGGCCGCGGTGGTGTCGGCCGAGCGGTTCCCGGACCCGCCGACCGCCTAGAGCTGGTCGGGGATGGTCTCCTCCACCAGGAGGTGGACCCGCTCGCCCAGTTTCCACGGTCCGCCGTCCTCGTGGATGAGCCAGCGGCCACCGAGGTTGGCGAGCCGTTCGTGGGGGGCGCCCAGCGCCGCTTCCACCGCGAAGATCACCCCGGCGTGCGCCACCGCCACCGCGAACCCGTAGGGGTGGGTCAGCGCGATCGCGTCGAGGGCACCGAGGGCCCGGGCCTCGACCTGGTCGTCGTCCTCCCATCCGGGGGGCCGGCGTCCGTCGGCCAGGTAGCCGGGGTAGTCCTCCTCGATCTCGCGGCGGGTCATTCCCTGCCAGGCCCCGGCGTGGCGCTCCATCAAACCGTCGAGGGTGACCACCGGCCCCACGCCGAGCTCCTCGGCGATGATCGCAGCGGTCACCGCCGCCCGCTCGAGGGGTGAGCACACCACGGCGTCCACCGCACCGACGGCCTTGGCGGCCTGGCGGGCCTGGGCGCGGCCCAGTTCGGTGAGCGGCGGGTCCTCCTGGCCCTGCCAGCGCCCGTCGGCGTTCCACTCCGACTGGCCGTGGCGGACGAGGAGCAGGTGGGTCACGAGGGGCGACCGTAGCGCGGGCGGTAACCTCGCCCGGTGCCGGTGATCCGCTTGTTCGCGCAGGCCCGCGAGGCCGCCGGGACCGGTCGTGACGAGGTGCCCGGCTCCACCGTGGGCGAGGTGCTCGGCGCCGCGACCACCCGTTACGGCCCGGCGTTCGCCGAGGTGCTGGAGATCTGCCGGGTGTGGGTGGACGGTGAGCCGGCCGGCGCCGAGGACCCGGTGGGCCCGGGTGCCGAGGTGGCGGTCCTCCCGCCGGTCTCGGGTGGTGCATGAGGACCGGAGCCCTCGTATGAGTGCCGAGCAGCCCGCATGAGCACCGAGAAGGTCGTGCGCCGGCCACGGAGCCGCGCGGCCGCGGCCCCGGCGCCCCGCCGCGTCGGTCCGCTCGACCGCCTGGCGGTCCGGCCCTACACGGGTGGGCCGAGGGTCCGCCTCGGCATCCTGTGGTTCCTCGCCGCCGTGGCCGCGGCCACGGCCGGTCCGTGGTCCAGCGCCGTCGTGTGGGCCGTGGTCGCCGGGGGCTGCGCGCAGGACCTGGTACGGGTGTGGCACGCCGCGACCCGGCGCGGCGACGCCGGGCCCGCGGGCTGGGTGGCCGCCGCGGTGGCCGCCCTGCCGGTGCTCGCCGCCGGGGCCGGGCCGATGGTGGCGGGGGTGGTGCTCGTGGTCGCGGCCGGGGGCGCGTGGGTCGCCGCGATCGGTCTCGGGCGACCGGGACCGCCTGACGCGTCGGTGGCGATCGCGGGGCTGCTGCCCGCGTTGGCGTCGGTGCCGGTGGTCCTGGCGGTGGGCTCCGACACCTGGGCCGGGCTGTTCCTGATCCTGGCGGTGTCGCTCTACGACGCCGGGAGCTTCCTCCTGGGCGCCGACCGGCCGGGCCGGCTCGAGGGCCCGCTCGTCGGCATGATCGGCGTGCTGGCCGTGACCTTCACGATGGCCTCGTTCGAGCCACCGCCCTTCGACGCGCCGGCGGCGTGGGTGGTGGGCGCGGTGGTCGCCGTGGCCTGTCCGATCGGTCAGTGGATCATGAGCGCGTTCCTGCCGAAGGGCGACGAGCACACGCGGGCCCGCCGCCTCGACGCGTACGTGCTCGCCGCCCCGCTGTTCCTGGCCGGCGTGTGGATCGCCGGCGGTCGTTGACGACGTCGATAGCCTCACGCCGTGGAGATCTCCGTCGACGAGCTGGCGACCATCGAGGACCCGGCCGACCTGGCCGCCTGTTCCCTCCCCGAGTTGCGGGGCGTGCGCGACGCCTACCGGGCGGTGGAGAACGGCCTGTCCTACGTCCGCCGCATCGTGCAGGGCCGGTTCGACATCGTGTCGATCCTCCTCGAGCGCCGGGCCGACGGCCAGGCCGACACCGACCTCGTCGCACTGCTACCCGAGAGTCTCTCGGAGCACCTGCGGGGCTCCGGCCTGCCGAGGCCGCCGCAGGACCTCGAGCCGCCCGCGTGGACCGACGACATCGTCGCCGAGGCCGACCGCCTGCTGCCGCCGGGGGGTCTCGGCGCGCTGGTGGACCAGTCCGACGCCGACCTCCGGTCCGCGGCCGACCGTCTGGGTGCCCTGGAGCGTGACGTGTCCCGGGCCCGCCGGGAGGCGCAGGTCCGGATGGACCGGGTGCAGGAGGAGATCGTGCACCGGTACCAGGACGGCGCGTCCGTCGACGACCTCCTGGCCTGACGCGTACCGGCCGGGTCCTGCCTGACACCTGACGCCTGACGCCTGACGCCCAGGTCCTGTCGCGTCGCCCCGGTTCGGCCGGGGTGAACTGCTCACTCCCGCAAGTGGGTCGTTCGCGACCGTCGCGGTACGCTCGCCGCATGGACAGCTCGGTGAAGGACGATCTCGACCGGCGGTGGCACGACCTCGGCGAGTTCATCCGCGAGCAGCGCAACGTGGGCCAGATGTCACTGCGGAAGCTGTCCGAGCTGGCCGGCGTGTCGAATCCGTACCTGAGCCAGATCGAGCGGGGCCTGCGTCGCCCGTCCGCCGAGATCCTCCAGCAGATCGCCCGGGCGCTGCAGATCTCGGCCGAGTCGCTGTACGTGCGGGCGGGGATCCTCGACGAGCCCGGCACCGTGGTGGACCCGGTCGTGGAGATCCGCCGTGACCCCACCCTCACCGAGGAGCAGAAGAAGACCCTGGTGAGGATCTACGAGTCCTTCCGCCGCGAGAACGGCGTGATCGACGACGCCGCGGCGACCGACGGGAATCACCAGCCCGCCGCGTAGTTGCACCAGCCGTGAGGTCCGTCGCCGTCCTGTCCATGCACACCTCCCCGCTGGCCCAGCCCGGCGTGGGGGATTCGGGCGGAATGAACGTGTACGTGCGGGAGCTGGCCGGGTCGCTCGGTCAGGCCGGCCTCGACGTGCGGGTGTTCGTACGGCGTTGGTCCGCAGAACTCGCCGACCGTGTCGCAGTGGAGCCGGGTGTGGAGGTGGTCCACGTGGACGCCGGGCCCCCGTCGCTCGCGAAGGAGGACCTGCCCTCGGTCCTCGGGACCTTCGCCGACGGCGTGGCCGCGGACCTGCGGGACCGCCCGGCCGGGGTGCTCCACGCCAACTACTGGCTGTCCGCGGTGGCGGGCCACGAGCTCAAGCACCGCCTGGACCTGCCGCTCGTCGCGACGTTCCACACGCTCGCCCGGGTGAAGGCCGAGGGTGGCGACGCCGAGCCCGAGGCCCGGGCCCGCGCCGAGGCGCAGGTCATCGGGTGCTGCGACGCGATCTGCGCATCGAACCCCGTGGAGGCCCAGCAGCTCGTCGACTTCTACGACGCGCCGCGGGACCGGCTCGAGCTGGTGCCCCCCGGCGTGGACCATGCGTTCTTCTCCCCGGGCGACCGGGCCGGGGCCCGCGCCGCGCTGGGCCTCGACGAGCGGCCGACGCTGCTGTTCGTCGGCCGGGTGCAGCCCCTCAAGGGTCTGTCCGTCGCGGTGGAGGCCCTCGCACTGCTCCCTGACCCGACGGTGCGACTGGTGGCCGTCGGTGGTCCCAGCGGCGCCGATGGCGACGCCGAGTGGCACCGGGTCCAGCGCCTCGTGGCCTCCAGGGGCCTGGGCGACCGGGTCACGTTCGTACCGCCCGTGCCGCACCACCTGCTCTCCACCTACTACCGCGCCGCGGACATGGTGGTGGTGCCCAGCCGCTCGGAGTCCTTCGGGCTCGTCGCGCTCGAGGCGGCGGCCTGCGGCATCCCCGTGGTGGCCTCCGACGTCGGTGGCCTACGCACCGTGGTCCGCCACGACGAGACCGGCTTCCTGGTGGACGGCTCCGACCCCTCCGACATGGCCGGCCGCGTCGCGGAGCTCCTCGCGCACCCCGCACGGGCCGCGGCCATGGGCCGTGCCGCGGCGGCCGGCGCCCGCGACTACTCGTGGTCCACCACGGCGGCCCGGCTGCGCCGCCTCTACGCGGATCTGGCCGTCCGCGAGCCGGTGGCCTGCCGGTGAGCGACCAGGACCTCCCGCCCGCCACGCCCGACGAGCTCGACGCGGTCGAGCTGCTGATCGACGACTGGCTGGCCCGCCAACGCGACGAGAACCCCGTGATCCAGGCGGTCGAGCGCGACACCGAGACCGGCGAGCGCCGTTGGTTCGTGCGGCTGGTGGGGGAGCAGAAGGGCGTGTTCAGCGTGTGGTTCCACCTGCGCCAGCGGTCGCTGCACGTGGAGACCTACGTGATGCCGGCGCCGATGGAGAACTACGCCGAGTTCTACGAGCACCTGCTCCGGCGCAACCAGCGCACGTTCGGCATGGCGTTCTGCATCGGGGCGGAGGAGGCGATCTACCTGCAGGGCCATGTGCCGGTGCGGTGGATCGACGAGCCGTGCCTGGATCGCCTGCTGGGGTCGTCGTACGCCTACGTGGAGCAGTTCTTCCGCCCGGCGATGCGCATCGGCTTCGCCAGCGTCTTCCACCCCTCCGACGACTGACCCCTCCCGCGAATAGGGGTCGTCAGTCGCCCCAGGGGCGAGCTGACCTCCGCAGACGTGGAACCGGGCCCGCCGGGGACCGCTCCCCGCTGACACGCCCACGGCCCGACCGTACGGTTCGCCCGGCAGGGTCGACCGGTCGTCGGGGAAGCGGCCGGTCGCCCTGCGGCCCCGGCCCGGGGCGCGGGTACTGTGCGCGCCGTGTTCGCCCTCCAGTTCCTCGGTGGTGGCCGCATGGCGGAGGCCCTCCTCGGGGGGCTGCTCGCCGCCGGCGCCGTGCCCGTGGCCGATGTGTCCGTGGTCGAGGTGCTCGACGAGCGGCGGGCCGAGCTGGTCCGGCTCCACCCGGGCCTTCACGTCACCGACGTGCCCGAGTCCGCCGCGGACGTGGTGGTGGCCACCAAGCCCGGTCAGGTGGCGCAGGCGCTCGCCGCGGCCCGCGACGCGGGCCTGCAGCGCGTGCTCTCGATCGCCGCGGGGATCACCATTGCGTCGCTCGAGGCCGCGGCCGGTCCGGTCCCGGTGGTCCGGGCGATGCCCAACACCCCCGCACTGGTGGGGGAGGGGGCCTCGGCGATCGCGGCGGGCACCCGGGCGGGCCCGGCCGATCTGGACTGGGCGGAGGGGCTCCTCGGCACGGTGGGCACGGTGGTGCGGGTGCCCGAGGACCAGCTCGACGCCGTCACCGCCCTCTCCGGTTCCGGCCCCGCCTACCTGTTCCTGGTGGCCGAGGCGCTCATCGACGCCGGGGTGCGCGCCGGCCTGCCGGCCGACACGGCGGACGCCCTCGCCCGCCAGACCGTCCTGGGTTCGGCGCGACTGCTCGCCCGGGGTGGGGACCCGGCCGACCTCCGCGCCGCGGTCACCTCGCCGGGCGGCACCACCGCCGCGGCGGTGCGGGTGCTCGAGGACCTCGACCTCCGGGGCGCGTTCGCCGCCGCGGTCGACGCGGCCGCCGAGCGGTCACGGGAACTCGGGGGGTAGGACTCCGTCATGGGCCCGCCCCGCTACGACACCGTCTCGTTCCTCTCCGACTACGGCCGCACCGACGAGTTCGTCGGCGTCGTCCACTCGGTCATCCGCCAGCTCGCGCCCGGTGTGGGCGTGGTCGACGTGACCCACGACATCCCGCCCTTCGACGTCCGCGCCGGCGGCCTCGCCCTCGCCCGCTCGGCCCCCTACCTGTGCCCCGGGGTGGTGCTCGCCGTGGTCGACCCCGGCGTGGGCACCGCGCGCCGGGCGGTGGCGGTGGAGGTCGGCGGCGGCACCGCGGTGCTGGTGGGCCCCGACAACGGGCTGCTCGCCCCGGCGGTCGCCCTCGTCGGCGGCGCCACCCGGGCAGTGGTGCTCGACAACCCGGAGTACCACCTCGAGGGCCGGGCCCTCTTCGACGGTCGGGACGTGTTCGGCCCCGCCGCGGCGTACCTGTGCCAGGGCATTGCGCTCGAGGAGCTCGGCACCGAGATCGACCCGGCGGGGATGGTGCCGGGGCTCATGCCGGTGGCCCGTGAGGAGGACGGTTCGGTCGTGGCCGAGGTGCTCTGGGTCGACCGGTACGGCAACGCCCAGCTCAACGTCGACCCCGACGAGCTCGACCCGTTCGGCTCGCGCTTCGAGCTCAAGGTGACCGCCGGTCGCTGGACCGGCGTCCGCGCCGACGCGTTCGCCGGGGTCGTGCCGGGCACGGTCGGCATGGTCACCGACAGCTCCGGCCTCCTCGCCCTCGTCGGCGATCGCTCGTCGGCCGCCGAGGAGCTGGGCCTCGCGGCGGGGGACGAGGTGGTGGTCACCCCGATCCAGGGTGAGGTCGAGGACGCTCCGGCCGTCGAGGTCCGCCTCGGCCGCCGGCCCGACGACGGAGGTCGGTCATGAGGCGCAACACCACCATCGCGGTCGTGATCCTGCTACTGGTCATCGTCGGTGCCGCCGGCCTGCAGCTCGCCCTGGCCCTCGGCAAGTGACGCCCGCCACCCGGTGACCGGCCGAGCCGGTACTCTGCCCGTCCGGTGAACCTGGCGACGATCATCGAGGGGCACCCCGACGACGCGGTGGCGCTCGTGAGCCGGGGTCAGCCCACCACCTACGGCGAGCTGCGGGCCCAGGTGGCCGCGCTCCGGGGCGGCCTCGCGGGCCTCGGCCTCGAGCCGGGGGACCGGCTCGGCATCGTGGCCGGCAACAACTGGTACTTCGTGGTGAGCTACCTCGCCGCCCTCGGCGCCGGCCTGGTGGCCGTGCCGATGAACCCGTCGAACCCGGCCTCGGCGCTCGCGCACGAGATGCGCGCCGTCGGGACGGCCGCGGTGGTGGTGGCGCCCTCGGGCCGTTCGGCGTTCGAGGACGTGGACCGGGCGTCGGTGCCCAGCCTCCGGCACGTCATCGGGGCGGGGTTCGTGCCCGAGGGTGGCGTGGACCTCGAGGACCTGCTCGCCGCGGCGCCGGCGCCGCTGGTCGACCGCGAGCCCGACGACCTGGCCGTGCTCATCTTCACGTCCGGCACCGCGGGTGCACCCCGTCCGGCGATGCTCACGCACCGCAACCTGATCGCGAACATCGCGCAGGTCGCCGCGGCCGACGCCGACCTCCAGCGATCCGACGACGTGGGCTTCGGCCTGCTCCCCCTCTTCCACATCTTCGGGCTGAACGTGGTGCTCGCCGGCACGCTGGCCGCGGGTGCGCGCGTCGTGCTGATCGAGCGCTTCGACCCCGTCAGCGCGCTCGAGACGATCGAGAAGCACGCGATCACCGTGGTGTCGGGGCCGCCGACCATGTGGGCCGCGTTCGCGGGGCTCCCCGGCGTGGAGGCCTCGGCCTTCGCCACGGTGCGCCTCGCCGTGTCGGGCGCCGCGAAGCTGCCCGTGGAGGTCTTCCAGGCCGTCGAGGCGCGCTTCGGCCTCCACATCGACGAGGGCTACGGGCTCACCGAGGCCTCCCCGGTGGTCACCGTGTCCACCGGCACGGGTTCGCCACCCGGGTCCGTCGGCGTGCCGGTGCCCGGCGTGGAGCTGCGCCTCGTCGGCTCCGACGGCACCGACGTCCTCGTCGGCGACGCGGGCGAGCTGTGGGTTCGCGGGCCGAACGTGTTCCCGGGCTACTGGGAGGACCCGGAGGCCACCGCCCGGGTGCTCACCGGGGACGGCTGGCTCCGGACCGGCGACATGGCCGTGGTCACCGACCAGGGCCACCTCTTCCTGGTGGACCGGGCGAAGGATCTCATCATCGTGTCGGGCTTCAACGTGTTCCCGGCCGAGGTGGAGGACGTGCTCCTCGAGCACCCGGCCGTGGAGGCGTGTGCCGTGGTGGGCGTGCCGCACCCCCACACCGGCGAGTCGGTGAAGGCCTACGTGCAGGTCCGGGAGGGGATGTCGGTGGAGGAGGACGACATCATCGCCTTCTGCGCGGACCGCGTGGCCCGGTACAAGTGCCCGAACAAGGTCTGGTTCGTCGACGACATCCCCCGCGGCCTCGGCGGCAAGGTGCTCCGCCGCGTGCTCAAGTAGCCGGTCCCGTCGCTCGGCCGGCCACGGTGGCACCCCGCCACGGGCCGGGCGGCGTCAGGCCGCGCTGGCGAGGTCGTGCACCTCACGCCAGTAGGGCGAGAGGCTCGGTGCGGCCGTCGGCCGGGTGGGGTTCGACACGAGGAAACCGACGAAGAGCAGGGTGACGCCCACCGCGAGGGCGATGCCGAAGCCCTGCATGGCGTCGCCGGAGCCGAAGAGGGTGCCGCCGGTCCCGAGCACCAGCGACCCCAGCGCGATGAGGACGTTCGTGACCACGAGGCGGCCGGGCGTGACGCCGCTCGCGGCGCGCGAGGGGAGCGAGGTGGTCGCGCGCATCGCCCGGCGCACCCGGACGAGCCGCACCGCCGACCAGAGCGCGCCGCCGATGAGCACGAGTGCCCCGACACCCGACCCGACGGCCGCCATGATCCGCGGCCCGGCGCCGAACACCTCACGCCCCGACGGGATGCCCTCCACGTCGAGCGGGGCGAGGATCGGCGCGGTCAGCACCACGCCGGCGCAGAACGCGGCGGTCAGGTTCAGCCAGAACCGGACCCGGTCGCCGAGGACCACCCCGCCGAGGAGGTAGACGGTCCCGAGCGCCAGGTAGGGCACGTTGAGGATGGCGCCGAACAGGTAGAAGGCGCGGAAGTCCCAGGGCCCCCAGCCCAGGCCCGCCGCCACGAAATAGGCCGCCGAGGCCGACGCGAACATGGCCATCGACACCGTCCACGCCCACTCGTGGGGCTTCCGGTTGGCGCGCCAGCGCTCCAGCGTCGACAGGCAGAACGCCACGGAGACGAGCGTGGCGAGGGCGCCGAGCGCGGCCGTTGCGGTCATGGCGTCAGCATGTCGTGCCGGCCCGCCGACGGCCAGCCACCGGGCGACCGGACGGCGGTGGCCCGACCGCCCGGGGCCGGTGGCACGGCCGCCCCGAACTTTGTGAATCCGTGAACAAGGGCGGTACCTTCGCAGGATGCCGGGCCCCTCTCGACGTCGTGCCATCCCCGACGCCGCGGTCGCCCGCCTGCCCGTGTACCACCGGGTCCTGCTGGAGCTGCAGGCCCGTGGCAACACGACCGTCTCCTCCGAGCAGCTCGCCGAGCTCGCCGGCGTGAACGCCGCCAAGGTGCGCAAGGACCTGTCGCACTTCGGGTCCTACGGCACGCGCGGCGTGGGCTACGAGGTGGACCACCTGCTCGCCGACCTCCGCCGGGAGCTGGGCCTCACCCACGAGTGGAACTGCATCCTCGTGGGCGCCGGCAACCTGGGCTCCGCGCTGGCGAAGTTCGCCGGCTTCTCGGAGCGGGGCTTCGCGGTGGTGGCCGTCGTGGACGTGGACCGTTCCAAGGTGGGCACCCGTCTCGGCGCCCTCACCGTGGGTCACGACGAGGAGATCGAACACCTCGTGGCGGAGCACGGCGTGGCGATCGGGATCATCGCGGTGCCCCCGTCGGCGGCGCAGGAGGTGGCCGACCGCCTGGTGGCCGCGGGGGTCACGTCCATCCTGAACTTCGCCCCGACCGTGCTCGACGTGCCCGACGACGTGCAGGTCCGCGACGTCGATCTCGCCGTGGAGCTGCAGATCCTGGCCTTCCACGAGGGCCGCCGTGAGCCCCGGCGCACCGGCTGAGCAGTCCGGCGGAGCCCCGGCGCTCCCGGTGGGTCTTCGCGTGGCCGGCCGCCGCTGCGTGGTGGTGGGCGCCGGTCCGGTGGGCGGCCGACGGGCCCGGATCCTGGCCGGAGCCGGTGCCGAGGTGACCGTCGTTGCCCCGGTCGCGAGCCCGGAGGTGGAGGCCATGGCGCTGGAGGGCACCCTGACCTGGGAACGCCGGACGTTCGTGCCCGCGGACGCAGCGGAGGCGTTCCTCGTGGTGGCCGCGACCGACGACCCGGCGGTGAACGGCGCCGTGGCCGATTCGGCGCCGCCCGGCACGCTCGTGGCCCGGGCGGACCACGCCCCGAGCACCGACGTGACGTTCCCCTCGGTGGTCGAACGGGGCCCCGTGACGGTCACCGTCGCCACCTCGGGGCGCGCCCCGGTGGTGGGCCGCTGGCTCGCGGACCGCATCGACGAGCGCCTCGACGAGGTCACCGGGCTCGACGCCGACGGCCTCGCGCTCCTGGTGGATCTGGCCGCGGAGCTCCGCCCCGGTGGCGGGGCAGGCGTCACACCGGCGGCCGGAGACTGGCGATCGGCGCTCCGGCGCAGCATGCTGGACGCCGTGCTGTTGGACCTGATCCGCTCGGGCGACCGGGCGGCGGCGCGGGAGCGCCTGCGGACGTGTCTGTCGTCGTCGTAGGCGCCAACCACCGCACCGCCCCGCTCGACCTCCTCGAGCGGATGGCCGTCACCGGCGAGCAACTGCCGAAGCTGCTCCACGCCCTCGACGACGGCGAGGACACCTCCGAGGTGGTCGTGCTCGCCACCTGCAACCGCACGGAGGTGTACCTGGTGGCGGAGCGCTTCCACGGCGCCTACCGCGAAGTGCGCGACTTCTTCGCGGACCTCACCTTCCTGCCGCCGGACCACTTCGCCGAGAGCCTCTACGTGCACTACGACGAGCAGGCCGTCCGGCACCTGTTCGAGGTGACCGCCGGCCTCGACTCCGCGGTGCCCGGTGAGCACGAGATCCTGGGCCAGGTGCGCTCGGCCTGGGAGCAGGCCCGCTCCGAGGGCACGGCGCGCCGTGGGCTCAACCTTCTGTTCCGCCATGCGCTCGAGGTGGGCAAACGGGCCCGCACCGAGACGCGGATCGCGCAGCACGTCACGTCGGTGTCGCAGGCCGCGGTGCTGATCGCGGCGGAGCGCACGGGCGACCTGGCGGGTCGCCACGCGGTGCTCGTCGGCGCCGGCGCCATGGCCCGCGGCATGGCCGACTTCCTCGCCTCGGCGGACGTTGCGTCCCTCACGGTCGTGAACCGCTCCGCCGAGCCGGCCGCGACCCTGGTGGCGTCGGTCGCCGAGCGGGTGCCGACCGCCCGCGCCGCGGACCTCTCCGAGCTGCCGGACGTGCTGCACGGGGCCGACCTGCTCTTCACCGCCACCGGTGCGCCCGGCCACGTGGTCACCGACGCCACGGTCGCGCCGGTCCTCGAGGGTCGCGACCGTCCGCTCGTGGTGGTCGACATCGCGGTGCCCCGCGACGTGGCGCCGTCGGTGGCGGCGCTCGCCGGGGTCGACCTGCTCGACATGGCCACCGTGTCGGCCCGCACCGAGGCCGGCCTCGCCGAGCGCCGGCGCGAGGTGGTCGGGGTGCGGCGGATCGTGGAGGAGGAGCTCGAGCGCTTCACCGCCGTGACCAACGCGCGCGAGGTGGCCCCGGTGGTGACCGCGCTGCGCGACCGGGTCGAGCAGCTCCGTCTCGCGGAGCTCGAGCGCCACGCCGGCCGTCTCGCCGATCTGCGGCCCGACCAGCTCGACGCGGTGGAGTCGCTCACCCGGGGCCTCGTCGCCAAGCTGCTGCACGACCCCACGGTCCGCCTGAAGGACGCCGCGGGCTCCTCCCGGGGCGACCGGCTCGTGGAGTCGCTGCGCGACCTGTTCGACATCGAACCGCCCGCGGATCCGTCCTGATCCCGTGACGGTCGTCCGCCTGGCGACCCGGGCGTCGGCCCTCGCCCGCTGGCAGGCCGACCACGTCGCCGGCCTCCTGACCGCCGCCCACCCGGGGCTCGAGGTGCAGGTCGTGCCGCTGAGCACCGAGGGCGACCGCCGCACCGATGTCGCCCTGTCGGAGATCGGCGGCAAGGGCGTGTTCGCCACCGAGGTCCAGGCCGCCGTCGCCGACGGCCGGGCGGACGCGGCGGTGCACTCCGCCAAGGACCTGCCGGCGCGCACGCCCGAGGGGCTGGAGCTCGCCGCCGTGCCCGAGCGGGGCGACCCGCGCGACGCGCTCGTGGGCTGCCGCCTGCGGGACCTGCCCACCGACGCGACGGTGGCCACCGGTTCGCAGCGCCGCCGGGCCCAGCTCGCACAGCTGCGGCCGGACCTCCGCTTCGCCGAGCTGCGCGGGAACATGGCGACCCGGCTGGAGAAGGCCGCGGGGTTCGACGCGATCGTCGTGGCCGCGGTCGCGCTGGAGCGCCTGGGGCTCGCGGACCGGCTCGACGACGTCCTGCCGGTGTCGCTGATGGTGCCCCAGGTCGCCCAGGGCGCCCTCGCGGTGGAGTGTCGCAGCGACGACGACCGGCTCCGGTCGCTGCTGGCCGCGATCGAGGACCCCGCCGGCCGGCGGACCGTGGACGCCGAGCGGGCCTTCCTCGATGAGCTCGGCGGCGACTGCACCCTGCCGGCCGGGGCGCACGCGGTGCTCCTCGAGGCCGGCGCCGTGCGCGTGACCGGCGTGCTCGGCCACGCGGAGGGCCCCGGACGCGGCGCACGGCGGGCCACGGAGGAGGGCGCCGACGGCCCCGCGGTGGGCCGGGCGGTGGCCGCCGCGCTGCGCGACGCCGCCGGTACCGTCGGTCCATGACCGTCTACCTCGTGGGTGCCGGCCCAGGTGACCCGGGCCTGCTGACGGTGCGGGGCGCCGAGTTGCTCCGCCGGGCCGAGGTGGTCGTGCACGATCGCCTGTCGGCGCGCGAACTCCTCGACCTCGCCCCCGCGGGTTCGCTGTTCGTCGACGTGGGCAAGCAACCCGGTGGCGGGCCGTCCACGCCGCAGGAGGAGATCAACGCGCTCCTGGTGGAGCACGGGCTCGCCGGCCGGACCGTGGTGCGCCTCAAGGGGGGCGACCCGTACGTGTTCGCCCGGGGGGCGGAGGAGGCGGCGGCCCTCGCGGCGGCGGGCGTGGCCTACGAGGTGGTGCCGGGCATCACGTCCGCCGTGGCGGTGCCCGCCTCGGCCGGGATCCCCGTGACACTCCGCTACTCGTCCACGAGCCTCACCGTGGTCACCGGCCACGAGGACCCGTCGAAGGACCACACCGATGTCGACTGGGAGTCCCTGGCCCGGGTCGGCGGCACGCTGGTGATCCTCATGGGGGTGGCCCACCTGCCCGAGATCACCCGGCGTCTGCTCGCGGGCGGCCTCCCGGCCGACACGCCGGCCGCGGCCATCCGGTGGGGCACGCGACCGGACCAGGTGACGGTGCGCGCCACGCTCGGCGCGCTGCACGAGCACCCGTTGCGCGCCCCGGCCACGATCGTCATCGGCGAGGTGGCGCGCCAACGTCTCGACTGGTTCGAGCGGCGTCCGCTGTTCGGCCGGACGGTGGTGGTCACCCGGACACGGACCCAGGCTGGTGAATTGTCCGCCCGACTGCGCGAGCTGGGCGCCGCGGTGGAGGAGGTCCCCGTCATCCGCGTGGAGGACCCGGCGGATGGCGGCGCGGCGCTCACCGATGCCGTGGCCGCGGTGGCCGCCTACGACTGGGTGGTGCTCACCTCGCCCAACGGCGCGGCCAGGTTCTGCGCGGCGCTGCGCGACGGTCGCGACCTCGCGGGGGTCCGCCTCGCCGCGATCGGTCCGGGCACCGCCGCGGTGCTCGCGGCGCACCACCTCGTCGCCGACCTCGTGCCGGAGCGCTTCGTGGCCGAGGGACTGCTCGAGGCGTTCCCCGACCCGCCCGACGGTGGGGGCCGGATCCTGCTCGCCCGGGCCGCGGTCGCCCGCGACGTGCTGCCCGACGGCCTGCGTGGTCACGGCTGGGAGGTCGACGTGGTGGAGGCCTACCGCACCGTGCCCGCCCCGCTCGACGATGCCGCGCGCGCCCGGCTCGCCGCCGCGGACGTGGTCACGTTCACGTCGTCGTCCACCGTGGAGCACCTCGTTGCCGCGGTCGGGCCCGACGCCGTGCCGGCGGTCGTGGCGTGCATCGGGCCGGTCACCTCGGCCACCGCCCGGGAGCTGGGCCTGCAGGTGACGGTCGAGGCCGCGGTCCACACGATCGACGGGCTGGTCGAGGCACTGGTGGCGCACCTCCCGCCGGCGGTCGAAGCGTGACGGGGCCCACGGCGGCATCCGCACCGGGTCTCCCGGCGGCGGTGGTGTTCGACTTCGACGGGCTCGTGCTCGACACGGAGTGGTGCGAGTACCTGGCGGTCGTCGAGGCGTTCCGCGCCCACGGCGAGGAGCTGTCCCTCGACCTGTGGCGGACCTTCATCGGCTCCACCGACCACCCGCACTGGGCCGACATCCTGGAGGAGCAGCTCGGGCGGCCGGTCGACCGGGCCACCGTGGTGCCGGCCAAACTCCGGGCGGCCCGCAGCTGCGGTTCCGCCCTCGACCCGCTGCCGGGCGTGGTGGAGCTCATCGACGCCCTCGGTGCCGTGTCGGTGCCCCTGGCGGTGGCGTCGAGCTCGCCGGCGGACTGGGTGCTCGGCCACCTGGGTGAACGGGGGCTCACCGACCGGTTCGCCGCGGTGTGCACCGGCGACGAGGTGCTGCGCACGAAGCCCGACCCGGCGCTCTACCTGCTCGCCTGCGAGCGTCTCGGGGTGGATCCGGCCCGTGCGGTCGCCGTCGAGGACTCGGTGAACGGCGTGCGCGCCGCACGGGCGGCGGGGATGGCGGTGGTGGCCGTGCCGAGCTCGCTCACGGTGGGGATGGACTTCGCCCACGCCCACCTGGTGGTCGACAGCTGCGCCGCGCTCGACCCCGGCCGGCTGGGGGCCCTCGCCACCACCGGCCGTAGGATCGCGCCGTGACCTTCCCCCAGCGCCGCCCACGGCGACTGCGCCGGACCGCGGCGTTGCGCCGCCTCGTCGCCGAGACCCGGCTCGGTGTGGACGACCTGGTGGCACCGCTGTTCGTCCGTGAGGGCATCGACGCCCCGGCCCCCGTGCCGTCGTTGCCCGGCGTGGTGCAGCACACCGTGGCGTCGCTGCGGCAGGAGGCCGAACAGCTGGCCGACCTGGGCGTGCCGGCCCTCGTCCTCTTCGGGGTGCCCGAGCGCAAGGACGCCGAGGGGTCCGGCGCGTCCGATCCGGACGGGATCGTGCAGGTGGCGCTGCGCGAGCTCCGCGACGAGCTCGGTGACCGCATCGTGCTCATGGCCGACCTCTGCCTCGACGAGTACACCGACCACGGCCACTGCGGCCTGCTCACGCCGTCGGGAGCGGTCGACAACGACGCCACGCTCGAGCGCTACGCGGAGGTGGCCCTCGCCCAGGCCGAGGCCGGTGCGGACGTGTGTGCGCCGTCCGGGATGATGGACGGCCAGGTGTTCGCGATCCGGGAGGCGCTCGACGAGGACGGCTTCGAGGACGTGGCGATCCTCGCCTACTCGGCCAAGTACGCGTCCGCCCTCTACGGACCGTTCCGCGACGCGGTCGACGTGGAGATCGCCGGCGGCGGCGACCGCAAGGGCTACCAGCAGGACTGGGCCAACGTGCGGGAGAGCCTGATGGAGTTGCGCACCGACGTGGAGGAGGGCGCCGACATGGTGATGGTCAAGCCCGCCCTCACCTACCTCGACGTGCTGGCCCGGGCCCGGGTGGAGCTCGACGTGCCGCTCGCGGCGTACCACGTGTCGGGGGAGTACGCGATGGTGCACGCCGCCGCGGAGCGGGGTTGGATCGACGGCGACGCCGTGGCCCTCGAGCAGATCACCGCCGTGAAGCGCGCGGGGGCCGACATGGTGCTGACCTACTTCGCCCGGGCGCTCGCCGAGCGCCTCGGCGGCTGATCCGACCGGGACCGGGATGACGACGAACCAGGAACTGTACGAACGCGGCCTGCAGGTGATCCCCGGCGGGGTGAACTCGCCGGTGCGGGCCTTCCGATCGGTCGGGGGCACGCCGTACTTCGTGGCCCGCGGGGCGGGCGCCTACGTGTGGGACGTGGAGGGCACCCGGTTCATCGACTACGTGCAGAGCTACGGCGCGTCGATCCTCGGGCACGCGGACCCGGTCGTGGTGGCCGCCGTGCAGGAGGCGGCCACGCGTGGGACCACCTATGGAGCACCCACGGAGGGCGAGGTCCGCCTGGCCGAGGAGATCCGCTCCCGGGTGCCCGGGATCGAACAGGTGCGCCTCACCAGCTCCGGCACGGAGGCCGCGATGTCGGCGATCCGGCTGGCCCGCGGCGCCACCGGCCGCGACCGCATCGTGAAGTTCGTCGGGAACTACCACGGCCACTCCGACGCCCTGCTCGCCGCCGCCGGTTCCGGAGTGGCCGAGGGCGTCCTCGGCACCGACGCCGCGCCCGACTCGGCCGGCGTCACCGCGGGCGCCGTGGCCGACACCGTCGTGGCCCCCTACAACGTCGTCCCCAGCCTCGACGAGACCGTCGCCGTGGTCTGCGTGGAGCCGGTGGCCGCCAACATGGGGCTGGTCCCCCCGGCCGAGGGCTTCCTCGCCGGCCTGCGCGCCGAGTGCGACCGCGTGGGCGCGCTGCTGCTCTTCGACGAGGTCATCACCGGGTTCCGCCTCGGCGTGGGGGGCGCCACGGAGTGGTCCGGGGTCACGCCCGACGTGTGGTGCTTCGGCAAGGTGATCGGCGGCGGCCTGCCCGTGGGGGCCTTCGGCGGCTCGGCCGAGGTGATGGCACACCTCGCCCCGCTCGGGCCGGTGTACCAGGCCGGCACCCTGTCGGGGAACCCGCTCGCCACCGCCGCCGGTCTGGCGGTGCTCTCCCAGCTCGACCACGACGCGTACGGGCGGCTCGAGGTCACCGCGAGGGCGCTCGCCGCCGGTCTGCGCATGGCCTTCGACGAGGCCGGCGTACCCGCGGTGGTGCCGCGCGTGGGTCCGCTCGTGGGCCTCTTCTTCGGCGCGGCCGCACCCGTGGACTTCGACTCGGCCCGGGAGTCGGTGGCGCTCGGGCGCTACCCGGCCTTCTTCCACGGGATGCTCGAGCGCGGCGTCGCGCTGGCCCCGGGCCCGTACGAGGTGATGTTCCCGTCGCTCGCGCACTCCGAGGACGACCTGCGCCACACGGTCGAGGCCGCCCACGAGGTGGCGCACGAGCTCGCCGCCGCGGGCGCGTGAGGCCGGCGCCTCCCTAACCTTGGGCCCGTGGGAGCACGGGCCACCGCGACGGGATCCGAGGGAGCGGCAGCGGCCGCGTCTGCCCGCCGTGCCACCGGAACTCCGGGGTCGGCCGCCACGGGAACCGACCAGGGCACCGCGGACCCCGGTGCCCGGCCCGGCGGGGCCGGGGTGCCGACCGCGGTGCCGCGTGACGTGGCCGAGCGGGTGCTGCGGCGGGCGGTCGAGCTGTCGGAGTCGCCCTCGTCGGAGGTGGACGACGTGCCCGTCCGCGCGCTGCTCGAGGCTGCCGACGAGCTCGGGATGGACCCCGACGACGTGCGCCGCGCGCTCGCGGAGGAGCGGGCCGGCGTCCTCGAGGACCACCAGCGGCCGGGCGACGCACTGCTGGGTCCGGACCGGGTGGCGGTGGTGCGCGTGCTGTCCGGTGATCCGGACGAGGTGCTCGACCGGCTGGATGCGTGGATGCGCCGGACCCGCACCTTCCGCCGCGTACGGCGGGCCGACGGCTGGTCCGACTTCGCCCGCCGCGGTGACCCGTTGGCGTCCGCGCAGCGCGCGGCCCGCGCCGCGCGGGGCCACGAGCGCCTCGAGCGGGTCCGTCGGGTGCGGGCGATGGTCGTTCCCGCGGGTGGGGACCGCACGCTGGTGGCGCTCGTCGTGGACACCCGCACGAGCCGTGCCGTCGCAGCGGCGGGCGGCGTGACCGTGGCGGCGACGGGCGTGGTCACCGCAGGGGTCTCGGCGGTGTCCTGGGCGCCGTGGGCATGGCTCGGACTTCCGGTCGCGGTGGCTGGCGGCGTGGGCGTGATGGCGGCCCGCAAGGGCTACCTGGCCGACGTGGACGCCGACCTCGAGGGTCTGCTCGACGCGCTGGCCTCCGGGGGCGAACCCACGTCGGTGCTCGACGACGTGGCGGCCCGGCTCCTCAGGACGCGACGGCCTCGCTGAGCGCGGGATCTGCCGGCGGTGAACCGTCGTCGGTGTCCCCGGGCGCCGCGTCGGGAACGTCGCGGTCGGCCCACTCCTGGAGCCAGGCCATGCCCAGGCAACCGAGCGGCACGGCGATGAACAGGCCGGCCGCGCCGTAGAGGCTGATGCCGATCGCCGCCACCACCAGGGTGGGCAGCATTCCCATCCGGAACGTGCGGGCCCGGATCCGCGGCTGGAGCACCAGCGCGTCCACCACCTGCAGCGCCACCGCCCCACCCAGGACGGCCAGGGCCCGGCCGGGGGACTGCAGCACCGCGAGCAGCGCCAGGGGCACCCCGGCGAGTGCCACCCCGGCGTGGGGCAGGTAGCCGAGCACGAAGGCCACCACGGCCAGCACGATCGGCATGTCGACGCCGAGCAACGAGGCCGCGAGCCACACCACCAGCGCGAGGGCCAGCGCCCGCAGCGTGGTCAACGCGAGGTACCCGAGGGCGCGGCGGTAGGCCCCGGCGAGGGTCGACCGCAGCGCCGGGGCCCGCTGCGGGCCCGCGGCGTCGATCGTGGCGTCGAGCATCGGTCGCCCGGCGAACAGCAGCATGACCGCGAGGACCCAGACGATGAACGCTGCCGAGAGGCGCCCGCCCACCGCCGTGGCCGCACCCGGAAGGTCGGTGCCGCTCAGGTCGAAGCGCTGCATGAGCGTCCGTCCCAGCTCGCGGGCCTGGCCGCTGAAGTCGATGTCGGTGAGGTAGCCGCCCATCGGGGCGCGCGCCTGCAGGCGTGCGGCCGCGGCGGGGACGGTGTCCTGGAAGCGCTCGGCCTCGGCCCGGAGCTCGGTGAAGCCCGCGGCGGCCAGTGCCGCGACGACCGCGACGGTCGCGGCGGTGATCCCCAGCACGGCCACCCATGCCGGGACGTGGCGGCGGAGGCGTTCCACCGCGGGGGCCGCGAGGGCGGCGAGCACCGCGGCCTCGAGGAACCACATGAGGGGGTGGCGTGCCAGCACGAGGATCGCCGCGATCGCGAGGCCGGCGCCCACGACGAGGACGGCCCGGGCCAGCGAGGCCGGACTCACTCGCAGGACGGGGTTCCTCGGGTCGTCGATGCGGGGATCCTAAGGTGGCCCGGTGACCGCGGACGTGGACGCCCCCGCCGCCGGCGACCCCGACCGGGGCCCCCGTCCGCCCGCGGTGATGACCGTCGACCTCGACTGGCGGACGGTCGCGTGGACGCTCGCGTTGCTCGCCGCCCTGGCCGCGGTCGTCGCCGGGCTGCGCACGGCGTCGGACACGCTCACGGTCCTGCTCGTCGCCGTGTTCGTCGCGCTCGCGCTCGACCCCGTCGTCACGGCCCTGCAGCGTCGCGGGATCTCGCGCGGCTGGGCCACGGTGCTGACCCTCACCGGCCTCACGCTGCTGGTGGTGGGGTTCGGTCTGCTCGCCGGTCCCCAGCTCGCCGAGCAGTCGCGCCGCCTCGGCGTGGACCTCCCGCGCACGGCGCGCTCGATGGAGGACCTGCCGTTCGTCGGGCCGTCACTGGCCCGCGCGGATGTGGCCTCGAAGGTGTCGGAGTTCCTGTCGTCGCTGCCGCAGAAGCTCGCGACAGAGGGTGCGGACCTGTCCAGCCTGGCCCGCGGGGTTGGCGTGGGCCTCGGTGTGGTGGTCATCCACCTGCTGGTCACCGCCGGGGTCCTGTTCGAGGGCCCGGGCCTCGTCCGGCTCGTCCGTTCCGCCCTGCCGGCGTCGCGCCGGACGGGGGCCGACGCCCTCGGACGCATCGTCTACCGGGTCCTGGCCCGCTACTTCGCCGGCAGCCTCCTCATCGCGGCGATCAACGGCGTGTGGGTCGCTGGCTGGGCCCTCGTCGCCGGCGTGCCGCTGAGCCCGGTGCTGGGCGTGTGGGCCGCGCTCACGTCGCTCATCCCCCAGATCGGCGGCCTGCTCGGCTTCGTGCTGGTGCTCGCGGTGTCACTCGCCGCCGGCCTGGTCCCGGCCCTCGTGATGACCGCGGCGTTCGCGGTCCTGCTCGTCGCGACGAACCACCTGCTGCAGCCGACCATCGTCGGTCGTGCGGTGCGGTTGTCGGCACCCGCCACGATGGTGGCCGCCATCGCGGGCCTCGCGGTGGCCGGCATCGTGGGCGCCCTCGTGGCCGTGCCGGGTGCGGGGGTGGTCAAGGCGGTGGTGCTCCACGCCCAGGGCCGGGATCCCGATGACTCGGCCGACGAGTCGCCGGGCCTGCTCCAGCGGTGGCGGGCGCACCGCGCCGCACGCCACGCGGCGGTGACCACGGCCGGCGGCTGATCGCGGCCGTCGGTCAGACGGCCTGCAACGTGATCCGTGCCCTGATGCGGCCGTCGGGCTCGGGCACGAGCTCCACCGCCCGGTTGACCCCGTCGCGCACGTCTGCCACCCCGCGGAGCGGGACGCCGGGGTTCAGCTTCCACAGCGGCGACGAGTGGATGACCACCCGGTTGTCGGCGGTGAGGGGCGGGAGTCCGGAACCGGTGAGGAACTCCTCCTCGGCGTCGGCCGGCATCACGAAGGTGAGGTCGAGTTGCCGGTCGTTCTCGAGCCTGGCGGTCAGCAGGTCGGTGGCCGAGGCCGGGACGGCCAGGCCGCTGAACTGCTCGACCGCGGCCAGCGACGTGTCCTTCAGCGGGAGGGTGCTGGTCGGCCGCCCGGTCCCCGGGGTGGAGGGGGAGGAGGCCGTTCCAGCCGGTGTCGGGTCGTCGCCGCCCGTGACGACGAGGAACACGCCGACCGCCGCGAGCACGACCAGTCCGATGGCGACGAGCAGTCGACGCCCCGTCATGTCAGGCGGGGGGTCGTGTCAGGAGGGGCCATGTCAGGCCGGCGGCTGGGCCTTCCACTCCTCGAGCACCGCCTCGTAGGCCGCGGCCTGGTCGGGGAGGTACTTCTCCATGGTCGCCTTGAAGTCCTTCTCCCACGTCGCCGCGTCGAAGGGCTCCTGGCCGTAGTCGACACGCTCGTGGAGGACCACCGCCATGAGCTCATCGGGCTTCAGCGAGGCGGCCCAGGCGGGCATGCCGCCGTTGACCGGCTTGCCGTTCTCCATCGTGGTGTTGCCGGCCTGCAGCCATCCGGCGGAGCCGAGCGCCACCCACGCCACCTGCTGGGCCGGGGTGGGCCAGACCTTCACCACGTTCTGGTCGCCGTTCAGCGCAGGGATGTTCCCGGAGCCACCGCCGGCCGCACCGTGGCAGCCGGCGCAGCCCTTGCCCGCGTAGACCTCGGCGCCGAGCGTGAGCGGGCTGTTCTTCGGCGTGGGCGGGTCGAGCGTGAGCGCGTACACGATCGCCCACAGCGGGAGGAAGAACAGCACGGGCACGGCCCAGAACGGGATCTTCTTCCGGGTGAGCGCGGCCTCCACGTAGGGGGCGACCGGCTCCGGCTCGACGGGTCCGGCCGGAACGACCTCGGCCGGCGTGGCCGCGGCCGCGGGTGCCGGGGTGGACGCCGCTGCGGACTCGGTGGTCGCCGGTGCGGCCGCCGGGGCGGCGTCGTCGCCACCGCCGTCGCCGGACATGGCGGAGCGCCGCGCCTTGGAGCGGGCCAGCAGGTGCTCGGGTACTTCGGTCAACGCAGCCTCCGCGGCGTTCGTTCCAGTCGGACACCCCGCCGGGTGCCCGACACGCACTCTAGGTCGCGGCGCACACGGGTGACCAAGCTCCCCCGCACGGGTCGCGCCCTGCGGCACCCGGATGTGTCGTGGTGAGTCGGGCCGTGGTAGACCACGGCACGTCAGTCCCGTGCCCACCCCGTGGGTGGACCCGGGCCTACACTTGTGAGCAGTTTCACGAGCGGAGGAAGTCCGTGGTTGCGTTCCTGATGTCGCTGCTGGTGACGGTGGTGCTGGTCGCGCCGATCTTCCCGTACGCCAAGCGCCGGCCCGTGGGCACGCCGTTCACCTGGGGCGAGGCCATCCTCGCCGCCACCTACATCTTCTTCGTCATGTTCTGGGTCTACGGGGTGGTCCCGCACCACTGGCTCACCTGGGCCGACTCCGAGCTCAACTGGCGTCCCGACGCCATCTGGATCGGTCCGGGCGGCTCGTTCTTCGAGACCTTCCCGATCGTCATCTCGGCGCAGATCTTCCGCGACATCATCGCCACCGTCATCTACGTCGTGTTCCTCGGCGGTCAGATGTGGATGTGGAGCTGGTGGCAGAACCGGGGCAAGCGCGCCGAGGCCGCCGCCGCCGTGGAGCCCGTGTCCACGTACGGCCGTCCGCTGATGAAGCGGGCCTGAGGGAATCGTCGAGCGAGAGAGGCAGCGCATGGGAGCAACCGACGCCAACCCGCCGATGCCGGAGTTCCGCGACGACTACGTCCTGCAGGAGGTCGACGCCGACTACCTGGCGAAGGCCGTCAAGCCGAAGCAGTTCATCCACATCGACCAGTCCGAGTGCATCATGTGCGAGGGCTGCGTCGACATCTGCCCGTGGAAGTGCATCCACATGGTCTCGACCACCTCGATCGACGAGGCCGTCGGGGTGGACCGCCCGGGCATCGACCCGTCGGACAACGTCGTGTTCCTCATCGACGACGACGTCTGCACACGGTGCGCGCTCTGCGTGGACCGGTGCCCGACGGGGGTCATCATCCTCGGCAAGGTGGGTGACCCCGCCGCTGCCGGTGATCCGCACCAGCGCACGTCGACCCATGGCTATGGGTACGGCATGCGGCTGGGCTGAGAATTCGACGCACGCGGCCAGAGACGACTAGGGAGTACTTCGTGGCCAAGACCATGCAGGGATCGGGCAAGTCCAAGATCTCCGAGAAGCTCGCCGACCTCACCGACTCGGTGCAGGGCTCGCAGGCGTGGAACTCGATCTTCCGGCCGGGTTCGATCTTCCGGAAGGGCTACTCGGACAGCCCCCGTAACCGGTCGTACGTGATCATGAACAGCGTGCTGTACCACCTCCACCCGGTGAAGGTGAAGCGGCACGCCGTGAAGGTCAGCTACACGCTGTGCCTGGGCGGGCTGAGCTTCTTCCTGTTCATCATGCTCACCGTCACGGGCATCTTCCTGATGTTCTTCTACCGCCCCACCGCCGCCCAGGCCTGGGACGACATCTACGCCCTGCAGACCTCGGTGACGTTCGGTCTGCTCGTCCGGAACATGCACAGATGGGCCGCTCACCTGATGGTGCTGTCGGTGTTCCTGCACATGGCCCGCGTCTTCTACCACGGCGCCTACAAGGCGCCCCGGGAGTTCAACTGGGTGATCGGCGTGGTGCTCCTCACGCTCACCCTTCTGCTGTCCTTCACCGGCTACCTGCTGCCGTGGGACCAGTTGGCGCTCTGGGCCGTGACGGTGGGAACGAACATGATGGGGTACACCCCGGTGTTCGGTTCACAGGTGCGGTTCGTGCTGCTGGGCGGGGCCGAGATCGGCTCCAACACCCTGTTGAGATGGTACGTGCTCCACGTCCTCTTCTTCCCCTTCATCACCGTCATCTTCATGGCCATCCACTTCTGGAGGGTCCGGAAGGACGGCGGCATTTCCGGTCCCCTGTGATCTGCGACGACGAGTGAGCGAAGCATGACCGAAGTACCCGAACACCTCCTCAAGCGGGCCCAGGCCGCGAAGGAGAAGGCCGCCGCCAAGCCGGCCGATGACGCCGCTCCCGCGGCCGACGCCCCCGCGGCCGAGGCCGCGGGTGACAGCCGCATCCCCGCGCACCTGCTCGAGCGGTCGAAGGCCGCCAAGGCCCGCAAGGCCGGCGGCGATGCCGCGGCCGACGCACCGTCGGGTGGCGGCGGGACCGCCACCGCCACCGCCGTGGCCCCCGTCGCGGCCGGTACCGGCGTGGCCGCCGCGGGCGGTGTGCCCACCGCGGCCGGCCCGGGTGGTCACACCCAGCGTCTGCTCACGGTGGTGAAGGCGGGCTCCATCCAGGACGTCAAGGCCAAGCCGCAGGACAAGGTGCACGTCTGGCCGCACCTGCTCGTGATCGAGTTCGTGGCCGCGCTGGTGTGCACGGTGTTCCTGCTGCTCTTCTCGTGGTTCGTGAACGCGCCGCTGCTGGAGCTCGCGAACTTCAACAAGACGCCGAACCCCTCCAAGGCGCCGTGGTACTTCCTCGGCCTCCAGGAGCTCCTCACCATGTTCCACCCGATGGTCGCCGGCGTGACCATCCCGGGCATGGGCATCTTCCTCCTCATCCTCGCCCCCTACATGGACAAGAACCCGTCGAACAAGCCGGAGGACCGCAAGTTCGCGATCTCCCTGATGACGCTGTTCCTCATGTTCTGGGCGGTCCTCGTGATCATCGGCTCCTTCTTCCGCGGCCCCGGGTTCAACTTCACCCTGCCGTGGATCGACGGACTCTTCTTCGAGCTGTGAGGTGACGCACCCATGAGCGGTTTCATCGTCCTCGCCATTCTCGCCCTGGTCGTGCTGGCGGCCATCGCCCTCCTCGGCGCGGCCCGCCGCCGCGACGCGGACGCGGCCGTGGGCTCCCTGGCACGCGAGACCGTGTCCCGGGACCGCAAGGCCCGCAAGGACGCGCCCGCCGCGGCGGCCACCGCCCCGTCGGGCAAGGAGCTGGAGCGGTCGGTCGCGCTGGAGCGCGCCGGCGGCGGCGCGGTGGCCACCACCGACAGCCCGGCCCCGCCGGCGGTGTTCGTGCCGCCGGACCCCGAGGCCTTCGGGGTGACCCGCCGCCAGTTCCTGAACCGCGGCGTCATCGCGGTGTTCGGCCTCGGGCTCGCCAGCTTCGGTGTGGCGATCGTCGGCTTCCTGTGGCCGTCCAGCTCCGGCGGCTTCGGCTCCAAGATCCGGGTCGGCACCATCGGTGACATCAAGTCCGACATCGAGAAGGGCAACGGCTTCCTCTACAAGCCGGAGGGCCGCATGTGGCTCACCGAGTACCCGGCCTCGGCGCTGCCCAAGGCCAAGCAGGTCTACTCGCCGCCGGAGCTCAACTCGATGGAGGCGGGCGTCACGGTGCTCTACCAGAAGTGCCCGCACCTCGGCTGCCGCGTCCCCGACTGCAAGAGCTCCCAGTGGTTCGAGTGCCCGTGCCACGGCTCGCAGTACAACCAGGCGGGCGAGAAGAAGGGCGGCCCGGCCCCCCGTGGCATGGACCGCTTCGCGACCGAGGTGCAGGGCGGCATCCTGGTCGTCAACACCGGTGCGGTCATCCAGGGCCCGCCGATCGGCACCAACACCACCGGCCAGGAGGCCGAAGGACCCCACTGCATCGGCGCCGCGACCGGCGGCCACTCCGGCTGACGGCCGGGGCCTGACACGAGGGAACAGGCGGGCCGCACGGCCCGCCGGAACACACCAGGGACCAGATGATCTTCGCAGCAACCGCACAACGAGCCGTCGGGTTCGTGATCCTCGCCATCGTGCTGATCGGGTTCGTCCTGTGGTTCTTCGCCAATCTCAGGGCCGGTCGCAAGGAGATCGGCTCGGAGATCGAGCTGGCGGCGAACCGCAAGCCCTACCTCTCCGACGAGGAACTCGAGGGCAAGAAGCTCAACGCGGCGCTCTTCTCGGCGCTCGGCCTGCTGGCCGTCATCGCCGTCGTCCTGCCCCTCTACTGGCTCGCCGAGCCCGGCCGACAGGAGGGCGCGGTCGAGGTCTTCGACGAGACCTTCGTGGAGCGGGGCCTCGACATCTACGAGAACCAGGCCCAGTGCGTGAACTGCCACGGCGGCGCCGGGGTCGGCGGCGTGGCCAACTTCATCATCAACGACCAGAACGGTCAGTTCGTCGCACAGGTCAACTGGATCGCCCCGGCACTCAACAACGTGCTGTACCGCTACGACGAGGACCAGGTCCGCTACATCCTCAACTACGGCCGTCCGGGCTCGCCGATGGCGGCCTGGGGCGCCGACGGCGGTGGCCCGCTCACCACCCAGCAGATCAACAACGTGATCGACTACCTGTGGTCGGTCCAGGTCTCCCAGAAGGACATGCGGGGGACCGTCGAGAAGTTCGTCGCCGGCATCGACCCCGCGCTCGCCGAGCGCGTGGCCGAGGTCAACCGGTCGAACGCGGATGTCACCACGGAGGGCGGCGACGTCGAGCCGGTCAACGCCAACCGCCTGTCGCGCGGGGACGAGATCAAGCTCGGCGAGATCCTGTTCAACAACCAGGCGCTCGCCGCCGGGTCGTACTCCTGCGGCCGCTGCCACGTGGCCGGCGCCAACTACGGCAAGGCCTGGCAGCCGTTCGAACGCCTCCAGTACGGCTCGTTCGGGCCCTCGCTCGTGGGTGTCGAGCGCGAGGCCACCGAGCAGCAGCACTTCAAGCTGGTCTGGGAGGGCATGAACTCGGGCAAGCTCTACTTCTCCCGGAAGCAGGGCAACCCGCAGATGCCGGGCTTCGGCGTGAACCGCAACACCGGCAAGGCCGACAAGGGCGTGCCCGACAAGGGCCCGTCCGGTCAGCTCACCGCCGCCGAGGTCTGGGCCATCATCACCTACGAGCGCAACCTGTCGAACGACTCCACCGTGAAGTCACCGGTTGCGGGCACCTCCGAGTCGCCGACGTTCGCCGGCGTGGTCAAGCCCGCAGAGAACAAGTGACCCGCCCGTCCCGTCCGCGCCGCCGGAGCTCCTGATGATCCACTTCCTCGCCGCCATCCAGTTCGACCCCAACATCCGGGGCATCCTCGTGGTGCTCGTCGGTGTCGTGGTGCTGGTCGGCTCGACCTACTTGCTGCTCGCCACCAACGTGGGGGTGCGGCAGGGCTTCCTGATCGCCATGGCGGCCCTGTTTGGTTGGATGGCCTCGATGGGGGCCGTCTGGTGGGTGTACGGCATCGGCCTCCGCGGTCGCGATCCGTCCTGGATCGTCAAGGAGGTCAACTACAGCCGGTCCGACGAGGTGGTGACCGAGTCGCTGCGGTCGCTGCCGCCGACCGACGACCTGCCCGACCCGGAGACGTTCCTCGCCGACTACCTGGCGAAGAACCCGGCCAAGGCGGAGGCGATCGCCGCGACCGAGGGCGAGGGCTTCCGCGCCGAGACGCTCACCCAGGCGGTGACGGCGGCGCCGACGCTCAAGAAACAGCTCGACGAACAACTCGGCGGCTGGCGGATCCTGCCGGAGTCCGACGCCCGTCGTGGCGACGCGGCCGCGAACGCCGACACGGCGATCATCGCCGACAAGGTGTTCGGCGAAGGCACGGCGAGCGGCCAGTACACCGTGAAGGACGTGTTCTTCTACGGCGGGAAGATCGACTCCGAGCCGGAGACCATCCCGGGCGAGCGCAACATCTTCGACAAGGCCTTCCGCCGGGTGAAGACCATCTTCGAGCCGAAGAACCCCGCGCTCTACGCCGCGGTGACCGTGCAGAAGAACATCACGCAGGTGGTGGCGCCCGGCGAGGCTCCACCTCCGGCGCAGGTGGACCCGAAGGCCGACACGGTGACGGTCGTCCTCCTGCGGGACCTCGGCACCCGCCGTCTGATCCCGGCGCTGTTCACCGTCTTCTCCACGATCATCTTCGCCGTGCTCGTGTGGATGCTCCACCACCGCGACAAGGAGGCCATGCGCCGCCGGGCGGAGTGGGCCGACAACAAATCGCGCGCTCCGGCGAAGGTGGGCTGAGCCGTGGGCCAGTACCTGCCGATCTTCGCCCTTCTGGTGCTGGCCGCGCTGTTCGCGGCGATCAGCTTCGTGGCGTCCCGCCTGCTGAATCCTCCGAAGCCGACCCCTGCGAAGGTGTCGCCCTACGAGTGCGGGATCGTCGACCAGGCCGAGCCGCCCGAGCGGTTCCCGGTGCGGTTCTTCCTGATCGCGATGATCTTCATCGTCTTCGACATCGAGATCATCTTCTTCTACCCGTTCACGCTGGTGTACGCGGAGCTCGGCGGCTTCGGCCTCGCAGCCATCGCGATCTTCAGCGCAGCGGTGTTCGAGTCGTTCCTCTACCTGATCTCGAACGGGGCCCTCGACTGGGGTCCGGCGAAGCGGCTCCGCCGTTCCCGCCTCGAGTCCATGCCGGTCCGGACCACCCGTTCCACCGTCCGCCGTGTCGGCACGGAGGGCCGCGAGGTGCCCGCGGAGGAGGCGGCCTGATGGGTCTGGTCCGTGACGTGCAGGAGGACGGCTTCGCCGGGCTGCAGCACAACTTCCTCACCGGCCGCCTGGAGGACCTGGTGCGCTGGAGCCGGAGGCGCAGCTGCTGGCCCGCCACGTTCGGCCTGGCCTGCTGCGCGATCGAGATGATGGCCGCCGGCGGCGCCCACTACGACCTCGCCCGCTACGGCATGGAGGTCTTCCGGGCCTCGCCGCGCCAGGCCGATCTCATGATCGTGGCCGGCCGGGTGTCGCAGAAGATGGCCCCCGTCCTGCGCCAGATCCACGACCAGATGATGGAACCCAAGTGGGTCATCTCCATGGGCGTCTGCGCCTCCTCGGGCGGCATGTTCAACAACTACGCGATCGTGCAGGGTGTCGACCAGGTCGTGCCCGTCGACGTGTACGCGCCGGGTTGCCCGCCCGGGCCCGAGACGTTGATGCACGCCATCATCACGCTCCACGGCCTGATCGAGACCGGCGAGATCCTCCGCCGCCGCGAGGCCACGGGCGCCGGTGCAGAGGTGACCGTGGAGCAGCGTGACGGGCAGCTCGAGGTGCCGGTCCGTACCCCGTCGGCAACCCCGGACACGGCCGCTGCGGGGGTGCCCCGCGGCACGTTCAGCGCAGAGGGCAGCTGATGTCGGAGGCCGAGGCCCCCACCGACGGCGAGGTCGCCACGGTCGCGGACGACGCGGTCCCGGCGGAGCTGCTGTTCGGCGTGCCCGTCACGCGGTCCTGCGGCCAGGTGGTGCTGCACCCGGACCGGGCCGTCTACGGCGCGCTCGTCCGTGAGCTGCGCGCGGCGGGCTACTGGGTGTGTGTGGACCTGTGCGGCGTGGACCACCTCGGCAACGACGCCGCGCGGTCGCTCCCGCCCGGGGTGGGCCCCGAGCGGTTCGAAGTGGTGGTGAACCTCCTGAACCACCGGGAACGCAGCCGCATCCGACTCCGGGTCCAGGTGCCCGAGGACGATCCGGTGGTGGAGTCCCTGGTGCCGGTGCACCCGGGCATCGAGAACCACGAGCGGGAGACCTGGGACATGTTCGGGATCCGCTTCGACGGCCACCCCGACCCCACGCGCATCCTGCTGCCCGAGGACTGGGACGGTCACCCCCTGCGCAAGGACGACCCGGCCGGACGGATCCCCGTCCAGTTCAAGGCCGCCCACTCGGCGCGGTGAGCGGGAGGCGGAGCACACCATGACGACCCTCGATCCCACACCCGCGCCGGCTCCCGCCCAGGCCGCGCCCGTGGTCGGCCCCTCCGAGGTGGAGCTCCACGTCCTCGAGGACGCGGTCACCCGCCTGCACGACGACGGCGCCGTGCTGCGCCTGGGCGAGTCCGAGGCCGAGGCCCGCTCCGGCTACCAGCCCCCCACGGAGGAAGGGGTGGGCGAGCGGATGATCATGAACATGGGTCCGCAGCACCCGTCCACCCACGGGGTGCTGCGTCTGGTGCTCGAGCTCGACGGCGAGCAGGTCACGCGGTCAAAGCCGGTCATCGGTTACCTGCACACCGGCATGGAGAAGACCGGCGAGCAGCTCACCTACCTGCAGGGACCCACCAACGTCACCCGCATGGACTACGCGGCGCCGCTCTTCAACGAGCTGGTGTTCTCGATGGCCACCGAGGCGCTGCTCGGCGTGGAGGTGCCCGAGCGGGCCCAGTGGATCCGCATGCTGATGTGCGAGCTGAACCGTCTCAGCTCCCACATGCTCTTCATGGCCACGAACGGCATGGACCTCGGCGCCGTGGGGATGATGATCTACGGCTGGCGTGAGCGTGAGGAGCTCCTGCGGCTGCTGGAGATGGTCACCGGTCTCCGGATGAACCACAACTACATCCGGCCCGGCGGGGTGGCCGCGGACCTGCCCGACGGGTTCGCCGAGCGACTCGACGACGTGCTCGGCATCCTCCCGGAGCGCCTCGAGGAGTTCGACACCCTCATGACGGGCCAGCCCATCTGGCGCGACCGGCTCCAGGGCGTCGGGGTCATCACCGCCGAGGAGGCCCTCGCGCTGGGCGCGACGGGGCCGATACTCCGTTCCACCGGCTACGCCTGGGACCTGCGCCGCGACATGCCGTACCTGCGCTACGACGACGTGGACTTCGACGTCGTGGTCGGCTCCTACGGCGACTGCTTCGACCGCTACGCCATCCGCCTCGCCGAGATCCGCGAGTCGATTCGCATCGTGCGCCAGTGCATGGACAAGATGCCCACCGGCGACTACCGACTCCAGGACAAGAAGGTCACCCCACCCCCACGGGCCCGCATCGACGAGTCGATGGAGGCCCTCATCCACCACTTCAAGATCTTCACCGAGGGCTTCAAGGTGCCGGAGGGCGAGGTCTACGTCGCGGTGGAGAGCCCCCGGGGTGAGCTGGGCTGCTACCTGGTGTCGGACGGGTCGTCGCACCCGGTCCGGATGCACATCCGTGGCCCGAGCTTCGCCAACCTCCACACGCTGCCGCACCTCATGAAGGACTCCCTCATCGCCGACACCGTCGCCATCATCTCGTCGGTGGACCCGATCATGGGTGACGTCGACCGCTGATGGCCCGCTTCACCCCCGAGAACGAGGCGCTGGCGCGCGAGGTGATCGCCCGCTACCCGCGCCCGAAGTCGGCCACCATTCCGCTCTGCCACCTCGCGCAGGAGCAGGACGGTCACCTCACCGATGACGCGATGGCGCACATCGCCGAGCTGGTCGGCTGCACCTCGGCCGAGGTGCTCGGCACGGCGAGCTTCTACGAGATGTTCAAGCTCCACCCGGTGGGGAGGTACTGCCTGAACATCTGCACGAACATCTCGTGCCAGCTGCTCGGTGGTGAGGAGCTGCTCGAGCGTGCGGAGGAGCGGCTCGGCATCCGAGCGGGCGGCACCACGCCCGACGGGATGGTCACCCTGGAGGACGTCGAGTGCATCGCGGCGTGCACCGAGGCGCCGGCGGTGCAGGTCAACTACCGCTACGTCGAGCGGGTCACCCCCGAGCAGCTCGACGCCCTGATCGACGACCTCCGTGCCGGTCGGTCCGAGGCGCCGCCGCACGGCACCCTGGGCACCACCCGTCAGCGCACGGCCGGGCGGCTGGCCAACGTCACCCCTCCCGAGCAGCAGGGCGAGCCGGTCTGGATCGCACGCCACCGCGTGGCCGCCGAGGCCTCGGGCACGGGGGAGGCGTCGTGACCGCGGCCGGCGGCGTGGGCGCCGCGCCCGAGGGCGTGCCCGCCGTCGTCTCGTCACGGTTCGAGGTGCCCGAGGGGCACACCCTCGTCGGGTACAAGACCTCCGGCTCGTACCGCGGGTACGAGGCCCTCCGCGCGGTGCTCGACATGGCGCCGGACGCGGTGACCGCACAGGTGAAGGACGCCACCCTGCTCGGCCGCGGTGGTGCGGGCTTCCCGGCCGGCGTGAAGTGGGGCTTCTGCCCGCCCGGCGTGTGGCCCCGCTACATCGTGGTGAACGGCGACGAGTCGGAGCCGGGCACCTTCAAGGACCGCCTCCTCATGGAGCGCGACCCGCACCAGCTCATCGAGGGGTGCCTGATCGCGGCGTACGCGATCGGCGCCGCCCAGGTGTTCCTCTACGTGCGGGGTGAGATGCCGCACGCCCAGGAGCGGATCGCGGCCGCCCTCAACGAGGCGTACGAGGCCAACCTCGTGGGCCAGAACATCCTCGGCACGGACTTCAGCGTCGACATCGTCCTGCACTGGGGTGCGGGCGCCTACATCGTGGGTGAGGAGACGGCGCTCATCGAGTCGCTCGAGGGCAACCGTGGGATGCCGCGGCTGAAGCCGCCCTTCTTCCCCGCGGCCAAGGGCGTCTACCTGCAGCCCACGATCGTGAACAACGTCGAGACGCTGTCGAACCTCCCGTGGCTCTTCAACCACGGCGTGGACGCGTACCGCTCGGTGGGCACCGAGGCGTCGCCGGGCACCCGTCTCATCGCGTTGTCCGGCCACGTCAACCGTCCGGGCGTCTACGAGGTCCCGCAGGGCACCACCACGTTCCGCGAGCTGTTCGAGGCCGAGCACTACGGCGCCGGCATCCGTGACGGTAACGAGCTCAAGATGTTCATCCCCGGTGGCGCCTCGGCGCCCTGGTTCTTCCCCGAGCAGGTCGACCTCCCGCTCGAGGGGCGGGTCGTCGGCGGCGAGGGGTCGATGCTGGGCTCCGGCGCCATCGTCGTGATGGACGACACCACCGACGCGGTGCGGGCCTGCCTTCGCGTGGTGCGGTTCTTCGCCCGGGAGTCCTGCGGCAAGTGCACGCCGTGCCGCGAGGGCACCACCTGGGAGGAGAAGATCCTCCAGCGCATCCTCGACGGCCACGGCCGTCCCTCCGACATCGACCTGCTGCTCGACGTGGCCGACAACATCTCGCCCGGGCCGTACCCAGTGGCGGCCGACCCCGCCAACGGCCTCGACGCGGTGCCCTTCCCGCCGCGGCAGACCACGATCTGCCCGCTCGGACCCAGCTCCGTCGCGCCGATCACCTCGGCCATCCGTCGGTTCCGCCACGAGTTCGAGGAGAAGATCACCCGCCGCGACACGATCCCGGTGGCGGTCGAACCCGTGCTCGTGGGCGCGGGGGCAACCACGACGTCCCGGCGTGGTGTCTTCGACGCCCCGGACGGCGTCGACCCGGCTGCTCCCGCAGCCACGCGCCTGCTCGACACGCCGGTCGACGGCGGGTCGCCGGCCCCGCCCGACGAGGCCGGCGGTGTCGACGGACCGGCCGACGCCGGCTCGTCAGCGGGGCGATTCGACTCGGGAGCTCCTGCCGAGGGGGTCGGACCGGCCCGGACCCTGTCGCTCAAGGGTGATCCCGACGCCGATCCCGACGCCGGGTCGGTCGCGGCCGATTCCGACGAGGAGCGGACCTCCGGTGAGGAGCCCGGTGCGGAGGTGCCGTCGTCGACCTCCACCCGCGGGACGTTCGACTCCGGCGGCCCGCCCCTCCCCGACCGCCGTCCTGCGCCGGCATCCGCGCCGGCGGACGAGGCTCCCTCGGCCGCCGCCCCCGAGCCGCCGGTGACCGAGCCGTCGCCCGAGCCGGAACCCGCGTCAGAACCGACGGAGCCTCGGCCCCCCTCGAGGAAGCGGGGTTCGTTCGATGTCTGAGCGTCCGCGCCGGGTGGAACTCACCGATCCGGTCACGATCACCGTGAACGGCGAGCCGGTGACCGCCCAGAACGGCGAGCTGCTGATCGACGCGTGTGAACGGAACGGCGCCTACATCCCGCGCTTCTGCTACCACCCGCGCATGACGCCGGTGGGCATGTGCCGCATGTGCCTGGTGGAGGTGGACTCGGGCCGCGGGCCGGCCCTGCAGCCGAGCTGCATGATCCCGGTCACCCCGGACATGAGCGTCGACACCACCTCGGAGAAGGTGGCCAAGGCCCAGGACGGTGTGCTCGAGTTCCTTCTGGCCAACCACCCGCTCGACTGCCCGGTCTGCGACAAGGGCGGCGAGTGCCCGCTGCAGGACCAGACGATGGCCTACGGCCCCGGCGAGTCGCGCTGGGTCGAGGAGAAGCGTCACTACGAGAAGCCCATCCCGATCTCCGAGGTGGTCTTCCTCGACCGGGAGCGCTGCATCCTCTGCGACCGCTGCACCCGGTTCGCCAAGGAGGTCACCGACGACCCCCTGATCCACTTCATCAACCGTGGGTCCTCCACCGAGGTGAACACCTTCCCGGGCGAGCCCTTCAGCTCGTACTTCTCGGGCAACACCGTGCAGATCTGCCCGGTGGGCGCGCTGACCGCCAAGCCGTACCGCTTCCGGGCCCGCCCCTGGGACCTCGAGGAGGTCGAGTCCACCTGCACCACCTGCTCGGTGGGCTGCCGCGTGACGGTCGAGTCCAGCCGCAACGAGCTGCTGCGCTACCAGGGCGTCGACGTCGACCCGGTGAACTGGTCGTGGCTGTGCGACCGCGGCCGGTTCGACTTCGAGGCCGTGAACAGCCCCGACCGCCTCGGCGAGCCGCTCCTCCGCGGCGAGGGCGGCACCCTCGCCCCGGTGCGGTGGTCGGCCGCCCTCGACGCCGCGACCCGGGCCCTGCGCTCGGCGCTCGACGGCAACGGCCCGGGGAGCATCGCGGTGCTCGGCGGAGCCCGCCTCACCAACGAGTCGGCGTACGCGTGGGTGAAGCTGGCCAAGGGCGTGCTCGGGACCGACCACACCGACGCCCAGCTCGGCGACGGCCTCCCGGCGGATGTCTTCGACCTGCCCGGCGCGACGATCGACGACGTGTGCTCGGCCGGGGGCACGGTGCTGTGGATCGGGCCGGACCCCAAGGAGGAGCTGCCGGTCCTCTTCCTGCGGCTCAAGCACGCCGTGCTCGAGGACCGCGTCCGGCTGGTGGAGCTCACGCCCACCGCCACGGGTCTCACCTGCTACGCGGCCGCCTCGCTGCGGCCCCGCCCCGGTGCGCTGGGTGCGGTCGTCCGGGCGATCGTGTCGGGCGACGTGCCCGGCGACGGCGTGGCGGGCATCGCGGCGGAGGACCTGCGGGCCGCCTCCGACCTGGTCCGGGACGCCGGTTCGGACCTGCGGGTGGTGCTCGGCCGGGCGAACCTGGCCGAGTCGGCCGACGTCACGATGGATGCCGCAGCGGCAGTGCGCGACGCGGTGCCCGGCGCCCGCTTCCTGCCGGTGCTGCGGCGTGGCAACGTGCGCGGCGCGGTGGAGGCCGGGCTCGCCCCCGGTCGCCTGCCCGGGCGCGGGCGCCTCGGCACCGACGCCGCAACCTGGCAGGGCGTCTGGCCCTCGGTGCCGGGCGACGAGGGCCTCGACGCGACCGGCATCCTCCGGGCCGCCGCCGACGGCCGTGTCGACGTGCTGGTCCTCCTCGGGGCCGACCCGGTGGCCGACTTCCCCGACGCGGACCTCGCCCGGCGGGCCCTCGACGGTGCCGGCACGGTGATCGCGGTCGACCAGTTCCTGACCGACTCGTCCTCCCGGGCCGACGTGGTGCTCGCGGCCGCGGGCTTCGCGGAGGTCGACGGCACGACCACCAACCTCGAGGGCCGGGTCAGCGTGCTGCAGGCCAAGGTCACGCCGCCGGGCACCGCCCGCGCCGACTGGATGATCGCCGCCGAGCTGGCCTCGCGTCTGGGTGCCGACCTCGGGGTCACCGCCGGCGCTGCCGAGCTGTGGGCCGAGGCCACCGGGAACGCCCCGGTGCTCGCGCCGGCGGGTCCGGCCGCACTGGCGGGTCCGGACGCGGCGGACGGCGTGCTCGTCGACCTCGACGGTGCTGACGCCGCACCGGTGTCCACCCCCGAGGTGCCCGCCGTGGACGCCTACTCGTTGCGTCTGGTGGTGCAGCGCTCGCTCTACGACGCGGCGGTCGGCACCAGCCACAGCCCGTCCCTCGCGGTCCTCGCCGCCCCGGCCACCGTCGGCCTGTCGGAGGGCGACGCCGAGCGCATGGGGGTCGCCGACGGCCAGACCGTCACCGTCACCACGTCACGTGGCAGCCTGCGGGCGCCCGCCCGCGTGGACGGCCGCACCGCGAGGGGCACCGTGGTGCTCCGGCACCTGGCGGGCACCCCGACCGCGACCGAGCTGCTCGATGCCGACGCGGTGGTCACCGACGCCCGTGTGGAGGTGGGCTGATGGATCCCCTTCTCTCCGGCGGCATCGGCCTGAGCGAGATCCTCATCGTCCTGCTGAAGGTCGTGGTGGCGTTCGCCGGCCTCATGGTCGGCGTGATGGCGATGGTCTGGTTCGAGCGCAAGCTCGTGGCCGACATGCAGAACCGGATCGGTCCCAACCGCGCCGGCCCCTTCGGCATCCTGCAGACGCTGGCCGACGGCATCAAGCTGTTCTTCAAGGAGGACCTGCAGCCCGAGCGGTCCGACCCGTTCGTGTTCAAGCTCGCGCCGTACCTGGCCCTGGTGCCGGCGTTCCTCGTGTTCACCGTGATCCCGATCGCCGGGGACTTCTCGAACGGCCAGGACGGGGTGGTCACCCTGTTCGGTCACGAGACCCTCATGCAGGTGGCCGACCCGCAGATGGGCATCCTCTTCGTGCTCGCCATGAGCTCCATCGCGGTCTACGGCGTGATGCTCGCCGGGTGGGCCTCGGGCTCGAAGTACCCGCTGCTCGGCTCGGTGCGGGCCTCGGCGCAGATGGTGTCCTACGAGGCGGCGCTCGGCCTGTCCGTGGCGGCGGTGCTGCTCTTCGCCGGCACCCTCAGCACCAACGGGATCGTCGTGGAGCAGTCCGGCTGGCGCTGGAACATCTGGATGACGCTCCTCGTGCCGTTCATCGTGTTCGTGATCGCGGCCACCGCGGAGCTGAACCGGCCGCCGTTCGACCTGGTGGAGGCCGAGCAGGAGCTCGTCGGCGGGTTCCACACCGAGTACTCGTCGATCCGTTTCGCCCTCTTCTTCCTGGCGGAGTTCATGAACACCGTCACGATGTCGGCGGTGATCGTGACCCTGTTCCTCGGAGGGCCGTCGGGCCCGATCCCCTCCGGTGCCCCGGGCTGGGTGCAGGACTACCTCCTGCCGCTGATCTACTTCTTCGCCAAGCTGCTGGTGTTCCTCTTCGTGTTCGTCTGGTTCCGGGCCACGCTGCCCCGGTTCCGCTACGACCAGCTGATGGACCTGGGCTGGAAGTTCCTCATCCCGCTGGCCCTCGGCTGGTTCCTGTTCCTCACCGCGATCAAGGTCGCCCAGGACCAGGGCTGGAACCCGGTGGTGGCCGGCGCCGTGGCGCTCGTGGTCGTGGCCGTGGGCGCGGGGCTGCTCCGGCTGTCGATCCGTGCGGCGGAGGACAAGGACTTCGATGCGGTCGACCCGGCCGACCTCGACGGGGCGGATGCCTGATGGGCTACCTCGACGGGTTCCGGGTGACCTTCAAGAAGTGGGCCGGCACGCGCACCGACACAGGTCGCCGGGTGACGACGCAGTACCCGGAGGAGGTCCGCCCGAAGCCGGAGCGGTTCCATGGCCGCCACGTCCTCAACCGCTACGAGGACGGGATGGAGAAGTGCATCGGCTGCGAGCTCTGCGCCGGTGTGTGCCCCGCCCGCTGCATCTACGTGCGCGGCCGCGACAACGACCCGGCCGATCCCACCTCGCCGGGCGAGCGCTACGGGTTCGTCTACGAGATCAACTACCTGCGCTGCATCCACTGCGACCTCTGCGTGGAGGCGTGCCCCACCGAGGCGATCACCGAGACGAAGCTCTTCGAGTTCGCCTTCACCAACCGGGCCGACGCGATCTACACCAAGGACGAACTCCTCGTCGGTGACGACGGCCGCCCGCGGCAGTTGCCGTGGGAGAACTGGGACGGGGGCTTCGACCCCGCGGCCGACACGTCCGGCTGGATGCGGGCCACCGCTCCCGGCGGCTCGGCGGAGTTCGAGGGCATCGTCGCCTGGGCCGGTGAGCTGGGCTACGGCGTGCGCAGCCCGGAGCTCGGCCAGCACGCCCCCGACCCGGCCGAGGTCGACGACCACGACG
>JBMOJH010000011.1:0-56768 GCA_049316905.1 Microthrixaceae bacterium | reverse complement strand
GCCCGCTCCGGCTCCACCGTGATCCGGTTCATCACCACGTACACGTCGGTGTCCTTCCGTCGGGTCCGCGGCCGACCCTATCGACACCGTGCGCCGGGGTGGCACCGCGGAGCGTCGCTATCGTGGTGCCGATGGCTACCCAGGGCTTCGAGGCCCGCCTCGAGCGCCTCGTGGAGGGCACCTTCAGCCGGGTGTTCCGCTCGCCGGTGCAGCCGCGGGAGTTCGGCACCAAGCTGCAGCGGGCGATGGACGCCCACCGCACGGTGTCGGTCAGCGGTCGGACGCTGGTCCCCAACTCCTTCACGTGTGCCCTCGCGCCCTCGGACCTCGAGCAGTTCCACGACGTGTCGGCGTCGCTGCGGCGGGAGCTGGCCGATGTGGCCCGCGCGCACGCCCGCGAGGAGGGCTACTCCTTCGTGGGCCCTGTCGAGGTGGACGTCGTCGCCGACCCGGAACTGCGCACCGGGCAGCTGGAGGTCTCGGCCCGCCTCGTGGAGGGCGAGGGCGGCCTCCCCCCGGGTGGCCTGCTCCTGCCGACCGGTGACCGGGTCCCGCTCGGCGAGTACGTCGTGACCATGGGCCGGAGCCCCGAGTCCACCGTGGTGCTGGCCGACCCCAACGTGAGCCGCCACCACGCCGAGGTCCGCCCGGCGGTCGACGGGTTCGTGGTCGTCGACCTCGGCTCCACGAACGGCACCCGGGTCAACGGTGTGCCGGTGGGCGAACACCACCTGCGCGACGGCGACGAGGTGCGGGTGGGCAACACCGTCATCCGCTTCGAGGCGTCCTGAGGCACCGTGCCGGAACAGCTGCTCACCGTCCTCAAGTTCTGCCTCCTCGCCCTGCTGTACCTCTTCTTCCTGCGCGTGCTGCGGGCCGTCTGGAGCGAGGTCTCGCCGCGCCCGGCCACCGTGGTCGACGGCGGGGCGGTGGCCGGGGCGACGGGGGCCCGTGGAGCCAAGTCGGGCCGGCCGGGTCGCAAGGCCCGCCGCACGGTGGCGCCCTCGAGGCTCGTGGTGGTGGAGCCGGCGTCGCGGGTCGGGGCCCAGGCGGCGCTGGGACCGGATCTCACCGTCGGCCGCGCCGCGGGCTGCTCCCTCGTGTTCGACGAGCGGTACGTCTCGCAGGTGCACGCGCGGATCTTCGTGCGTGACGGATCGGTCTTCGTGGAGGACCTCGGGTCCACCAACGGGACCTGGGTGAACGGCTCCCGCGTGGTCGGCCAGATGCCGGCGCGCCTCGGGGACCGGATCCAGGTGGGCAACGTGGTGCTGGAGGTCCGGTGACCCGCCTCGAGAGCGCTTCGGCCACCCTCGTGGGCCAGGTCCGTCAGGCCAACGAGGACTCGCACCTCGTCACCACCGACCTGGTGGCGGTGGCCGACGGGATGGGCGGCCATCTCGGCGGCGAGGTGGCCTCGGCCACCACGGTCGAGGTCCTGTCCTCCGCCGCGGGCAGCCGGACGGTGGAGGACCTCGTCGCCGCCGTGCACCTCGCGAACCGGCGGGTGAACGACCGCGCCGCGGAGGACGAGGAGCTGCGCGGCATGGGCACCACGGTGTGCGCCGTGGGCCTCGTCACCTACGACGACCGCGACGAACTCGCGGTGCTCAACGTGGGCGACAGCCGCGTCTACCTGTGGGCCGCGGGCGAGCTCGTCCAGCTCACCGAGGACCACTCGCTGGTGGAGACGCTCGTGCGCGAGGGCCGGCTGACCCCGGCCGAGGCCGAGGCGCACCCCCAGCGCAACGTCCTCACCCGGGCCCTCGGTGTGGAGCCGCTCGTGGTGGTCGATGCCTGGCTGCTCGAACCCTGCGACGGCGACCGCGTGCTGCTGTGCAGCGACGGGCTGTTCAACGAGGTCGACGTGCCACGGATCGCCGAGGTCCTGGCCTCCGACGACGGGCCCGACGCCGCGGCCCGCCGGCTGGCCGCCGAGGCCGACGCGGCCGGCGGTCGCGACAACATCACCGTGGTGGTGGTGGACGTCGGCGACACCGGTCGTGCCCCGGCCGCCCCCGGTGATCGCCTCCGCCGGATCAGTACGCCCGCGGTCGACCTGTCGGACCTCGACGACGGCCCCCGGACCGAGACGGTCATGGCGGTGCTCAGCCGCGCCGAGGCCCAGGAGCTGGCCGACGAGGAGTCGACGCCGGACCGGTCCGAGGACGACGCAGCGGGCGCCGAGGGCGACGGAGATGCCGCGGCCGACGCCCCGGCCGACACTGGCGACACCGCGAACTTCGGCGGGGATCCGGAGGACGGCGCCGCGGGCGAGGACGCGGGCGACGACACCCGACCCGAGGCACCGGCCGACGAACCGGCACACGACGCCGCTGTACCCGCCGCGGTCACCCCGGCGCCGGCCGCCGCCGAGCCGGACGCTCCCGCCGACGACCCGGACCGGCCGGGTCACCGCTGGCGCACCGTGGCGTTCGTGGCCGCGATCGTCGCGGTCGTCGCCCTCGCCGTGGGTGCCGTCGTCGTCTACGCACGACAGGGCTGGTTCGTGGGCCAGCGCGACGGTGTGGTGGCGATCTTCCGGGGCCAACCCGGTGGGGTGCTCTGGATCCAGCCGACCGTCGCCGAGTCGACCGGGGTGAAGGTGTCCGATCTCACGCCCGCCGAACAGGAGGACGTCCGCGACGGGAAGGTGCAGGCCGACCTGCGCTCCGCGCGGACCTACGTCGCCGGGCTCACGCCGGAGACGACCACCACCTTGACCACCACATCGACGACCACGACCACCACCGCGGCGCCGCCGACCACGGTGCCCGTGCCGTCCGTGGTCCCCTCGGTCACCACCGCCGGTTTCGCCCCGCTCCCGGGCGGCACCCGGGCCGCCGGCGGCGGTGGTCCTGCGCCCACCCTCGCAGGACCGTGACCGCCCCGGCCGCCGCCCCGGTGGAGCGCCCCGGGCCCGGGGCCCAGGGGTGGGTCGCCACCGCCCGCCGCCGGCGCACCACCGAGCTGGGCCTGCTCGTCCTCGCCGGGCTGATCATCTGCGGCGCCTATGCCCTCGCGAGCCTGGGCCGCAACGCGTCCCTCCCTGCCGACATCATCCCGTTCCTCGGGGTGATCCTCGGCCTCGTGGCCGTGGCCCACGTGGCGGTCCGGCGGCTCGCGCCCGCCGCCGACCCCCTGTTGCTCCCCGTCGCGGCACTGCTGAACGGGGTCGGCTACGTGTTCATCGCCCGCCTCGACGAACGGCTCGCCGGACTGCAGGCCAGCTGGACCGCGATCGGCATCGCCGTGTTCATCGGCACCCTGCTGCTGGTGCGCGACGTGAAGGTGCTGCAGCGGTACCGCTACACCGCGGGCCTGATCGGCGTCCTGCTGCTGCTCATGCCGCTGCTGCCCGGCATCGGTCGCAACATCAACGGGGCTCGCATCTGGGTGGCCGTCGGCCCGGTGAGCTTCCAGCCCGGCGAGTTCGCGAAGATCGCCCTCGCGGTGTTCTTCGCCGGGTACCTGGTGGAGCGCCGCGAGGTGCTCGGTGTGGCGACGTTCCGGGTGGGCCCGTTCAACACGCCCGATCCGCGCCAGTTCGGTCCGGTCCTCGCGGCGTGGGGGATCTCGCTGGTGGTGGTGATCTTCGAGCGCGACCTGGGCTCGGCGCTCCTGTTCTTCCTGCTCTTCGTGGTGATGCTCTGGGTGGCCACCGGCCGGGCGAGCTACGTGGTCGCGGGCGGTGCGCTGTTCATCGCGGGCGCGGTCGCGTCGTGGGCGTTCTTCGACCACGTCCAGCGGCGCGTCTCGGTCTGGCTCGACCCGTGGACCGATCCCCAGGGCGCGGGCTACCAGGTGATCCAGGGCGCGTACGCGCTGGCGTGGGGTGGCACCACGGGCGTGGGTCCGGGCCTCGGCATCGCCGGGCGCATCCCCTTCGACGAGACCGACTTCATCTTCGCCATCATCGGCGAGGAGCTCGGCCTGCTCGGTGCCACCGCGGTGCTGATCGCGTTCCTCGTGCTCGCCGGTTCGGGCCTGCGCATCGCCCGTGAGGCCGGGGAGGGCTTCGGGTCGCTCCTCGCGGTGGGCCTCACCACGCTGCTCGCGTTCCAGGCCTTCATCATCATGGCCGGCGTCACCCGGCTGCTCCCGCTCACCGGCGTGACGCTCCCGTTCGTGTCCTACGGCGGCTCGTCGCTCGTGGCGAACTACATGCTGCTGGCGCTGCTGCTGCGCGTGTCGGACCAGTCGGCCCGTCGGGCACCCGACCGGGTGCTGGTCCGGTGAGCCGCCAGATCCGCATCCTCGGCGCCGTCATCCTGGTGGCGTACACGGCCCTCTTCGTGAAGCTCAACCAGGTGCAGGTGTTCCAGGCCGGCGCCTACAACGCCCGGCCGGACAACACCCGCTCGCTGCAGCGCGACTTCAACCAGCCGCGCGGCGCCATCATCACCGCGGACGGTGTGGTGGCGGCCCGTTCCGAGGAGCGCCGCGCCGCCCTGCGGTACCAGCGCGTGTACCCGGAGAAGGAGCTCCTGGGTCAGGTCACGGGCTACTTCTCGTTCGCGCTCGGCTCCACCGGCGTGGAACGCACCTACAACGACCAGCTGTCGGGCCGCACGCCGGCCCTGGAGCTCCGGCAGCTCAAGGGTCTGTTCTCCGACGTGTCGAGCGAGGGCGACGTGGTCCTCACCGTCCGCAAGGACGTCCAGCAGGTGGCCCGCGACCAGCTCGCGGACCGACCGGGCTCGGTGGTGGCGCTCGACCCGCGCACCGGCGCGATCCTCGCGATGTACTCGAACCCGGCGATCGACCCGAACCTGCTGTCGAACAACGACACCGAGCAGGCGGCGAAGGCGAAGCGGTTCCTCGACGCCGTGCCGAGCAAGCCGTTGCTCGTCCGCAGCTACCAGGAGCGGTACTTCCCCGGCTCCACGTTCAAGGTGGTCACCGCCACGGCGGGTCTCACCTCGGGCACGGTCACCACCGCGGTGCCGGACTACCCGGTGGTCACGTCCTACACGCCGCCGCTCACGACCCGGGCCATCAACAACTTCGACGGCGCACTCTGCGGTGGGACCCTGCTCGTGATCCTCGCGAGGAGCTGCAACACGAGCTTCGCCCAGATGTCGGTGGAGCAGCTCGGTCCCGACCCGATGATCAAGGCCGCGGAGTCGGCGGGCTTCAACGACGTGCCGCCGATCGACCTGCCGTCGGCCGCCGAGAGCGTGTATCCCACCGACTTCGGTTCGGTGGTCCGCCGCCCCGACGGCCAGGCGCCGGTGTACGAGGACTCGCCGAAGCTGGCCCAGACCGCGATCGGCCAGAACGACGTCCGCTCCACCCCGCTGCAGATGGCGCTCGTGGCGGCGGGGGTGGCCAACGGCGGGCGGATCATGGCCCCGCACGTGATGGGCGAGGTGCGCGCCCGCGACGGCGAGGTCGTCCAGCGCTACGAGCCCAGCACGTGGAAGGAGTCCATGAGCGCGGACGTGGCGCGCACCATGCGGACCGCGATGGTGGGTGTGGTGCAGGACGGCACCGCGAAGGTGATGGCCATCCCGGGGGTGGAGGTGGGCGCGAAGACCGGCACCGCGCAGCTCGGCACCCAGCCGCCCCGGTCCCACGGCTGGATGATCGCCTTCGGGGGCCCGCCCGGAGAGCCGTCGCATGTGGCGGTGGCCGTCCTGGTGGAGAACCTCGACGGCGCCTCGTCGGCCACCGGCGGCTCCACCGCGGGCCCGGTGGCCCGCGCGGTGCTCGAGGCCGCGCTCGGGGCGACAGGATGACCGCGGCCGTGTTCCCGTGCCGTTGCGGGGCGCGCGGCCCGCGACGGATGACACGATCACCGGTGGGTGCGCCTCTACGCTGTGCACGCCATGGCTGACGACGAGCTGCGGGTCCTCGGCGACCGCTACGAGATCCACCGCCGTCTGGCCCGTGGAGGGATGGCGCAGGTCTACCTGGCGCGCGACCGCAGCCTGGACCGCCCGGTGGCGGTCAAGGAGCTGGTGCCGGAGTTCGCGACCGACCCCAGCTTCGTCGAGCGGTTCCGCCGAGAGGCGCAGGCCGCGGCGAACCTGTCGCACCCCAACATCGTCGGCGTCTACGACTGGGGCACCCAGGACGGGACCTACTTCATCGTCATGGAGTACGTCGACGGCCCGTCGCTGTCGCAGGTGATCCGCCGCGACGGACCGCTGCACCCCCGGCGCGCGGCAGAGATCGCCGGCGAGGTGGCCGCGGCCCTCGGCTCGGCGCACTCCCGCGGGGTGGTCCACCGCGACATCAAGCCCGGCAACGTGCTGTTGACGTCGAACGGGCAGGCCAAGGTCACCGACTTCGGCATCGCCCGGGCGCTGTCGTCCGCGGACGAGGACCTCACCCAGGCCGGCTCGGTGATGGGTACCGCCACGTACTTCTCGCCCGAGCAGGCCCAGGGCCTGCCGGTCGATCCGCGCACCGACCTCTACTCGCTCGGCGTGGTGCTCTACGAGATGGTCACCGGCCGCCCGCCCTTCACCGGTGAGACCCCGCTGGCCATCGCGTACAAGCACGTGCAGGACCAGCCGGCGCCGCCCTCGACGGTCATCCCCGATCTCCCGGTCGCGCTCGAGGCCGTGATCATGAAGCTCCTCGCCAAGCGACCCGACGACCGTTACGCGTCGGCCGAGGAGCTGCGCCGCGACCTGGGCCGCTTCCTCGCCGGCGAGGACACCGCCGCGCACAAGGCGCTCGCCGCCGCGGCGGTCGGCGCCGGGGTGGGTGCGGCGGCCGCGGCCACCACCGTGCAGCGCCAGGTCCAGGGCTACAGCGACGACCCCGATGACGAACTCGCCGAGGAGCCGCGGAGCCGCACCGGCGTGTTCCTCGGGGTGCTCGTGCTGCTCCTCGTGATCCTCGCGGGCCTGTTGTTCTGGTTCGCGCGCAGCCTCAACGCGAGCGACGTGGAGGTGCCGGCCACCATCGGGCTCACCCGTCCCGAGGCCGAGAAGGTCCTCACCGACGAGGGCTTCAAGGTCGACGTCACCGAGCAGGCGAACCCCACCATCGAGGCGGGCCGGGTGATCAGCCAGGACCCGGCGCCGCGGACCAAGGCGCCCGAGGGCTCCAAGGTGAAGCTGACCGTCTCCACCGGCCCGGAGAAGGTGAGCGTGCCGAACGTGGTCGGCCAGGCCCAGCTCGAGGCGCAGAACACGCTGGTGGCAGCGGGACTCAAGTTCCGGGTCGAGAGCGTGGAGAACGAGACCGTGGAGCCGGGCACCGTGGTCACGCAGAACCCGGCCGCCGGCGAGGCGGTGGTCAAGGACACCGAGATCCTGCTGCAGGTCTCCAAGGGCTCCGGCCAGGAGCTGGTCCCCGACGTGACCGGCCAGACGCAGTCGGCCGCGATCGCCGCGCTCCAGGCCGCCGGGTTCCGGATCGGCGGCCCCCAGCAGCAGGCGAGTGACAGCGTCCCGTCGGGTCGGGTGATCTCCACCAACCCGCCGGCGGGCACCTCGGTGAAGAAGAACGCCACGGTCACCGTGGTGGTCTCCACCGGCCCGCAGCAGGTGACGGTGCCGGGCGTGGTCGGCCAGACCGAGGACAACGCCACGGCGACGCTGCGCAACAAGGGCTTCGACGTGTCCGTGACCACGAAGACGGTGCCGGCCGGCGACGCCAACGTGGGCCGCGTCACGGCGCAGAGCCCGGGCGGGGGCAGCACGGCGGCGAAGGGTTCGACGGTGACGATCACGGTGGGGGTGGCGGCCGCCACCACGACCGCGCCCGCCACGTCGTCCACCACGACCTCCACCCCCTGACGTGCGAGGAGTCAGGGGGGCGGCGCCGCTGGCGGTGGCCCTCGCGGCGCTCGTCGTCGTGACCGTCTTCCTCGGGTTCTCCGACACGCTCAACCCGCTGGACGCGCTCCTCGGTCGCGGTGCCGTGCGATCGATCCCCGACGTGGTGAAGCGGCCCCGGCCGGGTGCCGAGGCGGCGCTCCGGGCAGCCGGCTTCCGTTCGGAGGTGCGCACCACGTTCAGCCTCACCGCGGCGCGGGGGACGGTCATCCGCCAGGACCCGGCCGCCGGGGCGCGTCGCCGGACGGGTGCCACCGTCGAGCTGCTCGTGAGCCGGGGCGCCAACCGGGTGACGATGCCCGACGGCGTGGGCCGGCCCGAGGCCGAGGTGCGGGGCCCGCTCGAGGCGGCGGGCGTGACGGTCCAGGTGGAGCGGCGCGCGAGCGAGCAGGCGGCCGCCGGCCTGGTGCTCGAGCAGGAGCCCGGCGCGGGCGTGGAGCTGACCGGACGTGACCGCGTGCGGCTGGTCGTGTCCGACGGGCCGCTGCCGCGTCCGGTGCCCGACGTGGCCGGCCTCGCGGTCCCCGGAGCGTCGTTCCGCCTGGGTGAGGCGGGGCTCGACGTCTCCGAGGTGGTGTCGATCGACGATGCGGCGCCCGTCGGCGCGGTGGTGCGGACCGATCCACCCGCCGGTTCGGTGGTCGCTCGGGACACCCCGGTGCGCGTGCTCGTGTCGGCCGGTCCGCCCCCGGTCGCGGTGCCCGAGTTGGTCGCCGTCGAAGGTGGTGCCGCGGCCGAGCAGCTCCGTGGCCTGGGCCTGGTGCCGAACGTGGTGCTCGGGGACGCGGCCCCACCCCCGGCCCCGACCACGTCCGCGGCCCCGGCAGCGGGTTCGGTCCCGCCCACCACCCCGCCTCTGGTCCGGGGAGCGGTGTACGCGCAGGAACCCGCGACCGGAGCGCAGTTGCGCCCCGGCTCGGTGGTGACCCTGCAGGTGGCACGGTGAGCCCCGACCGCGCCCCGGACGTCGGTGACACCGACCTCGACGACACCGACGTTGACGAGCGCGACCGCTCCGACGAGATCGACGACCCCGACGGGTCCGAGGAGTTCGAGGAATCCGAGGAGGTCGAGGAGATCGAGGATCCGGGGTCCGAGGTGGACCCGGAGGACCGCGTCACCCTGGTCGGCGCTCCCGAGGAGGTCGACCTCGAACCCCACGGCACGGCCACCGCGGTCGGGCTCGTCGCCCTCGTCCTCCTCTTCCTGCTGGTGACCGCCGGCCTGGCCTCGGCGCGGGACGGGGCGGTCTCGAACCCGTCCGCGCCGCGGGTGGAGGTGCCGAGCGTGGCCGGGCGCACGGTGGAGGAGGCGCAGCGTTCGCTGGAGTCCCTGGGGCTGCTCGTGGCGCTCGACTACCGCCCGAACGAGGTGGTGCCGGCGGGTGTGGTCTTCGGCCAGCGACCGGTCGCCGGCGCGTTCCTGGAGGCCGGAACCGAGGTCACCCTGGAGGTGAGCGATGGTCCCGGGGGCATCGTGGTCCCGGCCGTGACCGGCGTGCAGGGCCCGGTGGCGGCGGCACTCCTCCAGGCCCTGGGGTTGGCCCCACGACTCGAACCCGTGCCCGACGACGTGGTCCGCCCCGGCGAGGTGATCGGCACCCGACCGGCCGCTGGCGGTCGGGCGGGCGCCGGGAGCGAGGTGGTCGTGCTCACCTCCGCAGGGCCGGCGCCCCGCACGGTGCCGCCCATCGTGGGCGGACCGCAGGGTCCCGGACTGTCGCAACTGGCGCGGGCCGGGCTCGGCCTCGGACCGGTCACCTCCGAGTACCGGCCGGGTGTGGAGTCCGGCGTGGTGCTCGCCACGGACCCGCCCCCCGGCACCCCGTTGCCCCCACGAACCCCGGTCGCCGTGACCGTCAGCGCCCCGGCGCCCACCCTTACCGCCCCCTCCCTGGTGGGCCTGCTGCAGGCCACCGCCGAGCGGGTCGTGCCGTCCGAGCTGCCGCTCTCGGCGCGGGGCCGTCAGCTGGCGCCCGACGACACGCGGGCGGGACGGGTCCTGGAACAGAGCGTGCCCGCGGGGACCCCGGTGGCGCCCGGGACCCCGATCCAGGTGGTGGTGGGCGTGGCACCTCCGCCGCCGCCGACCACCGCGGCTCCCACGGTGCCGCCGCCGGGCCAGCCCGGGGCGACCACCACGACGGTTCGCTGACGGGTCAGCCGGGGGTCGGGGCGCAACGCCGGAGGAAGTTGGCCACGAGGTCGTGGCCTCCGTGGGTGAGGACCGACTCCGGGTGGAACTGCACCCCCTCCACCATGAGCTCGCGGTGGCGGAGGCCCATGACGAGGCCGTCGTCGGTCCACGCGGTGATCTCGAGCTCGTCCGGCACCGACTCACGGGCGACGATCAGCGAGTGGTAGCGGGTGGCTTCGAGCGGCTCCGGGAGACCGGCGAACACGCCCTCGCCCCGGTGGTGGATGAGCGAGGTCTTGCCGTGCACCACCTGCGGCGCGCGCACCACCTCGCCGCCGAAGACCTGGCCGATGCACTGCAGCCCCAGGCAGACGCCGAAGACCGGGCGGCGGGAGCCCCAGGTGCGGATCAGGTCGTTCGACAGGCCGGCGTCGTCGGGCCGGCCGGGCCCCGGGCTGATCAGGATCCCGTCGGGATCGATCCGCTCCACGTCCTCGAGGGTGATCGCGTCGTGGCGGTGCACCACCGGATCGGCCCCGAGCTCCCCCAGGTACTGGACGAGGTTGTAGACGAAGGAGTCGTAGTTGTCGATGACGAGGACCCGGGCCACGGCGGGTCAGCGTAGGCGCCGGGCGGACCGCTGCTGGATAGAGTTCCCGCTCATGGCGAAGGCGGCGAAGCGGCGCATCGATGGCACGAAGGACGGGACCACGGGGGCCACCGACTCCTCGGGCTCTTCCGGCGGGACCACGTCGAGCAAGCGGGTCACGCCGCCCAAGGCCCAGCAGGGCGCCACCGCGGCCACCCGGTACACGCCACCGCGGACGGGGGCGGCGCACCGGCCGAGCCCCCGTTGGGTCCCGGTCCTGATGTTCGCCCTGTGGGGCCTCGGCCTGCTCGTGATCATCCTGAACTACATGCAGGTCCTGCCGGGCGCCGGTGACGGCGGCAACGGCTGGTACCTCGTGGGCGGGCTGGTGGCGATCCTCGCCGGCATCGTGGTGGCCACCCAGTACCACTGAGCCCATCGCAGCGGCCCGGTGTCCGTCAGGTGACGGATCTGACGGGCGGGTGACGACTCCCAGATCTGTCCACACCCTGTGGATACCCGACGCTGCCTGTGGACACCTGTGGACAACTCGTCCTGACCGACCGCAGATGCCACGTACGGCGCGGGTGAGCGGAGTGGTACAGGGGTCCGGCGCGCTGTGGACGGATCAGTCGATCGGCGTCACGAGGTCCATGTCCTCGAGGCAGTGCCGCGGGGGTTCCGGATCCTCGGAACCGGCCACGGTCATGCGCACCTCGGCCCCGCAGATGGAGCAGCGGTACGTGAGCTTCACCTTCCGGAGCTTGCCCGGTTCCGGCGGCTCGGGCGGCGGCGTGGCAAAGCTCTGGAGGAAGAACCAGCCGGTCCGCAGGATCAGCAGGCCCACCAGCACGGCGACGGCCGTGGCCGCCAGGCTCGTGTTCGTGACCAGTGAGATCAGGACCACGAGCACGGCCAGACCGGCGAGCCAGGCGAGGCGGCGGGGCCACCTCGACCCGGTGCGCGCGCCCTCCTCCTCGACCGTGTCCTCGTCGGGACCGGCGACCGGCTCGAGCTCGCTCATGACCCCACCACGCTACGCCGCCCGCCCCCACAACGGCCGACGCCGCCCCGAAGGGCGGCGTCGGTGGTCGAATCGAATCAGCCGAGGCGCTCGGCGAACGATCAGCCGAGACGCTCGATGATCGTGGCGTTCGCCATCACATCGGCCCTCGCTCCGCTCGGGCGGCGAACGATCAGCCGAGACGCTCGATGATCGTGGCGTTCGCCATCACATCGGCCCTCGCTCCGCTCGGGCGGCGAACGATCAGCCGAGACGCTCGATGATCGTGGCGTTCGCCATGCCCCCGCCCTCGCACATGGTCTGGAGGCCGAAGCGGCCGCCGGTGCGCTCGAGCTCGTTGAGCATCGTCGCCATGAGCTTGGTGCCGGAGCAGCCGAGCGGGTGACCCAGGGCGATCGCGCCGCCGTTGGGGTTCACCTTCGACATGTCCGGGTTGTGCTCCTTGGCCCACGCGAGGACCACGGAGGCGAACGCCTCGTTCACCTCGAAGTGGTCGATGTCGCCCATGCCCAGGCCGCTCTTCTCGAGCGCCTTGGCGGTCGACGGGATCGGGCCGGTGAGCATGCGGACCGGGTCCACCCCGGCGAGGGCGAAGGTGTGGAAACGGGCCCGAGGCGTGAGGCCGAGCTCGGCGGCCTTCTCGGCGCTCATGATGAGCGCGGCCGAGGCGCCGTCGGAGATCTGCGAGCTGTTGCCCGCGGTGACCTTGCCGTCGGGCAGGAAGGCCGGCTTGAGCTTGCCGAGGCTGTCGACGGTGGTGTCCGGGCGGATGCCCTCGTCGCGGGTGACGAGCTCGTCGAGGACCTTCACCTCGCCGGTCTCCTTGTCGCGGATCTTGGAGACGACGGGGATGATCTCGTTCTCGAAGCGGCCCTGCTCGGTGGCGGCGGCGGCCCGCTGCTGGGACTGCGCACCGAAGGCGTCGAGGTCGTCACGGGAGAGGCCCCACTCGTTGGCGATGATCTCGGCGGAGATGCCCTGGCCGACGAGCCCCTTGTGGCCGGCGATCAGCTCCACGTCCGCGTAGCGGTCGTAGGCGGCACCGAACGGGAAGCCGACGTTGCTGCCGATGGAGGCACCCATCGGCACGAGGCTCATGACCTCCACACCGGCGGCCACGACCACGTCGTAGGCGCCGGCGATCACGCCCTGCGCCGCGAAGTGGGCGGACTGCTGGGAGGAGCCGCACTGGCGGTCGACCGTGGTGGAGGGCACCGACTCGGGCCACCCGGCGGCGAGCACGGCGTTGCGGCCCACGTTCAGGGCCTGGGCGCCGGCCTGCATGACGCAACCCATGATCACGTCGTCCACCAGGGCGGGATCCAGGCTGTTGCGCTCGGCGAGCGCCTTCAGGGTCTCGGCGGCCAGGTCCACCGGGTGCCAGCCGGAGAGGGCGCCGTTGCGGCGACCTCCGGCGGTGCGGACGATGTCGACGATCACTGCCTCGGGCATGTGGGTTCCCCCTCGGGACGGGCGGCGGTCGGTTCGCCGCCGAACTAGACCGGTCGGTCAAGATTCTGCTGTGGTGGGACGGGCGGGTCAAAGCGCCCCCATGACACCGGATCCCGATGTCCGTGATGGGGGTCACCGCGTTAGCCTCGCCGGTCGATACCTTCATGCCCCAGGGGGACCGTCATGAGCACGCTGACCAAGGCCGACCTCGACCGGATCGTCGAGGGCCGCACCGTGGCGAGTGAGTTCCTCGCCAACGTGGCGGCGAACGGCAGCCGCACCGCGGTGCGCTGGCTCGCGACGAACGACGAGTTCGAGACGCTCACGTTCGACGAGTTGGCCGACCGGGTGGCCCGGGCGGCGGCCGGCCTGCGTGACCTGGGCGTGGGTCACGGCGATCGTGTGGTCCTCCTGATGCGCAACATCCCGGAGTTCCACTGGCTCGACCTGGCCGTGCTGTTCCTGGGTGCCACGCCCGTGTCGATCTACAACTCCTCGGCGCCCGACCAGGTGGAGTACCTCGTGGGGCACTGCGGGGCCAAGGTCGCCATCGTCGAGAACGAGGGCTTCCTCGAGAAGTTCCTGAAGGTGCGCGACCAGTTGCCGACCCTGACCGACATCGTGGTGCTCGTCGCCCCCGAGGAGCTGCCCGACGGGGTGCACCGCCACGAGGTGCTGACCGATCCCGAGCCGTTGGACCTCGCCGAGGCCGCGACGGTCGGTCGCCCCGAGGACCTCGCCACGATCATCTACACCTCCGGCACCACCGGGAGCCCCAAGGGCGTGATGATCTCCAACTACAACGTCTGCTGGACGATGGAGTCGGCCCTGCGCAGCTACGGCTGGACCCGTGACGACATGGCCGGCAAGCGGGTGGTGTCGTACCTGCCGATGGCCCACATCGCCGAGCGGATGGTGTCGCACTACTCGTTGGCCGGCGCGGGCCTCGAGGTCACCACCTGCCCGGAGACCGACCAGCTCTCCTCGATGCTCGGGCGCACCAAGCCGCACATCCTCTTCGGTGTGCCCCGCGTGTGGGAGAAGGTCTACGGCCGCCTCACCGGGCTGCTCGCCGGCGACCCGGACAACGCCGAGAAGTTCAACGCCGCGGTGGAGGAGGCGATCCCGCTGCGCCACAAGGCCGCATGGGACACGATCACCGACGAGGAGCAGGCCCGCCTCGACGAGCTCGACGCCGAGAACTTCGCCCTGGTCCGGGCACTGGTGGGCGTGGACGAGGTGGAGATGGCCGTCACCGGCGCCGCCCCGATCCCCGCGCCCCTCATCAACTGGTTCCGGGCCATCGGCCTCCCGCTCGCGGAGGTCTACGGCATGAGCGAGAACACCGGGCCGATGACCTTCGAGCGCTACCGCGTGAAGCCGGGCTACGTGGGTACGGCGCTCCCCGGCACCGAGCTGAAGATCGCGGAGGACGGCGAGGTGTGCTGTCGCGGCGGCCACGTGTTCCAGGGCTACCTGAACGCGCCCGACAAGACCGCCGAGGCCATCGACGAGGACGGCTGGCTCCACTCCGGCGACATCGGCGAGATCGACGAGGACGGCTACCTGCGCATCGTCGACCGCAAGAAGGAACTCATCATCACCGCGGGCGGAAAGAACATCTCGCCCGCGAACCTCGAGGCCGCGCTGAAGGCGCACCCGCTGATCGGCCAGGCCGCAGCGATCGGCGACCAGCGTCCGTTCGTGTCGGCCCTCGTGGTGATCGATGCCGAGATCGCGCCGGGCTGGGCGGCGACCCGGGGGATCGAGTTCACCAACCTCGAGGAGTTCTCCGAGCTGCCCGAGGTCGTCGAGGCCATCAACGACGGGGTCGAGGAGGCGATGGCCGGCTTCAACAACGCCGAGCGCGTGAAGAAGGTGACCATCCTCACCGAGGAGTGGCTGCCGGACTCCGACCTGCTGACCCCGACCTCCAAGCTCAAGCGGCGCGGGATCCACGCCCGCTACGAGAAGGAGATCGAGGCGCTCTACTCCTGAAGGCCCCGTTCTGTGTGGCCGTTCGGTGGCGAACGGTGCATCCTCGCCACACGCAACGGCCCGGGGCCGAGGAGGGTCGGTGGGGGCGGCGTCAGCCCTGGCCGAACAGCTGGCCGAGCTGCTGGAGGTCGAACCCGTTGAGGTTGGCGATGGCCAGCCCGATGAGCCCCGCCAGCAGCGCGTAGCGGGCGTTCGGGTTGTTCGCGAACGAGTCCGGTGCCACGGCCTCGGCCAGTCCGGGCACGAGCAGCGTGGCCACGCCGAGCACGCTGGCGACCACGACCGGGTCGGCGGCGGCGGCCTGCACGATCGGGGCGATGTCGGGGCGGCCCAGCAGGGCGACGATGCCCGAGAGGGCGCGCAGCACGTCGGGCCCGAGCGCCTTCGACAGGCCGTTGAGGGTGTTGACCACCTGCGGGGTGAAGCCGGCCGCGATGTTGCGGATGCCGTCGATCACGTTGTTGAGGTTCGGGTCGAGGTTGTTCGCGTTGGCGAGCTGGGCGAACGTCGAGGGGTCGGTGCGCAGTGCGGCGCCGAACAGCACGGCGAGGATCGCGAGGCCCGTCTTGTCGGCCGCCAGCTTGCCGAGGCCGTTCGGGTCGACCACCGAGAGCACGGCACCGAGCGAGTCGACGACCTTGGGGTCGACCGTGCTCGCGGTGCCCACCAGTACGGCGAGCGCCCGGGGGTCGATCCCCCGGATCGCCGCGTACGTGTTCGGGTCGACCTGGGCGGCGAGGGTCAGGATCGTGGCCGCGACCGATGGGTCGAGCGGGCCGGAGCGGCCGGCGAGCGACCCCAACCGAGCCAGCTGGTTGGGGTCGAGGCGCGTGAGGAACGAGGCGAGCGACCGCACCGTCTCCGGCGTGATCTGCAGGCGCTGGAGGGTGGCGGTGTCGATGCCCGTGATCCGGGAGAGCGCCGCCACGTCGCCGCCGGTGAGCTGGTTCAGGAGGCTCGGATCCGCGGCCACGGCGGCGATGAGGCGCTGGGCCGTGGCGGCGAGGTCGGCCTGTCCGCCGGTGGCCGTCGCGGCACCGCCGGCGCCGGACGACGAGCTCCGCGAGGCCGTCGCCCCCCGGACGGCGGTCGGTGCGGTGGTCGTGGTGGCGCCGGCCGCGGCGTTTCCGGAGGGTCGGCTCGACACCTCGGCGGTCTCGGCGGCACGGGCGCACGAGGCGAGGGTCGCCACGGCGACCACGATCGCGACCGCACCCGCCCTTCGCCCTCGAGACACGGCTCCACCGTACGGAGGCGCCGGAGGGGGCACAAGGGCGCCCCGTGGGCACTTCTCCCACGGGGGCCGGACGTAGGATCCGTCCGTGATGGAGGAGGGCCCGAGGGCCCGGGTGCTGAGCTGTGAGGGACTCCGCAAGCGCTACGGCGACCGTGTGGCGGTGGACGGCGTGGGCTTCTCCATCGAGGAGGGCGAGACCTACGGCCTGCTGGGGCCGAACGGGGCGGGCAAGACCACCACGATCTCGATGCTGTGCGGGCTCCTCCACCCCGACGGGGGCAGCGTCGAGGTGGGGGGCGCCCCGATGTCCACCGGGCGCTGCGAGGCGAAGGCCCATCTCGGACTCGTGCCCCAGGACATCGCCCTGTACCCGGACCTCACGGCGAAGGAGAACCTGTCCTTCTTCGGGAAGCTGCAGGGGCTCGACCGCGGGGAGCTGCGGACCCGGGTCGCCGAGGTGCTCGACCTCGTGGGCCTCGCCGACCGCGCCGACGACCGGATCGAGGGCTTCTCCGGTGGCATGAAGCGGCGGTGCAACATCGCTGCCGCGCTGCTGCACCGCCCGAGCCTGCTCGTGCTCGACGAGCCGACGGTCGGCGTGGACCCGCAGAGCCGGGCTGCCATCCTCGACGGCATCGACGACCTGCGCCGCGACGGCATGGCCGTGCTCTACACCACCCACTACATGGAGGAGGCCGAGCGCCTCTGCGACCGGATCGGCATCATCGACGAGGGCCGGCTCGTCGCCGAGGGGACGCAGCCCGAACTCGTCGCAGCGGTCGGCCAGCACCCCATCGTGCGGCTCGCGGCCGAGGGTGACCTCGTCGGGTTCGCCCGCCTCGCGGGCGACGGACCACAGGTGGTGCGCGCTGCCGCGTCGGACGGTCGGGTGGAGGTCTCGGTCCTCGACGCCACGCGGGCGCTCGCCCCGCTGATCGAGTCGGCCGAGGCGGAGGGCCTGCGGGTGTCCGGCGTGGAGGTGGTGCAGCCCGACCTGGAGTCGGTGTTCCTGCACCTCACCGGCAAGGCGCTCCGGGACTGAGATGGGGGACTGAGGTGGCGGGCCTGCGCACCCCCGTCCCGGTGGTGATCGCCGGCAAGGACCTCCGCCGGTCGCTCAAGAGCCGGTCGCTGGTCCTGACCGCGGTGGTCGGGCCGCTCGCGCTCGGCCTCATCATGGCCCTGGCCTTCGGCGGCGGGTCCGGGCCCTCGGCCACCATCGCGGTGGTGGACCGGGACGGCACGCCCACCAGCCGGGCGATCGTCGACACCCTGCGGCGGGACCTGCGGGGCAGCCAGGTGCGCGTCCGCACCGACGTGCCCGACCCCGAGCGCGCCGTCGACGCGGGCCGGGTGGACGCGGCGGTGGTCATCCCGCCCGGATGGACCGAGTCCTTGAGCGGCTCGCCCGAGCCGTTGCAGGCCGTGCGCGACCCCGATCGGGCGATCCCCGGGGAGATCGCCACGTCGATCGCCGGGCAGGTGTCGTCGCAGGCCGACCTGGTGCGGGCGGCCACCTCCACCGCGGCCGCGCTCGGCGCGGATCCGAGCGGTGCGACGCAGGTGCGGCCGGTGGTGTCGGTGTCGGTGCAGGACCTCTCCGACGAGTTCAACGCCCCGCTCTACTTCGGGCCGCTCACGATCTTCCTCTTCCTGGCGATGGGCACCGGGGCCCGGGGCCTGGTGCGCGAGCAGAAGGAGGGCACGCTCGACCGGATCCGCTCCACGCCCACCTCGGCGCGCACGATCGTGGCGGGCTCGTCGCTGGGCGTGATGGCGCAGGGCCTGGTGGCGTCGCTCCTCGTGTACGGCGTGTCCGCGGTCGTCTTCAACGCGGAGTGGGGGCGACCGGCCGAGGTGATCGTGGTGCTCGTGTCGTTCGTCGTGGCCATCTCGGGGTTCGCCGCGATCATCGTCGCCCTCGCCCGTACCGAACCGCAGGCCGAGGGGTGGAACAACGCCATCGCGTTCCTCTTCGGCATCCTCGGCGGCGCCTTCTTCGGCGGCGCTTCCCTGCCGGGGCTCCTGGGTGCCGTGGGGTCGCTCACCCCGAACTCCATCGCGATGCGGGCGCTGATCGAGCTCGGTCCCGGCGGCCAGGACCTCGCGAGCGTGCTGCCGCTGCTGGTCGCCCTCTGGGCGATGGGGATCGCCGGGGTGCTGCTCGGTGGGTCGATGCTCCGGCGGAGACTCCTGTGAGCACGGCGACCGAGGCGTCGCCCACGCGCCCGTCGGGTCCGACGGGTCGGCCGCGACGGGCGCCCGGCTTCCTCACCGTGGTGCTCGCCGTCTGCTCGGTCGACCTGCGGCGCCTGTCCCGCGACAAGGTCGCGCTGTTCTTCCTCCTGGTGCTGCCGTTCGTGCTGATCTTCGCCATCGGTGCCGCGTTCCCCGTCGACACCGGCACCGTGCGGGTGGGCGTGGTGGCGGGGGAGACCACGGGTGTGGGCGGCGCGCTGATCGAGGCGGCGACCTCGTCGAAGTCGCTCGACGTCACCACCTACGACGACGTGCGCCAGGTGGTGCGCGACATCCGCCTCGGTGAGCTCGACGCGGGGATCGTGATCCCCGAGGGTCTCACCCGGACCGTCGAGCAGGGCGGGGAGGGCCGGGTCACGCTGGAGCTCGACCCGGCGCAGCGGTCCTCCGCGATGCTGCGGACCATGGTCGGCTCCGTGCTCGAGGAGCAGGCGCTCGTGCTCACCGCGGCCCGCTTCGCGCAGGGCCGCACCGACGCCCCGCCCCAGGAGGCACTCCGCGTCGCGGAGGAACAGGTCCGGGACCTCGCCCGCGGTCAGGTCCGCTCGGTCACCGTCGGCGGCGGCACCGAGGCGCCGGTCTCGGGCTTCGCGTTCACCGCCGCGGCCCAGATGATCCTGTTCATGTTCATCAACGCGTTGGCGGGTGGCGCGTCCCTGGTGGAGATGCGCACGACCGGCGTGGCCGACCGGGCGATGTCGGGCCCGGTCGATGCGAGCGGGCTCATCGGCGGTCTCACGCTGGCCCGGTTCCTGGTGGCGGTCTTCCAGGGGTCGCTGATCGCCGTCGTCGCGGCCGTGGCCTTCGACGTCGACTGGGGCGCGCCCGGGATCCTGATCGCGGTGATCCTGCTGTTCGGGTTGGTGTCCGCCGGTGGTGGGGTGCTGATCGGCGCCCTGGCCCGCACCCCCGACCAGGCCCCGGCATTCGGGGTGCCCCTGGCGCTCGCCATGGCGGCGCTCGGTGGCTGCTTCTTCCCCCTGTCGGTCGCGCCGCCGGCGATGCAGGTGGTCGCCCGCGTGCTCACGCCGCAGGCCTGGGCCACCGACGCACTCGTCGCGGGGGTGTTCGACCGGGCGACGATCGTGGACGTGCTGGTGAACCTCGCGGTGCTCGCCGGGTTCGCCGCGCTCTACCTGTCGCTCGGTGTGGTGCTCCTACGGCGGCGCCTCGAGCACCGCTGAACCCGGGCCCGTTCGGACTCGTCGGTCCGGTTGGTCAACGCCGGCGTCGCGGGCGGTCGCGGTACGGGTCGACCTTCACGAAGCGAGGGTCGATCTCACCGGGGGCGAGGGGCCGCATGAGCAGGTCCATCGCGGTCCACATCGTTCGGGAGGAGGGGAAGAACACGAGCGGCCCGAGGAGCGCGATCGCGATCTCGGCCACCAGCATCGGCATGATCGGCGGATCCGGGTAGCCGCCGATCGTCACCCCGAGGAGCACGAGGAGCATCACCCCGAAGACCACGGTGGTGTTGAGCCCGAGGGAGCCGATCCAGTGGCCCTCCACCCGCTCGAAGCGCAGTGTGCAGGTGGGGCAGCGCTCGGCCATGACGAACCAGCGCCGGAAGACCTTCCCGCCCCCGCACGCCGGGCATCGGTGGACGAGCCCCCGCAGCAGCATCACGGTGGGCCGCTTGTCGAGCTGGACCGACGTGGGCAGGGCCTTGCGCGGCACCTTCCGCACCGGACGGGCTGACCGGCCCGCCGGTGGCCGCGGCACGCTCGGCTCCTCCTCGCTCACACCCTCGCTCATGTGTCGTCGCCCACGAGGAGGTCGATGTCGGCCAGGTCGCGGTCCCGGGAGCCTGCCACCAGGCGGGAGGGGAACTGCTCAGGACAGGCACCGAGCAGGCTGAGGACGGTGCCGTCCTGCAGTTCGACCACGAAGATCCGCCAGACCCCGCGGGCCACGCGCACCTCGGCGATGCCCTGCCGATCGAACCGGCACCGCGTCCGCCAGCAGACCACGTCGAGCACCTGGTCGTCGCGGAGCTCGACGAAGCAACCGACGGTGGCCACGAACCCGGCGGCCGCCACTGCGAGCGCCACCGCGAACACGATCCACCACGTCGTGGTGACCGCGTGGTCCGGCCAGGTGGCCCACAGCAGCAGCGCCACCGCGGCGGAGGCGCCCATGAGCCCGAGCACCGCGGGCGGGGCGGCGGCGATCGTCGGCCGCCGCAGTCGCACCGGATCGCCGGCGCCGTCGGCCGGGGTGCCGTCCATGGTCGCAACGTACCCGGCGGGCGGTGTCCCACCCCACCCGTCCGCCCGCCCCCGGTCACGCGGCTTTCACCGTTCTCTCACCCGGCTGGGCGAGACTGGCTCCACCGACCGAGGTGCCCGAGGCCATGAACCAGAACCCCCCAGCCGACCGTGATCCCGCCCACATCCTGGTGGCGGACGACGATCGGGCCATCCGCGAGGCGGTCGGCCGGCTCCTCGAGCTCGAGGGCCACCACGTGGACTCGGTGCCCGACGGAGCGGCCGCGCTGGAGGCGGTGCGGGCCCGCCCGGTCGACCTGCTGGTGCTCGACCTGATGATGCCGTCGGTGGACGGCGTGACCGTGTGCCGGGTGCTGCGCAGCGAGGGCGACCGGACGCCGATCCTGATGCTCACCGCCCGCACCGAGACCTCCGACCGGGTGGGCGGGCTCGACGCCGGTGCGGATGACTACCTCCCGAAGCCGTTCGACCCGGAGGAGTTGCTGGCCCGTGTCCGCGCGCTGCTGCGGCGCAGCCGCATCGCCGCGCCCACCCCGGCCGGGCCCGCCCTCGAGGTGGCCGACCTGCGCCTCGACCCCGCGGCGCGGCGCGTCTGGCGGTCCGGGGCGGAGCTCGAACTCTCCAAGACCGAGTTCGACCTGCTCGAGCTGCTCATGTTCAACAGCGGCATCGTGCTGGACCGCGCCCGGATCTACGAGGAGATCTGGGGCTACGACTTCGGGCCGGACTCGAAGAACCTGGCCGTGTACATCTCGTACCTCCGCCGCAAGGTCGACGACGGCCACGGGGCCAAGCTGATCCACACGGTGCGGGGCGTCGGCTACACGCTGCGCAGCGAGTGAGCGGACCGCCGTCGTGAGCCTCCGCCTCAAGCTGGTCCTGGCCCTGGTGGCGCTGTCGACCGCGGCCACGGTGGCCGTCGGTGTGTTCGCCTACCGCACCACGAGCCAGCAGCTGAACGAGCAGGTCGACCAGTCCCTCCGCGAGGCCGTCGGCCGGCTCTCGGACCGGCGCGGGCCCGACCGCGACGGTGACCGCTATGGCCCGCCCGCCGGCGGGCCCCTGCTCGGGGTGCGGCCGGGTGACCGCAACGCGGTGACGCTGCGCGTGCTCGACGCGGACGGCGCCGTGCTCGGCGGGCCGGGCACATTGGACATCCCGGTGAGCTCCGGGGCCCGGACGGTGGCCGCGTCGTCGCAGCGCTACGACCTGTACGAGGACGCCACCGTGGTGGGCGACCCGTACCGGGTGCTCACCTCGGGGGTCGGCGGTCGGGGCGGTGCCCTGCAGGGGGCCCGCAGCGTGGTGGAGAACCGGGCGGTGCTGGACGGCCTGCGCAGCCGGATCCTGGTCGCGGGTGCGCTGGTCATCGCCGCGGCCGCGGCGGTGGGCTGGTTCATCGCCCGCCAGGTGACCCGCCGGCTCGAGCAGCTGACGGCGGCCGCCGAGGAGGTCACCGTCACGGGGCGCCTCGACGTACAGGTCCCCGGGGCCGGGACCGACGAGACCGGCCGGCTCGCAGGAGCGTTCAACTCGATGCTCGCAGCGCTGTCGAGGTCGAAGGAGGACCAGCAGCGCCTGGTGCAGGACGCGGGCCACGAGCTGCGCACCCCGCTCACCAGCCTGCGCGCCAACGTCTACGCGCTGCGTCGCGCCGACCGGCTGACCGCGGCCGACCGCGAGCGCGTGCTCGACGACCTCGAGGGTGAGACCGAGGAGCTGACCCAGCTGGTCAACGAGGTGGTGGAGCTCGCCACCGACCGGCGCGAGGAGCCACCCACCGAGGTGGTGGCGCTCACCCCGCTCGCGGAGCGGGTGGCGGCCCGTGCCGCCCAGCGCTCCGGCCGTCCGGTCGAGGTGCGCGGCGACGGCACCCAGGTGCTCGGCCGCACCCCGGCGCTCGAGCGGGCGGTGGGCAACCTGGTGGAGAACGCCCTGAAGTTCGACGACAGCGATGGCCCGGTCACCGTGACCGTGGTGGCCGGCCGGGTGGAGGTGGCGGACTCCGGGCCCGGCGTGGCCGAGGAGGACCTCCCGATGGTGTTCGACCGCTTCTACCGGGCGACCTCGGCGCGGAGCCGGCCCGGGTCCGGGCTGGGCCTGTCGATCGTGCGTGACGTCGCGGAATCCCACGGCGGCACGGTGTTCGTGGCCAACCGGCCCGAGGGCGGCGCGGTGGTCGGATTCCAGCTCCCGGTGGCGGCGGCCGCTTCCTGAGAGCCGGTTGTCGGGACTCTCACCCTGCTCTCACCTGGATCTGGGCACCATCACACCGGCAACCACGAGCGTGGGTGGTGCGGACGAACGACCGCTCCACACACGACGGAAGGAACGACACATGAACAAGGTGAAGACGGCACTGGTGGCAGCGGGGCTCTCCGCCGGCCTGGTGGGCGGTGGCCTCGCGGGCGCCGTCCTCGGCAGCAGCGGCGTGTCCGGGGCCCAGGACACCACCACCACGACGGCGCCGGCCACGGCGCCCGCCCCGGACGCCCAGCGTCCCGATCCCTCCCAGCGCTTCCAGGAGACGCTGAAGCCGCTGGTCGACAACGGCACCATCACCCAGGCCCAGGCCGATGCGGTCATCAAGGCCCTGGTGGACGCCGGCCCGCCCAAGGGTGAGCGCGGTCCCGGTGGTCACGGCGGGCCCGGCGGTCGCGGCATGCGCGGCGGCCCGGGTCTCGACAAGGCGGCCGAGGCCCTCGGTCTCACCGCGGACCAGCTCCGCACCGAGCTGCAGTCGGGCAAGACCCTCGCCCAGATCGCCCAGGAGAAGGGCGTCGACAAGCAGAAGGTGATCGACGCGATGGTGGCCGGGCTCAAGGCCCACCTCGACGAGGAGGTGAAGTCCGGTGAGCACACCCAGGCCGAGGCCGACCAGAAGCTCATCGAGGGCACCCAGCGCATCACCGACATGGTGAACAACGGGTTCAAGGGCGGCCCCGGCCGCGGTGGCCCCGACGCACCCCCGCCCGCCGACGGCGGCTCCACCGGCGGCAACTGACCAGCCGGTCGACACTCCTCCCTCCCACGGGGCCCGGTCCGCACGGATCGGGCCCCGTGCCGCGTCCGGGCGCCGGTAGCCTCCGCCGCCATGGACGAACGGGTCAGGCTGGAGATCGACGGACCGATCGCCACCATCACCAACGACCACCCCGACAAGCACAACGCCTTCGACGACCCGATGGACGCCGAGCTGTTCGGGATCCTCGCCGAGCTCCGGGAGCGGCCGGAGGTGCGGGCGGTGATCTGGCGCGGCGAGGGGAAGTCGTGGTCGTCGGGCCGCGACGTCGGGTCGATCGGCCAAAAGACGACGGACCTCACCCATCACGAGCTGATGACCCGGGGGATCCGGGGGATCCAGCAGCTCTGGGAGCTCGAGGCGCCCGTGATCGTGGCGATCCAGGGCTGGGCGATCGGCGGATCGTTCCAGCGGGCGTTGCTCTGCGACGTGCGGATCTGCTCCGAGGACGCCCGCTTCATGCTCCCCGAGGTGGGCCACGGGGTGATCCCCGACACCGGCGGGGTGGCGGTGCTCCACTCGATGTGCGGGCCGGGCCTCGTGAGCGACATGGTCCTGACCGGCCGGCGCCTCTCGGCCGAGGAGGCGCTCGCGCACGGGATCGTCAGCCGGGTGGTGCCGCGGGAGGAGCTCGACGCCACGGCCCGCGAGATGGCCGAGAAGATCGCGGCGGCGCCCGCCGTCACCGTGAAGCTGGCCCGCCGGGTGCTCAGCCACCTGGCCCGTCCGGCGGTGCGGGCGTCGATGGAGGACGAGCTCATCTACCAGACGTTCCTCAACAAGTCCGAGGACTTCGCCGAGTTCCGCGCGGCGCGGGCCGAGGGGCGCGAGCCCACCTACCGGGGGAGCTGACCATGGCCGGACTGCCCCCACCCCCACCCGCCGGCGCGAGCGCCCTGCCGTCGGGCACCTTCGACGGCACCGCCGTGTTCGTCACCGGCGCCGGTACCGGCCTCGGCAAGGCGATCGCGTCGGAGTTCGCCCGGCTCGGCGCCTCGCTCGTCATCGCCAGCCGCAAGCCCGAGCACCTCACCGCCGGCCGGACCGCGATGGAGGAGCTCGGCGCGGAGGTGCTCACCGTCGAGTGCGACATCCGCGACGCCGACGCAGTCGCCGCGGCGTTCGACGCGGCGGAGGAGCGGTTCGGGCTGCCGGGGGTGCTGGTGAACAACGCGGCGGCGAACTTCCCCGTGCCGGCCGAGGACATGTCGCCCAACGCCTGGCGGACCGTGGTGGACATCACGCTCAACGGCACGTTCCTCTGCTGCCGGGAGTTCGGTCGTCGGCACCTCGCCGCGGGCACGCCCGGCTCGATCATCAACATCGGGGCGACCTACGCGTGGACCGGTGGGCCGGGCTTCGCGCACTCGTCCGCGGCCAAGGCCGGGGTGAAGAACCTCACCGAGACGCTCGCGGTGGAGTGGGGCCCGTCGGGGATCCAGGTGAACTGCCTGGTGCCCGGGCTGATGCCGCACGAGGACATGACCGACGACATCCAGGGCAACCTGCGGCGCACGCACGACAAGGACGTGTGCCAGCCGGCGTTGCGGGTGGGGGAGCGCCAGGAGCTCGGGTGGGCGGCCACGTTCCTGGCGTCGCCGTACGGACGGTTCATCTCCGGCCACACACTCGTGGTGGACGGGGCGAACTGGCAGCGCCGGACGCTGACGCAGCCGCCGGTGGTGACGGTCCGGGATCAGATGGGCCGCCCCCCCTTCGACCCCGACCCCGCGACATAGGGGTCCTCGGTCGCCCCAGAGGCGAGTCAACCTCCGCAGACGTGGATGGGGCCGCGATCAGGTGGGTGGCGGGTCGGCGACGTAGCCGGGCCGGATCCCGAGCTGCTCGAGGTTCCGCACCGCAGGGTGCGCCGCCCCTGCCGGCCCCGCGGCCACCGCGTCGAGCAGGTTCTTCGTGACGGCCTGGATCGCAGCCGGCGGGTCGGCCGCCGAGGGTGCCCGTCCGGCCACGTCCTCGCCGAGGCGCTTGATCCACTCGAACGTGCCCACGGCGAACACCCCGGCCCCCGACGGCGCGTCGTACCAGGTGACGTCCGCGAAGCTGCGCTTCCCGCGGCAGACCAGCGGCGAGTGGCAGAACACCTCGATGCTCTCGGGCGTGGGGCGCTCGGGGGTCACCCGGTCGTACTCGTTGGCCACCAGGCCCGGCAGTACGTCGCCGTTGCGCAGGCCGCTGCCCTCGAACAGCCAGTTCTCGGTGTTGACCACCACCATGTCGGCCTTCACCGGGTTCGACTCGTAGAGGTTGCCGATCAGCGAGCTCTCCGGTTCGTTCACCGGCGCCGCCCGCCAGCTCACCGTGGCCTCCGAGGGGTCGGTCCGGGTGATCGGGTCGCGTGCGGCGTCGCGGTAGTTGACCTCGTTGCGGAACGGCCCGGTCTCGCTCGGCTCCAGGCGGATCTTGCGGAAGATCGCGTTGGCGCCCAGGAACACCAGGTTCGTGCCGGCGTCACGGGCGGCCTCCAGGCCCCGGCGCATCGACGTGGAGTAGTACTCGTCGTGGCCGAGGGAGAGCAGCGCCCGGTGCGACCGCACACGGTCGGGCGTGGCGTGGAGATCGATGTCGGTCCAGTAGGTGACGTCCATGCCGTGCTTCTCCACGAACTGGACCAGCTCGAACTCGCGGCCGAAGAACTCGCCGGAGCCCTTGCGGTAGTACGGCCGGTCGAACGTGACCACGTCCGCGCGCCCCGAGGCGTTGCCGCCCTCACCGGCCTCGTCGCCGGCGTAGAGGCTCTTCCCGCCCCACGAGTTGTACGCCTGCCAGGTGGTGACCGAGCTCTGCACGAGCAGCGCGGCCGTGCTGGTGTCGTCGCGCACGACGATCGGCACCCAGGTCTGGCCGCCGTCGGAGGACACCAGCTTCAGCAGGTACATGCCGGGCGGCCAGCCGTCGGTGCTCACGCTGAGGTTCGTGCGCCACGGCGCGGTCCAGGTCCCGACCGACGCGTCGAGCACCGCAGGGTCCTGACGCTCGCCGGGTTGCGTCTCGGACTGCCAGACGAGTCGACCGCCGGACCCCTGGTACCAGCCGATCCGGTAGGCCTCGAGCCGCCACTCGGGCGCCGCGGTGTTCACCCGCAGGTCGATGCCCTCGCCCCGGTTGACGCTGGTGGCGGTGGCGTACCCGCGGATCTTGTTCCACACCTGGGGCGCTTCGTCGGGCACCTGCCACCCGCCGGGCGCACCCGGCTTCGCGTTCTCGTCGATCAGCCATTGCGCCGGGTTGGCCGGCGTGGCGGTGGTGGACGGGCCATCGGTGGCGCCAGGGGCGCCGAGCGACACCGTCGGTGGGTCGCCCGAACCGGCCCGGGCCCCGATCGCACCGCCCACGACGACGGCGCCGACGGCCACGGCGCCGCCGGTGAGCGCGGCCCGTCGGGAGATCGCTGCCATGGCGTCAGAGTCTGCCCGAGCGGCTCACCAACGGGAGCGCGACTCCTCGGCGAACCCGGTGAGGTTCCGCAGCTCCAGCTCCCGGCCGTCGTCGGTGACCACCGTGCCGGACCAACTCCCGAACACCTGGTGCACCTCGGTGCGCAGCGCCACCGCGTCGACCGACGTGTGCTTGTCGAAGCGCGGGACGAGGCGCAGGTCGAGCCGGCCCTCGGGGTCGACCACCCGCCAGGGGTGCATCGGCCGCTCCCACGAGTAGTCCCACACCAGCTCGCCGCCCACCTTGTGGAGCACGCCGTCCACGATGATGCCGTTCTCGGTGAAGCCGGTCCCGTCGGTCCACTTCCCGCCCAGCTGCAGGCCGACCACCTCGCCGGAGACCGCAGCTCCGGCACCGCCGCCCCAGTTCCACCGGGTCCGGTAGGGCCAGCGGCCGCGGCCCACGTCGAGCACGCCCCACGCCGGTCCGGTCGCCCCGCCGAACTCGGTGCGCTCACCACCCACCTCGAGCACGCCGCGGGCGGGACGGGCCTGGTGCTTCGAGGTGTACTGGAACGTCCGGTCGCTCCACGGGATCACCACGTTCAGCGACTCGTGGCCGGGGGGCAGGTCCACGGTGACGAGCAGCGACCCGGAGGAGCCGTCGGGCTCGGTCCAGGTGGCGCGCAGGTGCGTGCCGGCGCCGTCGTCCTCGATCGACAGGTCGAGCCGGCCGTCGCGGTACCGGAGCGGCTCGGTACCGGGCCGGTCGGGCAGCGAGATCCCGCGGGCCAGGGGCACCGTTCGGTTCCGACCGCCGGAGCGCCCGGACCGCAGGTCGGCCCACCACACCTCGGCGATGCCGAGGTAGTCCACGTCCGCGTACACGAGCGCCACCGTGTGGGTCGGCGACAGCACGGCCCAGTAGTCCCACCGCTTGGTGCGGCCCCACCGGCCGGACAGGTTGCAGCGGTGCAGCGGCACGCGCGACCAACCCCGGGCGTCGGGAGCGAGGTGCCCCTCCCCGTCGCAGAGGTCGACGGGGTGGGTGAGCTCGGGTTCGTGGGTGAGGCGCACCATGGGCGCACGCTCGTCCGCGGACCGCGGACCGGTCAAGCGCCGCCCCGGCCCGCCCGTGACGCGGTTCACCCGGAACCGACCCTTCGCCAAACTAATTAGGTTGGTAAACTATCTGCCGTGAACGCCGCCGCTGCTCCCGCCTCCCGTGCCGCCACCGCTGTTCCCGATGCCGCGGCGGCCGGCGCGCCGCCGCAGGACGTCGCCCCGCGCCTGCAGATGGTCGTGACCCGCCTCGCACGCCGGATGCGCCGGGAGGCCGGCTCGGAGATGACCCCGAGCCAGCTCTCGGTCCTCGCGTCGATCCACCGGCACGGGCCGATCACACTCGGCGACCTCGCCGGCTGCGAGCGGGTGGCCCCGCCCACGATCACCAAGGTCGTGGGCAAGCTCGAGGAGGACGGCCTGGTCCAGCGCATCACCGACGCGGCCGACCGTCGCGTTGTCCGGGTGATCACCACCACCGCGGGTGACCACCTCGTGACCAGCAACCGGGCCCGGAAGGTGGCCTGGCTCGACGAGCGCATCGAGGCCCTCCCGGCCCGCGACCGGGCGCGCCTCGCCGGTGCCGTGCAGGTGCTGGAACGACTGGTGGACTCGCCATGACCCGCGTCGAGCGGTTCGGCCGCGCCACCTTCGCCAGCCTGCGCATCCGGAACTTCCGGTTGTTCTTCGTGGGCCAGACGATCTCCCAGGTCGGCAACTGGATGACCCTGCTGGCCCAGAGCCTGCTGGTCCTGCGGCTCACCGACTCCGGCGTGGCGCTCGGCCTGCTGGCCGCCGCGCAGTTCGGGCCCATGCTGTTGATCGGCCCCTGGGCAGGGCTCGTGGCGGACCGCGCCGACAAGCGCCGGCTCCTGCTGGTGGTCCAGTCGCTCGCCATGGTGCAGAGCTTCGCCCTGGCGGTGGTGGCGTTCACCGGCGCACCCGTGTGGACGATCTTCGCCGTCGCCCTGTTCGGTGGGGTCACCGTGGCGTTCGACAACCCCGCCCGCCGAGCCTTCGTGGTGGAGATGGTGCCGGAGCCCGACGTGCCCAACGCGGTGAGCCTGAACTCGGCGCTCATGACCTCGTCGCGGGTGGTGGGGCCTGCGCTCGCCGGCCTGCTCATCGCCACCGTCGGGTTCGGCTGGGCGTTCCTCGCCGATGCGTTCTCGTACGTGGCGGTGCTCACCAGCCTGTGGCTCATGCGGCCGTCGGAGCTGCGGCGCTCGGTCCCGGCGCCCCGGGCGCCCGGCCAGGTGCGCGAGGGCCTGCGGTACGTCCGCCGCACCCCCGAGCTGTTCGTGCCGCTCGTGATGATGGGCGTGGTCGGCACCCTCGCGTTCAACTTCGGCACCGTGATGCCCCTGTTCGTCACCCGCGACCTGTCGGGTTCGACCACCACCTTCAGCATCATCTTCTCGGTGCTGAGCCTCGGATCGCTCGTGGGGGCACTCGCGGTGGCCCGTCGCACCGAGGTGGGTGTGCGCAACGTGGTGCGCGCCGCGGTGGCCTTCGGTGTGGCCATGACGTTCTTCGCAGTCGTGCCCGGCATCGGTGCCGCCCTACCCGTGGCGTTCGCGGTCGGCCTCGCCAGCATCGCGTTCCTCACGGCGTCCACCGCCATCGTGCAGCTCCGGGCCGACCCCGAGATGCGCGGGCGGGTCCTCGCGCTCCAATCGATGCTGTTCCTGGGCACCACGCCGCTCGGCGGCCCGCTGGTGGGCTGGGTGGCGCAGACCTACGGCGCGCGCTGGGCGCTCGGTCTCGGTGCGGTCGCGTGCGCCGGCGCGGCGCTGTGGGGATCGGTGATGGTCCGCCGCGCCGGACGGGTACGGAATGCCGCGGCCGCCCCCACCGTCCGGACCGTTCCCGTCTGAACCGGCTCCGGGCCCGGGCGACCGGTCCTACGGTGGGGCGATGAGCGGCGCCGCCCTCGTCCGTCACCTGCCCGACATCGGCATCACCGTCATCTCGCGGTGGGTCTTCAACTGCTACGTGGTCCACGACCGCGGCGACGGCCGGCCGATGGTGGTGGACCTCGGCCTCCCGTCACAGCTGCCGGTGGTGCGCCGTGTGCTGCGCGAGCACGGCGGAGACCCCGGCGACCTCGGCGCGGTGGTGGCCACGCACGGGCACGTGGACCACGTGGCCGGCCTCACGGCGCTCCGGCCCCACCGCGACACTGCGGTCCTCCTGCCCAGGACGATCGAGGCGCTGCTCGACGGCAGCCGACCGTTGCGTTCACCCGGTCCGGCGGCCATGTCGAGGATCCTCCCGGTGGTGGCGGAGCAGCCCCGTGACTGGGCTGCGGTGCGTGAGCTCCAGCCGCTGATGGGCACCGTCGGCTACGACGGCCGTCGTATCGCCTTCCCGGTGGCCCCCGACGGATGGCTCGACGACGGCGCGGCCCTCCCCGGTGCGCCCGACTGGCAGGTGGTCCACGCTCCCGGTCACACCGACGACTCGACGTGCCTCTACCACCACCCGAGTCGCACACTGCTCTCCGGCGACTCGGTCGTGTCCTTCGCGGGGCGGCCCTGGTGCAATCCCGAGTACGTCGACGCCGAGCTCTCCGGCGGAGCCGAACGGCGACTGCGGTCGCTGCCGGTGGAGCACCTCCTGCCGGGTCACGGCCTGATCGTCACGGGTGCGGACGTGATGGGGGATGCCTGGTCCTGCGACGACCGCCCGCCCCGGTCGGGACGTCTCCGCGCCCTGTGGCGGATCGCCGTCGACGACGCCGGCGGGTGAACGGGGGTGGTCCCCCGCGGCTCAGCTCCGGTCGCCCGAGCCGATCCCGTCCGGGACGTCGGCAGGACCGGCTGGTCGTCCGTCGCCGGACCGCCGGGCGATCAGGGTCGCGATCCCGTCGTTGAGGCGTTCCACCTGGGCGCGGAGGTCGGTCACCTCCCGCTGGAGGGCCTCCGCGCCGCCGCTCGTGAGGTCGATCGAGTCGCCCGGATGGGGTGCCAGACGGAAGAAGCTCGCCAACGAACCGGCGAGCACCCCGAGCAGGCCCACACCCATCACCATGATCACGGTTCCGATCACCCGGCCGGTCGGCGTGATCGGCACGATGTCGCCGTAGCCCACCGTGGTGAGGGTGACCACCGCCCACCACAGCGAGTCGCCGTAGTCGGCGAACTGCGGGTTCGTGGGGTGCTCCGCCGCGTAGGTGGTCGCCGCTCCCACGAGCACCACGCCCACGGTCACCACCCCCACCCGACCGACCCGGCGCACCAGCCGTCGGGCGTCGGTCCCGGCCATCACGAGGCGGGCCAGGCGGGCGAGGCGGATCACGAGGAGGAACTTGGCGTCGTGCAGACCGGTGATCAGGAACCAGGGCGCGGTGACGACGACCACGAACAGGTCGAACCGGCCCATCCAGGTCGCCATGTGCTGGACCACCCGCCGTTGGTGCACCACGAAGTCGAGCAGGAACACCAGCCAGGCGACCACGTTCACGACGACCGCCAGCGTCTCGCGTTGGCTGCCCGGCATCAGCACGAGCGGGAGCACCGCGGCGAGGATCAGCGGCACCGTCATGTGGTGCTCGAAGCGCTGCAGTACCGCGGCGTCCTCGGGCGAGCGGGGCTGGCCCCGGCGGGGCATGGTCCGGTCGTCGTTCACCACGCCCCGAGACTCGCACGGTGCCGCGCCGCGGACGCGCATACGGCGCCCGACGGAACGAGTGGAGCTGATGGGACTCGAACCCACGACCCCCTGCTTGCAAAGCAGGTGCTCTAGCCAACTGAGCTACAGCCCCGGACGGACGTCACCGTAGCCCCGTCCGGTCCCTGTGGGCTCAGACGGGCCCCGGATCTGCCGTAGCCTCTGGCACCGGTGGCGACGGTCGAAGGCATCGAGACGGGCCGGTCGTTCGACCGACTGGTCAACTTCACCGACGCGGTGGTGGCGATCGCGATCACGGTGCTGGTGCTCCCGCTCACCGAGATCGTGCGGCCCGCCGACGGGCAGACCGTCTGGGGTCTCATCGCCGCGCATTCCGGTGAGGTCAGTGCGTTCTTCTTCACCTTCCTCGTGGTGGCCCTGCTGTGGGGGGTCCACAACCGTGTCGTCAACCGGCTGCGCGGCTACGACGTCACCCTCTTCTGGCTCAACATCACCTGGGTGGCGGCGATCGCGTTCCTTCCCTGGCCGGCTGCGCTCTACGGTTCGGCCACGGGGATCGCCGCGCACGACCGGATCGAATGGGTCGCGGGCGAGGGCCTCGGCGGCATCGGTCTGCTCTACTGGGCCACCTTGGCCCTGATCAGCGTCGTCGGGGCGTTGATGGGTCATCACGCCCGGCGTCGCCCCGTGCTGCTCGAGCCGGAGGACGCCGTCGTGGGGGTCACCTCCGACGGGCTCGGCCAGTACCGGGGCTACCTCTTCGGTGCGTACTTCCTGGCGATCGGGGTGGTGTCGCTGTTCTCGCCGGTGGTGGCGAGTTGGATGCCGGTGGGCCTCATCGTGCTCGCCCTGCTGGTCCCGTCGGTCGGATCACGACATGCCCGTGGAGGCCCTGCGGAGCGCCCCGAGTCCTGAGCTGTTCACCCTGCCCCGGTCACAGCGGAGTTCGTGTCGGTGTCCGGCTCGCCGGCCCCCAGCCGGCGGATCCGCGCCGCAGTCACCACCAGGATGATCGACGCCAGCACGGCCGTGCTCTCGAGGTCGGACGAGAGGACGAACTGCAGCAGGAACCAGGAGCCGAGCAGGGCCGCGGCGCCGAGCAGGTGGATCCGCATCCGGGCCCGCGCCAGCGGCGTGCCGATCGCCCAGTTGAGGAGCGCCAGGCTGGCGACGACTGTGGTCAGGGGCAGCAGGATGAACCGCGCCGTGCGGGGATCGGAGGCCTCGTCGGCCTGGTAGAGGATCCGGGACAGGCCGACGGCGGTGGCCGCCACGCCGAGCTGCAGCGGGAAGTGTGCGTACAACCACACGTTGCGCCGGCGGGCCGGGTACCCGGCGGTGGGGATGTCGGTGAAGTAGAGCCACCAGAGCGCGGCGACGATCACGAAGGTGAGCGGCAGACCCACGATGTCCACCTCGTCGAGCGGTTCGTGGGTGGCGACGAGCCCGACCTTCACGAACGCCTCGCCGAGCATGATGATCGTGAACTCGCCGAAGCGGTGCACCAGGTGGTGGCCGTCCACCTCCACGTGGTGATCGGAGTGACGGGCCGGGAGCAGGACCAGCAGCAGTCCGAGGCCCCACGGCAGGAGGTACCACCACGAGTCGATGAGCGCCGCGGGGATCATCAGCACGGCGGCCACGAGGCACATGACCGCCCGACCGGAGAAGAAGCGCTGCATGTCCGGCTTCTGCCTCAGCACGTCCTGGTACATCAGGGCGAGCACCACGAGCACACCGCCGAACATCACGCTCGTCCAGTCGGTGAAGTCCTCCTTCACGTAGTCGGAGGTGACCACCATGCCGAGCACGAGCATCATTTGCAGCACCACGAGGGTCCGCAGGTACATGCCGCGCAGCTCCACCCGGTTGAGCAGCAGCGTGGTGGACAGCCAGGTGATCCACATCGCGGAGAACACCACCGTCAGCCAGATGGCGCCGCTCCAGGACGTGTCCTTGGAGTAGGTGCCCGACAGCACGACGATCGCGGCGACGAAGGCCAGGTCGTAGAAGAGCTCCAACCACGACTGGGGCGGCGACGGGGGCGCGGGCCGGGCGGTGTCGTGTGCGGCAGGCGTGCTCACGGGAACTCAGGCTACGGAGCGCGGGCCGGGTTCCGGTGCTTCGGGCGGTCGGCCCCTACGCGACGGGTCCGGGCCGCGTCGGCAGGTCGGGGAACGGGAAGGCCCCGCCGTCGGCGCCGGAACGCGCGAGGGAGCGGTAGGACCGGCCCGTGAACCACCACCGTCCGTCGAGGCGGCCGTAGTCGTCCCGGTACAGCCCGTAGGCCGTGGACCAACCCCCATCGGCCGCGGCGCGGCGCTGCTCGCACATGAACATCCGGGCCGCAGCGGCGTCGGGGTCCCCGCCGACGCGGAGTTCCACCAGCGAGTTGAGGATCACGAACTCGAAGAAGTCGAACCGCTCGACCGCCCCGCCGATGAAGCGGCCGAGCTCCCCGGGCCCGGTGACGGTGAACGGGTCGCGGGTCACGGTGTCGATGCGGACCTCGGCATCGGGCAGGAACAGTCCGGTCAGCTCCGGCCAGGCCCGCCGGGTGACCACGTCCGCGTACCGGGCCTGCAGCTCACGGATCGCGTCGCGGTCCACCAGGTCGCGGAGTTCGTCGTCGGTCGGCCTGCTCGTGGTCATCCGGGTCGTCCCCTCCCGCTCGGTCAGCGTCTGCGGAGGTTTACTCGCATCATGGGCGACCGAGGACCCCTATGTCCCCCGGAGGGGGTCATTGGCGGAGTTCGCCCTCGGCCACGAGCCGGTCCAGCGTGAGCTCGGGCTGCTCCTGCTCGAGGCGTTCCAGCCAGTACACCGACTCGAACAGCGCGAGAAGGGTGCCGTCCGAGCGCTCCAGCACGTCCACGCCCTGCATCGCCCGCAGCGCGGCCCGCGACGCCTCGTCGGTCCGGCGGGCCACCCGGAACCGGGTGGGCGTGAGCTCCACCGGCGCACCGAACTCGTTCTCCAACCGGTGGGTGGCCACCTCGAACTGCAGCGCGCCCACCGCCGCGAGCACCGGTGCCTGGTCGCCGAAGTCGGGGTCGCGCAGCACCTGCACCACCCCTTCCTCGTCGAGCTGCTGGATGCCGTTGCGGAACTGCTTGGAACGGCTCACGTCGGTGGTGCGCGCGATCGCGAAGTGCTCGGGCGCGAAGCTCGGGATCGGCGGGAAGGTCACCCGGTCGGACTCGTACAGCGAGTCGCCCACCCGCACGTCGCCTGCGTTCACCAGCCCCACCACGTCGCCGGGGAAGGCCTCCTCCAGCGTCTCGCGCTCGGAGCCGAACACCGAGTGCGCGTACTTCGTGGCGAACGGTTTCCCCGTGCGGCCGTGGGTGACCACCATCCCGCGCTCGAAGCGTCCGGAGCAGACCCGCAGGAACGCGATCCGGTCCCGGTGCGCGCGGTCCATGTTGGCCTGCACCTTGAACACGAACCCGGCGAACGGCTCGTCGAGCGGGCGGGGCACGCCCGCCTCGTCGGGCCGGGGCCCGGGCGACGGCACCTCGTCGATCACCGCGTCGAGGAGCAGCCGCACCCCGAAGTTGGTGAGCGCGGAGCCGAAGAACATCGGGGTGGTCTCACCCGCGAGGAACAGCTCGGCGTCGAACTCGGTGCCCTCGAGCAGCTCGAGGTCGTCGGTGCACTGGGTCCAGGCGTCACCCTCCTCCGCCGCGGCGCGTTCGGGGTCGACCACCTCCTCCGGGGCCTCGGTGGCGCCACGCGCGGTGCGGGTGAAGCGGACGAAGTCGCCGCTGCGGCGGTCCACCACCCCGCGGAAGTCGCCCGCGATGCCCACCGGCCAGGTGACCGGCGTGCACATGATCGAGAGGTGCGACTCGATGTCGTCGATGAGCTCGATGCCGCTGAGGCCGGGCCGGTCCCACTTGTTGACGAAGGTCAGCAGCGGCAGCCCGCGGTCGCGGCACACCTCGAACAGCTTCAGGGTCTGCGGCTCGATGCCCTTCGCGGCGTCCAGCACCATGACGGCGGCGTCACACGCCGTGAGCACCCGGTAGGTGTCCTCGGAGAAGTCCCGGTGGCCCGGCGTGTCGAGCAGGTTCACCACCCGGTCCCGGTACGGGAACTGCAGCACGGTGGAGGTGATCGAGATGCCGCGCTGCTGCTCCAGCTCCATCCAATCGGAGGTGGCCGACCGGCGTTCGCCGCGGGCCTTCACCGCGCCGGCCTCCCGCCCGAGCGCGCCGCCGTAGAGGAGGAGCTTCTCGGTGAGGGTGGTCTTGCCGGCGTCCGGGTGGGAGATGATGGCGAAGGTCCGCCGTCGGGCCGCCTCGGCGACCGGGTCGGTGGGCATGGGCCCACTCAACCGCCCATGGGTGCCGGTGGCAAAACGGCGCCGTCCGTCGGACGGGCCCGGTGCCGCGCCGACCGTGGTCGGGCCGTTCCGGCGGACCCCTACGCGACCGTGGTGGTCGTGCTCGTCGTCGACGTGGTGCTCGTCGTCGACGTGGTGCTCGTCGTGCTGGTGCTCGTGGTCGTGGTGCCCGTGGGGAGCAGCAGGTCACGCAGCCCCTCGAGCACCCCGGTGGCGTAGCGGACCACGCCGCTCGAGTACACGGTGCAGGCGCGGAGGCAGAGGTGCATGCCGTCCTGGAAGAAGCCGTTCCAGCCGGTGCGCACCTGGATGGTGCCGTCGGTGCAGCCCTGCGGGGTGCCCTCCGAGGGCAGGCACGCCAACCGCTCGGTGTAGGTGCCGCTCGCGGGGTCCACGAACCGGGGCCCCAGGTCGATCACCGGGGTGCCGGTCTCGGCCGCCACGTCCTTGTAGGCGCGGGGTGCGGGCCGGTCCTCCGCGGCGGCGCCGACGATGCCGGGGACCGCCACGAACACGAGGCGTACGCCCTGCGAGCGCCAGAACTCCACGGCCCATCGGGCGTCGGCCCGGTACCGCTCGTAGGTGTCGCTGCCCCGGGTGCAGGCCGTCGACATGTTGCCGGCGAAGGCCAGGACCACCGTGCCGACACCCTCCCGGGCGGTCTCCTGCATCGCCGAGGTCCAGTCGCACTGCGCGCTGCCCGGGTAGTAGTGGAGATCGAGTCGGAAGCCGGGGAGGTCGGTGTCCGCCCCCCGACGCAACTGCGGAGCGGTCTGGTCGATGAGCGAGTCCCCGAACAACGCGACGCGCTGCTCCACGGGCACCGGCGGCGCGCACCCGGCGCCGACGAGCGCGACCAAGGCCACCGCGAGCACCGTCGCCGACGCGGCCACCGGTCCCCGGTGTCGGCGGACGGCGCGGGCCGGGAGCGGGTCGACCTTGCGGGAACGATCCATACCTCTTGGTCGGAGCCGCAGGGCCCGGTCTTGACCTTTGGATCGACCCGCCGGCGGTGCCCCGAGGCCCCTTCGCCCTCCGGGGTGGGGCCTCAGCGCACCAGTCGGTCGACGGCGCCGAGCAGCGCGGCGGTGCGCGGGTCGCCGGCGAGCCCGAAGTGCATCTGGTTCATCACGTAGGCCCCGGCGATGCGCCGGTCGGGATCCGCGAAGCCCACCGAGCCGCCGGCGCCGTAGTGGCCGAAGGAACGGCCGCCCACCAGCGGCGACGCGTCGGAGTGGCGCATGAACCCGAGGCCGAAGGGGATGGGGAAGATCAGCACGCTGTCGGGTCCCTCCACCTGCACCTCGATGGCCCGGTCCACGGTGCCGTCCTCGAGCAGGCGGACGCCGTCCACCTCGCCGACCGTCGCGGCGTACATCCGGGCCAGGCCGGTGGCGGTGGTGACGCCGTTCGCCGCGGGGATCTGCGCGGCGCGCAGCCGCGGCTCGTTCCAGACCTGCTCGTCGGTGAAGGCGCCGCCCGGCGCGCACAGCGCCCGGGCCACCAGGTTGCCCTCGCCGAGGAACATGTTGAGGAGCTCCACCAGGCCCTTCGGCGGCTCGTCGGCGCCGTCGCCCTCCTCGCTCATCATCATGGGGAGCTGGTCGCCTCCGCCCATCGGGATGAGCGGGGCCACCCGGCCCTGCTGCTCGTCGGGGAGTCCGATCCAGAACTCGATGCCGAGCGGCGCGGCCACCTCCTCGGCGAAGAACTGCCCGAAGGGCCGGCCGCTCACGCGCCGGACCACCTCGCCCACGAGCCAGCCGTAGGTCACGGCGTGATAGCCGTGCTGCGTGCCCGGCTCCCACACCGGCTCGCTGTCGGCCAGCGCCGCGGTCACGGCCTCCCAGTCGAGGGCCTCGTCGAGTGTCATCGGCCGGTCCACGTCGATGAGCCCGGACTTGTGGCAGAGCAGCCAGGACACGGGAACGTGCTCCTTGCCCTTCGCCGCGAACTCCGGCCAGTACTCCGCCACCGGTGCGTTCAGGTCCAGGTCGCCGCGCTGGGCCAGGAGGTGGGCGCACACGGCCGTGGCGCCCTTCGTGGAGGAGAACACCAGCTGGAGGGTGTCATCGTCGTAGGGGCGACCGTCGGTGTCGGCGACGCCACCGGTGAGGTCGACCACCTGGCGACCGTCGACGAACAGGGCGAACCCGGCGCCCACATCACCGTGCTCGGTGAAGTTCCGCTCGAACAGGTCGCGGATCTCCTCGAGCCCCGGCTCGACGGTTCCCCTGATCTCCACTCCGTCTGTCACGACGGCACCTCCGACGTCCCCCCGGGGCCCGTCCCCGTGTGCCGGGCAGCGTACGGTGCGTCCGCCGCGACTGTCAGTTGCCCGTCAGTTGTCGACGGTGAAGCGGGCCACGCGGACCAGCACGGCGCCGCCCGCGCCCACCGCCTCGGCCCGGATCGAGTGCGGGCCGTCGGCGAGCACGCTCGTGTCGAGCGACGCGGGCTGCCCGTTCGTGGGGCCCGGGACCAGCGTGAAGGGGAACTGGTCCTCCACGGTCCGGGGCGGGCCGGTGCCGTCGGGGTCGTCGAGCCAGAAGCTCACCCGGGCGGGGACGGGATCCTCGTAGTACACCCACACGCGGCCGGTGACGGTGGCGCCGTCGAGGGGGACGAGCCCGTTGCGGGCCTCGCTGCGCGCCCACACGATGCCGTCACCGGTCAGGGGCGGTCGGGTCGTGGCCGGCGGGACGGTCGTGGTGGTGGCGAGCACGGATGGTCCCGGGACCGTCGGGCCCGGGTCCGGTGGGGGCGTCGGGTTCGCGGTCCCGCCCGCCGGGCGCGTGGTCGGCGTGCGCAGCGTGGTGCGCGGGGGCGAGGACGTGCTCGGCGCGGGGAGGGCGACCGAGGGGCGTTCGGTGGTCGTGCCGGCCACGAGCGGCGTGGTCGTCGGCGGGGACGTGGTGGTGCTGCGCTCGGGCAGGGTCGTCGTGCTCGCCACGGGCGTGGTGGCGGTGGGCCGGCCGTCGGCCTGGCTGGCCTGGTACGCCATCGGCCCGGCCACGAGGGCGGTGACACAGGTGGAGCTCGCGAGCGCCAAGAGGACGCGGACCGGCACCGCACCACGCTGGCCGCGGGCAACTGCGCGGCCGCGCCGACTCCCCCCGCTCGGGCCTCGCTCGGTCATGACCCGCCCATTCTGCACGGCGCGGTGGTGGTGCCATCCATGAGCAAAACGCCGTTCCGCTACCGCGGAGCGCGCGATGGGGCGCCGATCGGCCCACGGTGCGCGCGATCCGTCATGCGTCCTCCGGCTCGGGCTCGGAGTAGAGGTCGATGATCCCCAGCCGCACGGCGGACAGCACCGCGTGCGTGAGGCTCTGGGTGTCGAGGCGCCGGTAGGTGGCGTTCAGGTGATTGTGCACCGTCTTCTGCGTGATGCCGAGCGCCCGGGCGGCCTGCTTGGTCGACATCCCGTCGGCGATCATCTGGAGGATCTCCACCTGCCGGTCCGAGAGGATCTCGTCCTTGGGGGCGGCGTTCAGGTGCTCGAGCATCGAGGCCGCGAGCTTGGGACTCAGGACCTCCTCGCCGGCCTGCACCCGATGCAGCGTGTCGAGCACATCCGCGAACGACGTCCCCTTGGTGAGGTACGCCGAGGCGCCGGCCTGCAGCGCGGCCCGCGTGCGCTCCGGGTCGTCGTGCATCGTGAGCACGACCACCTTCACCTCCGGCAGCTCGGTGCGGATGCGCTCCGTGGCGCCCACGCCGTCGAGCACGGGCATCGAGAGGTCCATCACCACGATGTCGGGGACGGTCTCGCGCGCGAGCGTCACCGCCTCCTCCCCGTCGGAGGCCTCGCCGACCACGGTCTCGCCCGCGCTCTCGAGTCCGCGTCGAATGCCCTCCCGCAGGATCTGGTGGTCGTCGGCCAGTAGCACCCTCACGTCGTGACCTCCTGGGTCGTGTCGACGCCGGCCGCGACGCGCACCTGGGTGCCCTGTCCCGGCCGGCTCTCGATGGTCAGTCGGGCCCCGATCACGTCCGCGCGCTCGCGCATGCCGACCAGCCCGTAGGCCGAGTCCCGCACGCCGCGGGCCGTGTCGAAGCCCCGCCCGTCGTCCGCGACGACGAGCTCGAAGTTGCCGCCCCGCACGTCCCAGGTCACGTCGACCCGGTCCGCCTTGGCGTGACGCTCCACGTTGGTGAGCGCCTCCTGGAGGATCCGCAGCACCTCGTTCTCCACCGGGACCGGGAGGCGGTCGCCGGGGTGGAGCGCGGTGAAACTGGCCGCCACGTCGGACCGCTCCGCGAAGCGCGTCACGATCTCCTCGCCGAGCTGGGAGAGCGGGCGGTCCTCGCTGACACCCGACCGGAGCTGGCGGAGCGTCTCGCGCAGCTCGTCGATCGCAGCCTGCACGTCGCCGTGCAGACGCTGCAGCTCCTCGGACTCACGGGAGTCCTCGGGCCGGGTGGACAGGATCCGCTCCAGTTCGAAGCTGATGTAGGTGAGCCACTGGCCCAGGCGGTCGTGCAGGTCACGGGCGATGCGGACCCGTTCCTCCTCGGCGCCGAGGGAGCGCAGTCGCCCGAACCAGCGGGCGTTGTCGACGGTGAGGGCGAGGACCTCGCCGAGCCCGGCAAGGGTGCGCGTCGAGGCTGCGGCGAAGTGGCCGATCGTCGGGTGCTCGAGGCCGAGGAGGCCGATCGTGCGGTCCCGGGCGTCGAGGCGCAGGTACATGCCGCTGCCCATCCCCTGCACGATCGGCGGCGATGGAGCGGTCGTGAGGTCCGTGACCAGCACCGGGTCCGCGGCGTCGAGGGCACGGGCCAGTGCGGCCGGTAGCTCGCCGGTGCGGTAGGCGGGGCGGAGGGCGCAGCCGTCGGCCAGTTTGGGCACCCACTCCTCGGCGTGCTCGTCCCACGTGAGCAGACACGACACGCGGGGATCGAACGAGGCCCCGAGCTGCGTGCGGATCCGGGCGAGGGCCTCCCGGAGCGTGAGCGAACTCGGCAGCGTCCGGGCCGCGAGGTTGAGCAGGTTGAGCAGGTCGTTGGCCTCCGACAGGCGGTCGACCTCGCCGGCGAGCTCCTCGCGCTCCTCGGCGTCCTCCACCAGCCGCGAACGCAGGAAGACCCCGGCGAGCAGGGCGAGCACCAGCACCACGATGGCGCCGAGGTCGCGCTGGTCGTCCCACTGGGCGGCGAGGCCGACGGGTCCGAACGCGGTGCCGAGTGCCATGGTGGCGAGGGCCAGCAGCAGCCCGATGGTTCCGCGGCCGCGACCCCACCCGAAGGCGACGACCACCACCGTGGCCAGCACGCAGAAGAAGTAGGAGCTCTGCACGCCGCCGTCGACCCCGACGGCGAGGCCCACCACCGCCACGTCGGCCAGCGGCGCCACGGCGCCCCACCGGTCCGTGGACGCGAGCCGCACCGGCAGCACGGTGCGCCAGGTGGTGAGGAACAGGCAGACCGCGGTGGCCAGCACGGCCGACCATTCGCCTCGGAACGCCTGCGGGGCGGCGAAGACCAGTCCGTAGCCGAGGGCGCCCCACCGCAGGGCCATGATCGCCGGCGACACCGCGGCGCGCGCGGTGGGCGGCAGGTCCATCCGCCGCGTGGCGTCGTCCATGCCGCCGTGGGGCAGGGCGCGGATGGCGGCGACGGCGTCGGTCACGCCGGAGCCCGGCGATCCTTCGACGGTCCGGCCCCCTCTGCGCCCCGTCGCCACGGCGGTGCCCGTCAGGGCGGGACCGGTGGGTCGAGGTGTCGGCTCCGTGGGATCACCCTACTGACGGGCGTCCCCGAAACGGCGCGTGGTCCGCAGGGGCCGTCCGCGGCGCCGTACGATGCGGCCTCCGCCCACGACCGAGGTCCGCGCAGGTGAACAGCCACGAGCACGAGGTGACGTACCCGGGTGCCCGTCGGCCGGACCGCAGGCGGACCGTCGACTCGACCGGGTTGTCGTTGTCGGTCGCCGAGTGGGGCGACCCCGACGCACCGCCGCTGGTGATGGCCCACGGCGGGTTCGACTTCGCGGAGACGCTCAACGTGTTCGCCCCGCTCCTCGCGGCCGGGGGCCGGCGGGTGGTGAGCTGGGACCAGCGGGGCCACGGCGACTCCGACCGCGCCGGGCTGTACAGCTGGGAGGCCGACCTGCGCGACGCGGTGAGCGTGCTCGACTCGCTCGGGCCCGAGCCGGTGGTGTTCGCCGGGCACTCCAAGGGCGGCAGCCTGATGATGCACCTGGCCAACGCGCTGCCCCACCGGGTGAGCGCGCTCGTGAACCTGGACGGCCTGCCGAGCCGGGGGGCCATGTCCGACGTGGCCGAGCACGAGCGCACCCGGATGCTGCGGCGCGAGATGGAGGCGTGGCTCGACCACCGCCGCACCCTGGTGGGCCGCACGCGTCGGCCGGGCACGTTGGAGGAGCTCGCCGAGCGGCGGGGCCGCATGAACCCTCGGCTGGACCCGGCGTGGCTCCGCTACCTGGTGAGCGTGGGCGCCACACGCTCCGACGACGGCTGGCGCTGGAAGATCGACCCCACCCTGCGCCTCGGCGGTTTCGGCCCATGGCGACCGGAGTGGTCGATGCTGCGTCTCCCCGGCGTCGGCGCGCCGTTCCTGGGCGTCCTCGGCCTCGAGCTCGAGGTGATGGGCTGGGGCACACGGCCGGTCGACGTGGAGCCGTACCTGCCACCCCGGGCCGAGTTCGTCGCCCTCGAGGGCGTGGGCCATTTCGTGCACATCGAGCAGCCGCAAGGGGTCGCGGACCTGGTGCTCGACTTCCTGGCCGGGTGCGGCGCATGAGTGACGACGTGGAGTTCCTGCAGCACAACCGGATCAGCCTCGCCCTGCACCAACTGGCCGACGGCTCGGGGAGACCCCTCCTGCTGCTGCACGGCCTCGGCGAGCGCACGCCCGCCGCGGTGCCGGCCTGGGTGGAGTGGCCCGGCCCGGTGTTCGGTCTCGACTTCACCGGCCACGGCCGCTCCACCGTGCCGGTCGGCGGCGGCTACACGTCGGAGATCCTGGTCGGCGACGCGGACGCCGCCCTGGGCCGTCTCGGCGCGGTCACCATTCTCGGCCGCGGCCTGGGCGCCTACATCGGCCTCCTCGTGGCCGCCGCCCGACCCGACGCGGTCCGGGGTGTGGTGCTCGCCGACGGGCCCGGCCTCGCCGGCGGCGGGGTGCACCCGGGTTCGCCGTCGCTGCCCCACCCGGGGCCGCTGGCCGTGGCGCCGCCCGACCCGTTCGCGCTGCTGGAGCTGTCGCGCGACGTCCGTCCGCCCGACTACGCCCAGACGTTCGCCCGGTTCGTCACGGAGTCGTCGCCGCTCGACACCCCGCTGTTCGTCACGGCCGCCGTCCGACCCGAATGGCTGACCGCGGTGCTCGCCGAGCCGGGCGTGGTCGAGGGGACCGTGGCGGAGGGCCTGGCCCGCTACGCCGAGGTGGACTGACCCACCGGGGCGTCCGTGCCGGCACCCGGCGGGAGGGCGAGTCCGGCCAACGTCACGTCGAGCACGTCGTCGACGAGGGCGTCCATCCCCTCCGGCACGATGACCTCGCCCTCGCGGGCGCCCAGCAGCAGCACGGTGGCGCAACCGTGGGCCGTGGTCCACAGCACCAGGGCCACCCGGGCGGGATCCCGGTCGGGGTGGATCGCCCCGACGGCGATCGCCTCGCGCACCGCCTCGTCGGGCCGCGAGAACGCCTCGGTGGCGGCGTCGAGCGCGTTGTCCACGCCCGGCACGTCGAGCGCGGCGGGTCGGTAGAGGAACATCACGCGGAACACCTCGGGATCCGCGAGCGCCTGCTCCACGTAGGCCCGGCCGTAGCCGCGCAGGCGCTCGAGCGGGTCGCCGCTCACGCGCTCGAGCCGCGTCAGGAGGTCGCGGAATCCGGTCTCCGCCACGGCCTGCAGCAGGTCCTCCTTGTCCTCCACATGGGCGTAGAGGGCGGGGGCGGTGACCCCCAGGGTGGAGGCGAGCTTGCGCAGCGACAGGTCGTCGAGCTCGGTGGTGCGGAGCATGTCGCGGGCCGCCCCCACGATGGCCGCTCGCGTCAGTGCCTCCCGGCGGGGCGGGGTCATGGCCGGAAGCTACCCGTCGCCCGCCGGGTCCCCGTCGTCGGTGGAGGGGCCGTCGCGAGAGGGGTCGTCGGTGAGTCGCTCGAGGATCTCGTCCACCTGCAGCCGGGTGCCGTCGATCCGTTCCCGGCAGGTACGCACCAGCTCTGCGGCCCGTTCGACCCGGGCCGCGAGCTGGTCCACCTCGAGGCGGTCGGACTCGAGCTCGGCGACGATGCCCTCGAGCTCCGCCAGGGCCTCGTCGAAGCCCGGGCCGGAGTCGACGGTGGGGTCCTGCGGATCGGGCGGTCCGGCGGTCATGTCCCCATCATCCCGTGGGGTCGGGCTCCGCGGCGACCACCGACTCGATCGCGCCGTCGGCCACGGTGGTGCGCAGCACGTCGCCGGCTCCCACCTCCGCCACGCGGCGCACCACGGTGCCGTCCGCCCGCCGGGTGATGCTCCAGCCCCGCGCGAGCGCCACGGCGGGGTCGTGGGCGTGGGCGCGGGCGGCCAGGCCGTCGAGGCGTTCGGCGCCGAGCGCGAGCGCCCGCGGTGCCGCTCCGGCCACCCGGTCCGTCGCGTGCGCCACCCGGAGCGCTGCGTGGTCGAGCGACCGACCGGCGGCGCTGCCGCAGCGGTGCGCGTGGCGTTCGAGGTCGCGCCGCGCCCGGGCCAGGCGGCCCGAGGTGGCGGCCGCCACGGCCGCGGCGCGGTCGTGGACCTCCGCGCGGGCCCGCTCCACCGCACGGACGAGCGCGCCCGCCGCGGCGGTGGGGGTCTTGTGGGCGGTGTGCGCCACCTCGTCGGCCACGCTGCGGTCGGTCTCGTGGCCGATGCCCGTCACCACCGGGACCGGGCTGGCGGCGATGGCGCGGGCCAGTCGCTCGCCGTCGAACGCGGCCAGGTCGGTGGCTGCGCCGCCGCCCCGGACCAGCAGGACCACGTCCACGCCGAGCGCCGCGGCGGTGTGCAGCGCGGCGACGAGTTCGCCCTCCGCCTCGGGGCCCTGGGTGCGGGCATCGAGGAACCGGACCCGGAAGGCGAAGCCGGAGCGGCGGAGCTCGTCGAGGGCGTCGGCCTGCGCGGCGCTGCCCCGGGCGGTCACGAGCGCCACGTGCAGGGGCAGGGCGGTCAGGTGCGCCCCCGCGTTGGCCCGGAGCAGCCCGTCGTCCTCCAGCGCGCGGAGCAGACGGGCCCGGTCCTGACCGAGCACGCCGAGGGTGAAGGCCGGGTCGATGCGGTCCATCACCAGCTGCAGGGTGCTGCGCGCCGGGTAGGTGCCGAGCCGTCCGCCGATGCGCAGGCGCACCCCGTCGGTCATGCGGACCGCACCGCCCGCGGCCCGCAGGCTCTCGTTCACCCGCTCCTTGTTGGACTGGAACAGCGTGACCGCCAGCTTGGGGCGGGTCGCGTCGTGGCCGTCGTGATCGCCGTCGACGAGGTCGAAGTAGACGTGGCCGCTCCGGGCCCGGGTCAGGTTCCGGACCTCACCCTCCACCCACGCGCCGCCCTCGAAGACGTGGTCGAGCAGGCCGTTGACGGCCTCGTGCAGCTCGCCGACCGACCAGGTGGGGGCGTCGATCGGTCAGCTCCCGGCATCCGCGGATGCGTCGGCCTCCGCCGGTTCGGCCTGCTCGTCGTGGCGCACCACCAGCACCGCACACCGGCTGTGGTGCACGACGTACTCGCTGACCGAGCCGATCACCATGCGCTTGAACCAGCCGCGGCCGTGCGAGCCCACCACGATGACGTCCGCGCCGACCTCCTCGGCCACGTGCACGATCATCTGGCCCGACGCGCCCTCCACGAGCTTGCGGTCCACGATCGACGGGTCCGCTCCGATCGCGGTCACCGTGGCGTCGAGCTCGTCGCGCCCCTCGTCGAGGATCGCGCTGCGGGCCTTGTCCGACTCCTCCGGGCTCAGGAGGTTGCCCTCGAAACCGCCGGCGCCGGAGTCCTCGGCGATGGAGGTGTCGGCCACGGTGAGCAGGGTGATCCGGGTGGGTCGGAGGAGCTCCACGGCCTTACGACCGGCGTCGAGCGACACCTCGGAGCCGTCGGTGGCGATCACTGCGTGCACGTGGGGGACCTCCCGTAGCGGCGGACCGGTCCACCCTAGAGGGATCGACCCCCGTCCCCGTCCACGGGAGGGTACGGAGGGGTGACGGGTGACGCCTTGACCGGACGGCGGGGGAGGAGCGCGATGGAGGTGGAACCCGACCGGAGGTGACGACCATGGTGAGCAGAGCACTGGTGGACGACTTCCTGGCCCAGGATCGGCTGGCCTTCGTGGGCGTGTCCCACGACCCCGCGCAGTTCTCGGCCTCGGTGTACCGGGAGCTGAAGGGGCACGGCTACACGCTGTTCCCGGTGAATCCCCACGCGGAGGAGGTGGACGGCGACCCGTGCGTGGCCGCGGTGGCCGACCTGCCCGAGGACCTCGACGGCGCGGTGGTGATGGTGCCGCCCGATGCCGCGGCGGGGGTGGTGCAGGAGCTGGTCGACCACGGGGTCCCGAGGGTCTGGCTCCACAAGGGCGCCGGACCCTCGTCGGCGACCGAGGAGGCCGTGGCGCTGTGCCGGGATCACGGCGTGGAGGTGGTGGACGGCGCCTGCCCGATGATGTTCATGGAGGACGCGTCGTGGTTCCACCGGGTGCACCGGTGGGGCCGTGAGGTGACGCACCACCTCACGCCCTGAACCGGTTCAGACCGGCTCGGCGCCCACCAGCACCCGGTACAGGTCCGCGTAGAGGCCGCCCTGCTCGAGCAGCTCGTGGTGGCGCCCGGTCTGCACGACCCGACCCTCCTCCAGCACCACGATCTGGTCGGCGCCGGTGATCGTGGAGAGCCGGTGTGCGATCACCACCGCGGTGCGTCCCTCGAGCGCCTCGGCGAGCGCGGCCTGCACCGCGGCCTCGTTCTCGGTGTCGAGCGAGGAAGTGGCCTCGTCGAGGATCACGATCGCCGGGTCCTTGAGCAGCATCCGGGCGATGGCGAGGCGCTGCTTCTCACCGCCCGAGAGCCGGTAGCCGCGCTCGCCGACCATCGTGTCGAAGCCGTTGGGCAGCCGCTCGATCACGTCGAGGACCCGGGCATGGGCGCAGGCCCGCCGCAGCTCGGCGTCGGTGGCGTCGGGCCGGGCGTAACGCAGGTTCTCGCCGACGGTCGCATGGAACAGGTGCGGGTCCTGGCTCACCACGCCGATCGCACGCCGCAGGCTGGCCTGCGACACGTCGCGTACGTCCTGTCCGTCCACCTGCACCGACCCCGACGTGACGTCGTAGAGGCGGGGGATGAGCGACACCAGCGTCGACTTCCCCGCGCCCGACGGGCCGACCAGCGCGACGGTGCTGCCCGGTGCGATGTCGAGCGAGATGTCGTGGAGCACCACCGGCGGTCCGCCGGGGAGGTCGATCTCCGGCGCCCCGGTCTCGAGCGACGCGATGGTCCCCTCTCCCGCGGCGGGGTAGCGGAACGAGACGTGGTCGAAGGTGATCCGGCCGGCGGGGTGCGGGAGGTCCGTCGCGTCGGTCAGGTCGGCCACGGGGTTCGGCGAGTCGAGCACCTCGAACACCCGCTCGAAGCTCACGAACGCGCTCATCACGTCGACCCGGGCGTTCGTCAGCGACGTGAGCGGGTCGTAGATCCGCACGACGAGCGCGGTCAGGGCCACCAGCGTGCCGATGGTGATGGCCCCGTTGATCACCTGCAGGCCGCCGAGCAGGTACACCGCAGCGGTGCCGATCGCGCCGACGAGGCCCATCATCACGAGGAAGAACCGTGAGTACATCGCGGTACGGATGCCGATGTCGCGCACCTGGCCGGCCTTGTCGCCGAACTCGGCGGTCTCGCGGTCGTGGTCGCCGAACAGCTTCACCAGCTGCGCGCCCGCCACACCGAAGCGTTCGGTCATCTGGGCGTTCATGCCAGCGTTCAGCTGCATCGAGTCGCGGGTCATGCCCTGGAGCTTGCGGCCCACCCGCTTGGACGGGAAGAGGAACAGCGGGAGGAGAAGGACCGCCACCAGGGTGATGCGCCAGTCGAGGGCGATCATCGCCACGAGCGTGGCGCCGAGCGTGATCACGTTCGACACCACGGTGCCCAGCGTGCCGGTGAGGGCCCGCTGGGCACCGATGACGTCGTTGTTCAGCCGGCTCACGAGCGCCCCGGTCTGGGAGCGGGTGAAGAACTGCATGGGCATGCGCTGGACGTGGTCGAACAGCGCCTTGCGGAGGTCGTAGATCAGTCCTTCACCGATGCGGGCCGACCAACGGCGCTCGAGGAGCTGCACCACGGCGCCCGCCACCGCGGCCCCGACCACGACGAGCGCGAGCTCCACCAACAGCGCGGTGTCCTTCTGCGGCAGCGCGGTGTCGATGATCGTGCGGAAGAGCAGCGGCGGCACCAGCGCGAGGCCGGCACCGGCCGCGATCATCAGCACGAACCCGATGAGCTGCACCCGGTACGGGCGGGCGAACGTGCCCACGCGGCGCACGAGCGAACGCTCGAGCCTGGCACCCTTCACGTCGTCCGGGTCCTGGTGCATCATCCGCATGGCGGCCATGGACATGACGCCGAGGGTACCCGTGGTGTCCAGCCGGCCCCGGGGGTCGGCCCGGTGCCGGCCGGATGGTCGGCCGGGGCGGGCCGGTAAAGGATCGGTGAGGTTGTTGGGTCACCGGGGTTCGCGGGTGCAAAGTGTCCGGATGCCCGTACCCAGCTCCCTGCGGTTCCCCGCCACCACGCCCCGTTTCCGGCGGGCGGTGTTCGGAGTGGCGACGCTGCTGCTGGTGGCCGCCGCGGCCCGCCCCGCGGCGGCCGCCTCGCTGGTCGGCGGTGCCGCGCAGGAGGTCGACGTCGCCCTCACCTGGTGGAAGGCGGCGATCCTCGGCGTGGTCGAGGGGATCACCGAGTACCTCCCGATCTCCTCGACGGGTCACCTGCTGATCGCGTCCCGGCTGCTCGGTCTCCCCGACGAGAAGGGCAGCGCGGGGCTCGAGGCGGTGAACACCTACGCGATCGCCATCCAGTTCGGGGCGATCCTCGCCGTGGCCGGACTGTTCTGGCGGCGGTTCCGCGACATGCTCCTCGGCCTCGTGGGTCGGTCGGAGGCCGGTCGCCACCTGCTGATCGTCCTCGTGATCGCCTTCCTCCCTGCGGCGGTGCTCGGCGCCGCCCTCGACAAGAAGATCGAGGACCTGCTGTTCGGCCCGTGGCCGGTGGTGATCGCCTGGATCGTCGGCGGCATCCTGATCCTCGTGCTCGAGCGCACCGGCCGGATCCCCGACCGCGGCGTGGTCGCCGAGGTGGGCACCGATCCGCTGCTGTCCATCACGTACCGGCAGGCCCTGATCATCGGCCTCGCCCAGTGTGTGGCCCTGTGGCCCGGCACCAGCCGGTCGCTGGCGACGATCCTCGGCGCACTGCTCGTGGGGGTGGCCGTGCCCGCCGCGGTGGAGTTCAGCTTCCTGCTCGGCTTCGCCACGCTGAGCGCGGCCACGTTCTTCAAGCTGGCGAAGGACGGCGGCACGCTGGTGGACCAGTTCGGCGTGGTCAACCCGCTGATCGGCGCGCTGTTCGCGCTCATCTCCGCGGTGCTCGCCATCAAGTGGCTGATCACCTACCTCGAGCGCCACGACCTGTCGATCTTCGCCTGGTACCGGTTCGCGGTGGCCGGCCTCGCGATCGCGTTGCTGCTGGGCGGCGTGATCTGATTCCCGGCCCGCGGGCCGGCCCACCGGCACCGGGACCGCCCGCGTCGCCGACCGCCTAGCCGAACTCGAAGCTCGTCACCCCGAACACCTCGCTCACGGGTACCGCCGGTGCCGGGCCGCGGTACATCCGGGCACATCCGAACGACTCCGCCAGGCCGAGGTCAGCGGCGAGTTCCAGCGCCACCCTGTTGGGCTCCGGCACGTCCCACTGGAGCCGGCCGCCCCGGAGCGGTTCGAGCAGGTCGGCGAGCAGCGCCGTCGCACCCACCCGGTCGGGCGCGAGGAAGGGGCCCAGCTTGTGGCCCACTTCGCACGGGCGCGTGACGCCCAGCCCCACCACGGCGCCATCGCGTAGGAGTGCCGTGGCCCGCACGCCGGGGCGGTCGATCCACCGAAGCAGGAACTCCGGTCGGGCGGCGCCGAGGCACCGCTCGTCGAGACGTACGAGCTCGTTGCGGTCGACCGGGGGCGCGGTCGCCGGCAGCACGTCACCGACCCGCGGTCCTGCGGGCCCGGCCGGCACGGCACCCACCGTCCCCTCCATGCGGAGGTCCCGGTGGGCGAGGACGAAACCCCCGGACTCGTAGAACGGCACCATCGCGAACACCCCGTCCATCCCGATCGGCGCGCCGGGCGCGAGCCGGTCGACGAGACGGTGCAGACGGTGGTGCCACAACGCGGTGCCCAGCCCCCGTCCGCGGTGGTCCTCGCGCACGATGAAGAGACCCATGAAGCCCATGGCCCCGCCGAGGGAGAGGATCGAGCCTGCGCCGACGAGCTCGTCGCCGTCCCGCAACGCGAGGAAGGCCTGTGGGTCGACGGCCCGGGCCACGTCGAGGTCCCCCCGGCCGGGGTTCCAGCCCTCCGCGGCCGCCCAGTCGGCGAGCACCTGCAGCTCACGCCGGCCGAGCGCATCGATGCGGTACCCCGCTGGTAGCGGCGGCGGTCCCGAGGGTCCGGTCATGTCCGAAGGGTGCCACGCCTCGGGGCCGGGTCGGGTGCTCCGGTAGCGTCGGGCGCCGGGGTCGTCGATGGAGCGAGTGGAAGCTGCGGTCGCCGCGAGTGGACGGTCGCCCGGTGCCCGCGGGGCTCGGGTCGCGACACATTGGGCCGAGCCGGTGCTCGGCTGGTTCCTCGTCGCCGCGGCCCTGAACTGGATCCAGCAGGTGGCATGGCGCTGGTCCGCGTTCGGCTGGTCGGGCACCACCACGCTCCTCCCCGGACGTTTCCAGCCGTTCGCAGGGCGCATCGCGTGGGACGCCGGGTTGTACCTGCGGGTGGCCGAGCACGGGTACCGGCTCGCCGAGGGCCTCGAGGCGGGCTTCCCCGGCTACGCCCTGGCGATCCGGGCCGTGCACTCCCTGGGGGTCGACTGGGGCACGGCCGCGGTGCTGGTGTCGATGGCGTCGGGCCTGGCGGTGGCGCTGCTCGCGTGGGCCTGGATGCTCCAGGTGGGACTCGACCTCCGGGTGCGCCGGACCGCGCTCGCCTTCCTGCTGCTGTACCCGTGGGCGTTCGTGCTGTTCGGCGTGGCGTACAGCGACCCACTCCTCATGGCCCTCGTGCTCGGGGCGGTCGTGCTCGCCGGGCGCGACCACTGGGTGCTGGCCGGCGTCGTCGGCGGGGCGGCCACGGCGGTCCGCCCGACCGGCCTCGCGGTGGTGCCGGCGCTGGTGGTCGCCGCGCTCGACCGCAATGGTGCCCTGGTGGTCCCCGCCCGGGTGGCGGCCGATCCGTCGATCCGGACCGTCCGGGAGCGGGTGGTCGACGCCGTCCGGCGGGGGTGGGCCACCTGCCGCGGGGTGCGGCTGCGTCCGCGCCGGCTGCGCCCGGTGCACGCGGCGGTGCTGCTGTCGCTCTGGGGCGTGGTCGCCTACATGGTGTTCCTGCAGCGCCACGCGGGCGATCCGCTCTACTTCTGGTCCACGCAGGTGTCGGGGGGCTACGGCCACGGCGGGCTGACCGACTGGCACACGTGGATCAAGGCCAGCTTCCTGGTGGAGCCGCTGCTCGAGATCTTCACACCCGCCGACGTGCTGAACGAGCTCGGCGCCACCCTCGTGTTCGTCGCGGCGGTGGTGTGCGCCCCGGCACTGGGACGACGGTTCGGGTGGGCCCTGACCGCGCTGGCGTGGTCGCTCGCCGCGATGGCGTGGTTGTTCACGCGGTGGATGGCGCCGTCGGGGCGGTACCTCCTCCCGGTGGTCCCGTTCCTCGCCGCGCTGGTCGCGCCGTGGTTCGTGGCCCGGCCGACGGCCCGCGCGGTGGTCCTCGTCCTGTCGGCCGGGTGCTCGGTCGCGCTCGCGATCGGTTTCGCCGGTTGGTTCGACGTGCACTGGTGAGCGCCGGCGGCCGCACGGCGGAGCGGACCCCGGGTCCGTGGGTCAGTGGTGCCCGAGGGCCCGCATCCGGTCGTCGAGGTGCCGACGCTCGGCCTCGCTGGTGGCGAGCTCCCGGGCCGACCGGAAGGACGCCACCGCCTCCGTCGTCCGGCCCGCCCGGTTGAGCAGCTCGGCGCGCGTGGCGTGCAGCAGGTGGTACCGCTCGAGGCCGTCGACCTGTGAGATCGCGGCGAGACCGGCCCCCGGTCCGTCGGCCATCGCCACCGCCACGCACCGGTTCAGCCGGACCACGGGTGAGTCGGTCATCGCGACCAGCTGGTCGTAGGCCGCCACGATCGCGGGCCAGTCGGTGTCCGCCGCCGTGCGGGCGTTCGCGTGGAGCGACGCGATGTAGGCCTGCAGTTGGTAGGGCCCGGGGTCCCGTCGGCGGAGGCAGTCGACCAGCAGGGCGTTGGCGGACCGGATGGTCGGCAGGTCCCACCGGGTCCGGTCCTGGTGTTCGAGCAGGACGAGCGAGCCGTCGGGGGCGGTGCGGGCCGCGGAACGCGCCGAGTGGAAGAGCTGGAGCGCCAGCAGTCCCGTGACCTCGGCCTCGTCGGGGAGCAGACGGTGCAGCACCTCCGTCAGACGGATCGCCTCGTGCACCAGGTCCACCCGCTGGGTCGCGTCGTCACCGGATCGGCTGAGGTACCCCTCGTTGAACACGAGGTAGAGCACGGCCAGCACCGGGCCGAGCCGGCTCGCCGGGTCGGCGGGGACCGACAACGGGATGCCGGCGGCGCGCACCTTCCGCTTCGCCCGCACGATGCGCTGGGCCAGCGTGGGCTCGGGCACGAGGAACGCGGCGGCGATCTCGTCGGTGGTGAGGCCGCCGACGAGACGCAGCGTGAGCGCGACCTGCGCCTCGGTGTCGAGCGACGGATGGCAGCACAGGAACATCAACCGGAGCCGCTCGTCGGGCAGGTCGCCCCGTTCATCGATCCCGTACCCGTCGTCGGTGTCCGGCTCGTCCGCCGGCCCGCCGATCGCCCGGGCGGGGTCGGCCGCCCCCTCGTGCTCGTGGCGCGTCCGCACCTCTCGCCGCCGGACGCGGTCGAGCGCGCGACGACGGGCCACCGCGTAGAGCCAGGCGCCCGGGTTGTCGGGCACGCCGGCCACCGGCCACGTGCGCGCCGCTTCCACCATGGCGTCCTGCACCGCCTCGTCGGCGAGGTCGAGATCCCCGAGGCGACGCGCGAGGAGGGCGAGCACCCGCCCGCCCTCCTCCCGCGCCGCGCGTGTGAGGGCTGCGGTGGCGTCAGCCGGCATCGGGCCGGAAGGCCACCGGCCGCACCTCGATCGACCCGACGGGAGCCGGGACGCGTCGGGCCAGCTCGAGCGCCTCGTCGAGGTCGGCCGCGCTCACCAGGTAGAAGCCGCCGAGCTGCTCCTTGGTCTCGGCGAAGGGCCCGTCGGTGAGGCTCATCCCGTCGATGGACTTCCGCACGGTGGTCGCCGTGGTCGTGGGGGCGAGGCTGGCGCCGGCGATCCAGTGCCCGCCGTCGATCAGCTCCTGGTTGTAGGCCATCCAGCCCGCCATCATCTGGTCGAACTCCGGGGTGCCCGGGGCGGGCCCCTCGGACGACTCGTCCTGGTGGATGAGGATGAGGTACTCCATCGCCGTGCTCCTTGTGTCGTGACCGGTCCGTCGCCGGTTCTCATGGTGATGACGCAGCCCGAAGGGGGAATCGACAGCCCTCCGGAGATATTTCCGCAGCGTCACCGGGAATGGTCGTCGGCGACCGCCGTGGTGCCGTCCCGATGAGCGCGGCGGAGCCCGACCGGTACCCTGAGCCCATGTCCGATCGGCCGCCGGCCACGGCCGGGCCGTACCTCCACCGCTGGTCCGAACGGCGTCCCCTGCCGGACTCCCGGGTCGTGTGCGCCGCGCCCTTCGTGACCATGGAGTTCGGTCCCTACGGCCTGGTGCAGGCCTGCTGCGCCAACGCGCTCTACCCGGTCGGCGACGTGCGACGGCAGAGTCTGCGCGAGATCTGGGAAGGTCGCCGGATGGCGGCGCTCCGCAACGCGCTGTCGGCGGGCGACGTGGGGCCCGGCTGCGGCGTGTGCCGCTACCGGCTGGAGCACACCCCCGGGGAGCTCCCCCGCGACTACTACGACCAGTTCGGCTACTCCGGCGGCCCGGTTCCGGAGTGGCCGTCGATCCTCACGTTCTCCCTGCACAACACCTGCAACCTGCAGTGCGTGATGTGCGGCGGTGACGAGTCCTCGACCATCCGGTCCCGGCGCGACCACCTCCCGCCGCTGCCCCACGTCTACGACGACCGCTTCTTCGAGGAGCTGGTGCCGTTCCTGGAGCACTGCGACTTCGCCGACTTCATCGGAGGGGAACCCTTCCTGGTCCGTGAGCACCAGCGGGTGTGGGACCTCCTGATGGAGATGGACCGCCCCGTCCGCTGCAGCGCCACGACCAACGGGACCGTGTGGAACGAACGCGTCGAGGCGCTGCTCGACCGGCTCGACTTCCAGCTCACCGTGTCGGTCGACGGCATCACCCGCGAGACCTTCGAGTCGATCCGGGTCGGGGCCTCGTTCGACGAGGTGTATCGCAACATCGACCGGTTCCGCCGCTACACCGCCGAACGGGGCCGCCCGTTCGGGCTCAGCTGGTCCCTCGTCCGCCAGAATGCGCACGAGTTCCCGGCGATGCTCCGCTGGGCCGAGGAACGGGGCATCCCGGTCAAGGTCCAGACCGTGATGGAACCCGAGTTCGGCGTGCAGGCCCTGCCCACCGACGACCTGCGGCGGGTGGTCGAGGCCTACCGCCGCGAGGACGAGCTCCTCGGGCACGAGCTGCAGCTGAACCTCACGATGTGGCGTCGGGAGCTGCTGCGCCTCGAGGACGAGCTCGAGCTCCGGTCGGACCCCGCGGCGCGCGCCCGCCAGATGCGGGGTGCCGAGTTCGGCAACGCCCGTCACGTGCTGGCGACGGTGCTCGACGGCCCCGACGGGCCGCCCGTCGACCGTCATGTCCCGCCCCCGGGCGCCGATGCCCTGCTCGCCCCGTGGCGCGACGGCGGTGAGCCGATGGCCGAGCTGGTGCTCGACCGGACCGGGCTCGTGGTGTCGGGCGACGCCACGCCGCTGGGCCTCGACCCCACCGACGAGGCGCCCGCCCGACGGTTCGACGAGCTGCTGAACGTGTTGGCCGCCCCCTTCGGTGGTGGCATCTGGGTGTCGGAGGAGTTCGTGGGGACCGAGTTCGTGGAGCACGTGCTGATGCTCGGCCGCCAGGTCCGGGACAAGGCGGGTGCCGTGCTCCGGATGGTGTCGTGGAGCACGCCCGACGGCGGCGCCGTCCTCCGGGTCGTCCGTTCCGACGTGCTGCTCGCACACGCCCCGCCGCCGCGTCCGGTGGCCGTGGCCATCGACCCGGCCCGGCGGGGCTGAGGGCGGACCCCACGCGGACGGGCCCCTGCCGTGGCAGGGGCCCGTCCGGGTGACCGTGGTGGCGGAGAGTGAGGGATTCGAACCCTCGGAGGCCTTGCGACCTCAACGGTTGTGGCGGCGGGCTCCGCTCCCTCTACGGGACCGGTCCGCGCGACTCATCCGAGCGCACCGAGCAGTGCGTCGAGCCGGTCCAGCACGTCGAGTTCCGCCGCCCACGTGCGGAGGTGGTGGTGGTCGAGGGCCTCACGGTTGATCTCGATCATCGACTCGACGTCGCGCAGCTGCAGTGCCGAGTCGCGGTCACGGGTCCAGCGGAGCTTGGCCAGGATCATGTCCTCGACCGTCGGGATCCAGGCCGTCACCCCCGGCAGCAATTCGACCTGCGCCCGCCGTTCGAAACGCTCCCGCTCGAACGGCTCATCCGTCCAGACGATGATGTCGGCCTTCCACCCGGAGGCGGTGTCGATGACGTTGAACATGTCGGTGTCGGGGTCGACGGAGGGTACGTACAGCCCCAGCTCCAGCATCTGCTCCCGGAACAACTCGAGCTGTTCGAACGGAGCGCGCACCACGAGGTCGATGTCCATCGTGGTCCGGGGCTCGGAGTAGAAGATCGACGCGAACGATCCGGTCACGAGGTAGGGAACGCCGCATGTGTTCAGCGAGTTGAGCACGGCCGAGACGAACTCGGTGAAACCGCTCACCGGACGGCCGGTGGGGACGACCGTTGTGCCGCCCCGGCGGCACTGATGCGAGCAGCGAGCTCCGACATCTCGATCGCGACCTGGATCCTCCTCGTGGGAGTCATCGCTCTGATCGCCGCCAGTTGCAGCTCACGGACCTCGTCGGAGGTGTCACGCTGCTCGGGCACCTCGGGAGTGTAACGAGGCGATCCGACACGCCACCGCGGCCAGGTGATGCCCGCCGCGGGATTCGCTGACGAACTCGAGGCAGCCCTCGAAGAGATCGGGGCCGTCGTCGCAGCGCTGTCGAGCACCGAGGACTGAGCGGAGGCAGCTCGTGGCGTCGGCCTGACCGGGAAGCGTCGGGCC
>JBMOJH010000010.1:0-58148 GCA_049316905.1 Microthrixaceae bacterium | reverse complement strand
ACGACCGCGACCCTGAACGACCGCGACCCTGAACGACCGCGACCCTGAACGACCGCGACCCTGAACGACCGTGCGCCGGTACTGTGCGGCAGCGCCGGGCCCGGTCGTCGGGTCGCCGGGGGACAGGGGGACGAGATGCGTGCTGCGGTGCTGGAGACGGCGAACGAGCCGCTGCTGGTGGTCGACGACGTGGAGCTCGAGCCGCCCCGCGCCGGTGAGGTCCGCGTGCGGGTCGTGGCCTGCGGGGTGTGCCACTCGGACCTGTCGCTCACCGAGGGCCACTTCCCGCTGTGGGGGCCCACGGTGCCGGGCCACGAGGCGGCCGGTGTGGTGGTCGAGCTCGGCGCCGGGGTGACCGGCCTGTCCGTGGGCGACCACGTGGTGCTCAGTCCCAATCCGGCGTGCGGGCACTGCGACTACTGCCGCCGGGGGCTCTTCTCGGTCTGCGCGGACTCGATGGGCATCGCCACCGCGATGCTGCCCGATGGCTCGACGCGCCTGTCCCGCGGCGGCGACACGGTGTTCCGCGGGCTGAACCTCGCGGCGTGGGCCGAGGAGGTGGTCGTGCCCGAGGTGGGCGCCGTTCGCATCGACCCCGACGTGCCGCTCGACGTCGCCTGTGTGGTGGGCTGCGCGGTCCAGACCGGCGTGGGTGCCGCGCTGAACACCGGCGGCGTGTCGGCGGGCGACCAGGTACTGGTCCTCGGGGCCGGGGGAGTGGGGCTGTCGATCGTGCAGGGCGCCCGGGTGGCCGGCGCGTCCCGGATCATCGTGTCGGACCCGTCGGAGTCACGCCGTGAGCAGGCGCTGCGGCTGGGTGCCACCGACGTGGTCGACCCCACGGCGACCGACGTGGTCGAGGCCACGATGGAGCTCACCGGGATCGGTGCCGACGTCGCGTTCGACGCCGCTGGTCAGGCCGCGCTGGTGGAGCAGGGGCTGGCCGCCGTGCGCAGCGCCGGGACCATGGTGATGGTCGGTGCGCCGCCGCCGGACCAGGACGCCCGGGTGAACGTGGCCATCACGATGTTCACCGAGAAGCGGCTGGTCGGGAGCCTGCTCGGGTCCTGCTGGGGTCCCCGCGACATCCCCCGGCTGGTGGGTCTGTGGCAGGCCGGACGACTCGACCTCGAGGGGCTCGTCACCGCCCGTCGCCCGCTCGAGGAGGTCAACGAGGCGCTGGCCGATCTGGCGGCGGGCCGGGGTCTGCGGACCGTCCTCACGATCGGCACCCCCTGACCACCCACTCCTGACCACCCCCCGCTTTGTGATGCTCCTGACGACTCATGAGTCGTCAGGAGCATCACAAAGCCGGGATCGATGGGTCAGAGGGCGGCTTCGATGGCGCTGACGACCTTCTCGTCGTCGGGCACCACCGTGGGGGCGAAGCGGGCGAGCACCTCGCCGTCGCGCCCCACCAGGAACTTCTCGAAGTTCCAGCGGATGTCGCCCGTGTGGCCGTCGTCCACGTCGGCCACCTCGGTCAGCTCCGTGTAGAGCGGGTGACGACCGTCGCCGTTCACCTCGACCTTCTCGCTCAGCGGGAAGCTCACGCCGTAGGTCGTGGAGCAGAACGTGGCGATCTCCTCGGGGGAGCCGGGCTCCTGCTCGAGGAACTGGTTGCACGGCACGCCGAGCACGGTGAACCCGCGGTCGCCGAAGCGCTGCTGGAGCTCCTCGAGCTGGGTGTACTGCGGGGTGAGGCCGCACTTGGAGGCCACGTTCACCAGCAGGGTCACCTTGTCGCGGGCGGCACCCATCACGTCGGCGGAACCGTCGAGGGTGGAGAGGTCGGAGTCGTAGACGGACATGCCGCGCACCCTACCGGCGTGACCGGCGGACGGGTCGCCGCGACGGTGGGCGGGCCCCCCGGCAACCGCTCCTGTAGGACTTCCCAGCCGGGCCACCGACCCGGACGGAACCGGCGATAGGGTGCGCGGGCCATGTCCCCCAGTCCGGGCGGACCCGACCGGACCCGTTGAGCGCTCATCCATGGACGTCGAGACCGTCAGCACCTTCTTCGCACTCCTGGCCGTGGTGGGCCTGCTGTTCATCGCCGTCACCTGGGTCACGGCGCTCGTTTCCAAGGTGCGCGGCGGGGTCCCGGAGTCGCTGGTCCCGTTGAGGGAGGGCCTGGGCCAGGTGGCGATCCCCCTGGCGTTCGCGGTGGCGCTCACCTGCACGCTCGGCAGCCTCTACATGTCCGAGATCGCCAAGTTCCCGCCGTGCCCGCTCTGCTGGTACCAGCGCATCGCCATGTACCCGAACGTGGTGCTCCTCGCGGTGGCCTGGTGGCGCCGTGACACCGCGGTGAAGTTCTACGTGGTGCCCCTCGTGGTCATCGGTTGGGTGATCGCGACCTACCACTACCTGCTCGAGCGGTTCCCCGACACGGTGAAGAGCCCGGTCTGCGACTCGGCCGCGGCCGTGCCGTGCGAGACGGTGTGGGTCTGGAAGTTCCACTTCCTGTCGATCCCCGGCATGGCGTGGGTCGGCTTCACGCTGATCTTCACCCTCGTGCTGCTCGCCCGGCCCGCGCCGACGCGGCGAGGTGGGCCACGTACCCTGTCCGCCGACGGCGGCACGCCCGACGACGAGACGTTCGACGACGACACCCCCGACGCGGAGCCCGGACAGCGGGCCCAGGAGGTCACCCCATGAGCGACCAGAAGGCCAAGCCCCCGAAGTCCCGGGGCGCCAGCCCCTACGGCTACTCCAGCACCGACACCGGCGGGAAGAACAACGTCCCGCTGATCATCGGTGCGGTGGTGTTGGTGGTCGTGGTCCTCGGGATCGTGGCCGTGCTCCTCACCCGCGGTGGGGGCAGCGACAGCGCCTCCGGCGACAGCGGCGCCGCTGCCGCCAAGAACTCCACGCAGGAGACCGCCACGGTCACGGTGGAGGGTGAGGACCTGCCGGCCTACCCGTCGGACACCACCACGCTGCTGGCGGATCCGGCGAAGGACCCGGCGGTCGGCCAGGTGATCCCCACGCTGAAGGGCCAGACCTTCGACGGCTCCGACATCACCATCGGGCCCGACGGGAAGCCGCAGCTCATCCTCTTCGTGGCCCACTGGTGCCCGCACTGCCAGAAGGAGGTGCCCCTCATCCAGCAGTACATCGCGGAGGGCAAGCTCCCGAAGAACGTCGAGGTCCGCACCGTGAGCACCGGCGTGAGCCAGGACAAGCCGAACTATCCGCCGTCGCGCTGGCTGGCCCGTGAGGGTTGGCAGCCCCAGGTGCTGCTCGACGACCCGAGCCAGACCGCGGCCACCGCCTTCGGCCTGCCCGGCTTCCCGTACTTCGTGATGGTCGACGCCGACGGCAAGGTGGTCCAGCGCGGTTCGGGCGAGGTGCCCATCGAGCAGCTCGACGCTGCGCTCCAGGCCCTCGCCGGCGGCACCTCCTCGGGCACGCCGACCACCGCCAACGCCGGCTGACGCCAGCGGAGCTCAGTCCGCCGGGTCCATCGGGGCGGGGTCCGCACAGTCGAGCGCGGCCTTGCCCACCACCCGGCGCCCCAGGAGGTCCCGCAGCGCTCTGGCCGCGTCGCCCAGCGGGTACGTCACCGGCGCGACGGGGCGCAGCACACCCTCGGCCACCCGGGCGAGCACCTCGCCCATGAGCTCGTGGTTGGCCGCCGGGTCACCGAGGGCCCACGCGCCCCAGTCCACGCCGATCACCCGCCGGTTCCGCAGCAGCACCTGGTTGGCGGGCAGGCGCGGGATCTCCCCGGAGGCGAAGCCGACCACCATGAGCCGCCCGTCCTCGCGGAGGGAGCGGAGCGCCTGCTCGCTGAGTTCGCCGCCCACCGGGTCGACCGCCACGTCGACTCCGCCGTCGGACAGCTCCCGGGCCCGCGCCTTGAGGTCCTCGGCGCTGGTGTCGATCACGCTGTGGGCGCCCCGCTCGATGCACCGCTGCAGCTTCTCCGGACTCGAGGCGGCCGCGATCACGCTGGCGCCCAGGGCCCGGGCCACGTCGATGCAGGCGAGGCCCACCCCGCCGGCCGCGCCGAGCACCAGGACCCGGTCGCCCTCGCGGACCGTGGTGCGACGCGTGAGCGTGAACCACGCGGTGGCGTAGCTCTGGCCCATCGTGGCGGCCTGACCGAAGTCGAGGCCGTCGGGCACGGCGAGCAGCTGCTCGGGCCGGAGGACGACCTCGTCGACGAACCCGCCGAGGCCGACCGACGCCATGACCCGGTCGCCGACGGCCCACCCGGTCACCCCGTCGCCCACCTCGGTGACCTCGCCCGCGAGCTCGGAGCCGGGCGTGAACGGGGTGGGGGGCCTGATCTGGTAGCGGCCCTGCACGAAGAGCGCGTCGACGTAGTTGAGGCCCGCGGCCCAGGCCCGCACCCGCACCCGTCCGGGCCCGCACGGCGGCGACGGCCGCTCCTCGAGCTCCAACGTCTCCGGCTCGCCGAACTCCCTGCACACCACCGCTCGCACGGGCGGGACCGTACTCGCCCCCGCCCGTGCGAATAGGGGTCCTCAGTTCGCTCAGAGGCGACTCAACCTCCGCGAACGTGCCAGGGGCTAGCCTGAGCGACGACCGCTGGGCACCCCTGCAGGGGACCGGCGGGATCGCCACAACGGGAGAGGCGTGAGAGCGTGGATCCGACGGCAGCCCTACGTGGGGCTCGTCCGGCGGTGCTCTGGTTGGACAACCCCGGCCGTCCGGAGGAGGGCGAGCCGCTGTCGGGTGACACCACCGCGGACCTCGTGGTGGTGGGCGCCGGCTTCACGGGGTTGTGGGCGGCCCTCCAGGCCGTCGAGGACCGGTCCCAGCTCGACGTGCTCGTGATCGACGCCGGCGAGGTCGCCGGCGAGGCGTCCGGTCGCAACGGCGGCTTCGTCTCGGCGTCGCTGACCCACGGCATCCAGAACGGGGTGGAGCGCTTCGGCGACGACCTCCCGGCCATCGAGGCCGCGGCTCGGGCCAACTTCGACGGCCTCGTCGAGTCGGTCCGCCGCCATGAGATCGACGCCGGCCTGCGCGCCGACGGCGCGCTCCAGGTGGCCGACCGGCCCTGGCAGCTCCCACACCTCCGCGACGCCGCCGAGCAGCTGACCGCGCACGGCGAGCAGGTGACCTGGCTGGACGCCGACGCGCTGCGAGCCCAGGTGGACTCGCCCACCTACCTCGGTGGGCTGTGGCAGCACACCGGTGAGGCGCTCGTGGACCCGGCGCGGCTGGCCTGGGGCCTCGCAGTGGCGTGTCGCCGCCTCGGTGTCCGCATCGCCGAACGCACCCGGCTGACCGGACTCGAGCGGAACGGCGCCGGCGTCCTCGTGCGCACCGACCGCGGCACGGTCCGGTGCGGGGCGGTCGTGCTGGGCACCAACGCGTTCCGCTCCCCGGTGCGGGCGATCAACCGGCGGGTGGTGCCGGTGTTCGACCACGTGCTGGCCACCGAGCCGCTGTCGCCCGCCCAGCGCGACGCCATCCGGTGGCGCGGCGGTCAGGGCATCTCGGACTCGGCCAACCAGTTCCACTACTACCGGATGACCGAGGGTCGCCCCGGCGAGGGCCCGCGCATCGTGTGGGGCGGGTACGACGCGATCTTCCACACCGGTGGGCGGATCCGGCCCGAGCACTACGACAACCCGGCCACCACCCGGAAGCTCGCCGAGCACTTCTTCACGACCTTCCCCCAGCTCGAGGGGATCTCGTTCACGCACCGGTGGGGCGGGGTGATCGACACGTCCACACGGTTCTCCGTGGGCTTCGGTACCGCGCTCGACGGCCGGGTGGCGTGGGCGGCCGGCTACACGGGCCTCGGGGTCGGCGCGACCCGTTTCGGCGCCCGGGTCTGCCTCGACCTGCTGTACCGGCCGGAGTCGGAGCTGCTCGAACTGGCGCTGGTGCGGAAGGGGTTGGTGCCGTTCCCGCCGGAGCCGTTGCGCTCGGTCGGCATCCAGCTGACCCGTCGGGCGATCGCCCGTGCCGACGAGCGCGACGGTCGGCGCGGCCCGTGGCTGCGGCTGCTCGACTCGCTCGGCCTCGGCTTCGACTCCTGACGCCGGCCCGATTCGGCACGCCTCCGCACCCCGCCGTAGCGTCGAGGGCCATGCGGAGCCCCAAGGACTTCTTCACGCCGTTGGCCGTCGGTGCCCCCGAGCCGCTGCGGGAGATCCCGTTCCGGCCGAGCCGGATGATCCACTTCTTCCCGCCGCACCTGGAGAAGGTCACGGCGAAGCTGCCCGACATCGCCCCCACGACCGACGTGCTCCTCGGCAACCTCGAGGACGCCATCCCGATGGACGCGAAGGAGGCGGCCCGTGCCGGCCTCGTGAAGGTGGCGAAGGAGGTCGACCTCGGCGACACCCAGCTCTGGACCCGGGTCAACAGCCTGGACTCGCCGTGGGTCCTCGACGACCTCACCACGCTCGTCACCGAGGTGGGCGACAAGCTCGACGTGATCATGGTCCCGAAGGTGGAGGGCCCCGAGGACATCCACTACGTCGATCGTCTGCTCGCCCAGCTCGAGGCCAAGGCCGGTCTGACGAGGCCGCTGATGGTCCACGCCATCCTCGAGACCGCCCGTGGCGTGGCCAACGTGGAGGAGATCTGCCTGGCGTCGCCCCGCATGCAGGGCCTGTCGCTCGGCCCAGCGGACCTCGCCGCGAACCGCCGGATGAAGACCACCCGCGTGGGTGGCGGTCATCCCGGCTACCTCGTCCGTCAGGACCCGCCGCAGGGCGAGGACGGCCCGGCCTACGACGCCGAGCGCACCAGCTACCAACAGGACCTCTGGCACTACACGATCGCCCGCATGGTGGACGCCTGCGCGATGGCGGGCATCCTCCCGTACTACGGCCCGTTCGGCGACATCAAGGACACCGTCGCCTGCGAGGACCAGTTCCGCAACGCCTACCTGCTCGGCTGCGTGGGCGCCTGGTCGCTGCACCCGGTGCAGATCGACATCGCCAAGAAGGTGTTCTCCCCGGACCCGGCCGACGTGGCCCACGCCCAGGAGGTCATCGAGGCCATGGGCGACGGGACGGGCGCCATCATGCTGAACGGCAAGATGGAGGACGACGCCTCGGTCAAGCAGTGCAAGGTCGTGGTGGAGCTGGCCCGCGAGCTCGCGGACCGCGACCCGGCCCTGGCCGAGCGCTACGGCTTCTGATCCCCGGACCGAGAAGGGACCGCACGATGACCGAGTTCCAGCCCCGCCGCACAGCGCTCTACATGCCGGGTGCCAACGACAAGGCACTGGAGAAGGCGAAGACCCTCCCGGTGGACGCCATCATCTTCGACACCGAGGACTCGGTGGCCCCCGACATGAAGGCCGTGGCCCGCGAGAAGGTCGCCGCGGCGGTCGCCTCCGGCGAGTACGGCCGTCGGGAGCTGACCATCCGGGTCAACGGCCTCGACACCGACTGGTCGACCGACGATCTCCGCTCCGCGGCCCAGGCGGGTCCTGCCGGCATCGTGGTGCCGAAGGTGAACTCGGCGGCCGACGTCGCGGAGATCGAGCGGATCATCGAGGGCGCCGGCGTGGGGGACCACACCACGATCTGGGCGATGCTCGAGACCCCCACGGCCATCGAGAACGCGGTGGAGATCGCCACGAGCTCCGAGCGCCTCGCCGTGCTCGTGATGGGCACGAACGACCTGGCCAAGGAGCTGCGTGCCGCCTTGGTCCCGGGCCGGGCGCCGCTGCTGTGGGGCCTCGGTCGGTGCGTCAACGCGGCCCGCGTGGCGGGCAAGGCGATCCTCGACGGCGTCTACAACGACGTGAAGGACGTGGAGGGCTTCACCGCCGAGTGCGTCCAGGGCGCCCAGATGGGATTCGACGGCAAGACGATCATCCACCCGGGCCAGGTGGAACCCTGCAACGTGGCGTACTCGCCGTCGGAGGACGAGATCGAGTTCTCGAAGCGCGTCATCGAGGCGTTCGAGGCGGCGCTGGCCGAGGGCAAGGGCGTGATCACCGTCGACGGCAAGCAGATCGAGAACCTGCACGTCGACAACGCCCGTCGTGCGCTCGCCATCGCGGACGCGATCGCGGCGCTCGAGGACTAGGGCGGGTTCGGTCAGCGGGCGCGGAACTCGGGGGAGTCGGGGGCGAAGCCGCTCGACCAGGCCTCGCAGAACGCCTCCATCGGGTCCAGGGTCTCCGGCTCGGTGGGCTCGTTGCCGCCGACGGGACCGAACTCCGCGTCGCCGAGGGTGGCCGGGTCGTCGGGGACCTGCGGGAGCTGCCCCCGTGCGTAGAGCTGGGCGAGGCTCGTGGTGGCCAGGATGTCCGGTCGGTCGTGCGCCATGGACGGTCTCCTCGTGTCGGATCGCCCATGGTCGACCCACCGGCAGCCAACCGATGTGTCACTGGTCACCGTAGCGCTCGCGGGGGGACTCGCGGCGTCGCCCGCGTGCGGCCCCGTCGACACGCCAAGATGTCGGCCATGCAGACGCTGAACTTCATCGACGGCGAGTTCCGCCCGGCCGCCTCCGGCGCCACCGACGACGTGGTCGACCCCGCGACGGGCGAGGTGATCACCGCCGTCGCGTCGTCCGACGCGGCCGACGTGGACGCGGCGGTCGCCGCCGCCAAGCGGGCGTTCACCGAGTGGTCCGAGACCACGCCCCGGCACCGCCACGAGCAGCTCAGCGCGCTGGCGGACGCGATCGAGGCCGACCTCGACAACCTCAAGGAACTGGAGGGCCGCAACGTCGGCAAGCCGCTCTCCATCATCGACTTCGAGTTCGACCTGACCGTCGACAACTTCCGGTTCTTCGCCGCGGCGGCCCGCTTCCTGGAGGGCCGCGCCGCGGGGGAGTACCTGGAGGACCACACCAGCTTCACCCGGCGCGACCCGCTCGGCGTGGTGGCGTCGATCGCCCCGTGGAACTACCCGCTCAACATGGCCACGTGGAAGGTGGGCCCGGCGTTGGCCACCGGCAACACCGTGGTGCTGAAGCCCTCGGAGCTCACGCCGCTCACCGCGATCCGCCTGGCCGAGCTGGCCGCCGAGATCTTCCCGCCCGGCGTGTTCAACGTGGTGCTGGGCCAGGGCGAGACCGCGGGCGACCGGCTCGTGCGCCATCCCGACGTGGCGCTGGTGTCGCTCACCGGCGACGTGGCCACCGGCAAGCTGATCGCCCGCAATGCGGCGGAGTCGCTCAAGCGGGTGCACCTCGAGCTGGGCGGCAAGGCGCCGGTGGTGGTGTTCGACGACGCGGACGTGGACCTGCTCACCACCACGCTCGCCGAGATGAGCTACTACAACTCCGGCCAGGACTGCACCGCCCCGTGCCGGGTGGTGGTGGGGCCGAAGGTCTTCGACGACGTGGTCGCCGGTCTCACCGACAAGGTCGCCGCGCTCGCCTGGGGCGACCCGTTCGACGAGGCCACCGCGGTGGGCCCGGTCATCTCCGCCGACCAGCAGGCCCGGGTGGCCGGGATGGTGGAGCGGGCCGTGGCGGCGGGCGCCGAGGTGACCACCGGCGGCTCGGTCGGGGACCGAGCGGGGTTCTTCTACCAGCCGACCGTGGTGGCCAACCCGGCCCAGGACGCCGAGATCATCCAGCGCGAGGTGTTCGGCCCCGTCGTGACCGTGCAGCGGTTCTCCGACGAGGACCAGGCCCTCGCGTGGGCCAACGGCGTGGACTACGGCCTGGCGAGCTCGGTGTGGACCACCGATGTGGGCCGGGCGATGCGAATGGCCAAGCGGCTGCAGTTCGGCACCGTGTGGGTGAACGACCACATCCCGATCGTGAGCGAGATGCCCCACGGCGGGTACAAGCAGTCGGGCTACGGCAAGGACATGTCGATCTACGCGCTCGAGCACTACACGGAGATCAAGCACGTCATGGTGCGCATGTAGGGCGCCGCCCGGGCGCGTCGTCGTGCGACACTTCTCCCCATGACCGAGCAGCAGTCCACCCCGCCCGGCTGGTACCAGGACCCCACGGGCGCGACCCGCTGGTGGGACGGCACGCAGTGGGGGCAGGCCGCGCCGCCGGCCCAGGTGCCCGCCGTGGCCTACCCGCAGGGGGCGGGCGCGTCGTCGTGGGAGGACCAGAAGGGTCTGGCGGTGCTGGCGCAGGTGCTGCCGATCTTCGCCGGGTTCATCGGTCCGCTGATCATCTACCTGGTGGCCCGCGACGACCAGCGGTACGCCAAGCACCATGCCGCCGAGGCACTGAACTTCTCGATCACGCTCTTCATCGCGTACCTGGTGTGCTTCGCCCTGATGTTCGTGTTGATCGGCTTCGTGCTCATCTTCGTGGTGATGATCGGCGGGATCGTGCTGCACGTGATGGCCGCGATCGCGGCGAGCCGGGGCGAGTGGTACCGCTACCCGATCAACATCCGGATGGTGCCGGGCGCCGTGGGCTGAGCCGCACCTCCGTTCCGTGTGGCGAGGCTGTAGCCATCGCCACGTCCTGGCCACACAGTACGGATTTCGGGTCCAGGCGGGTCGGAAGGCGGAGCCTCATCCGGTACCGAATGGTCGCCGATGGGTGACGCTGCCGACGAGGAGGTCGTGAACGGCCGTACGGTCGAGCATCTCGAAGCGGTCCGGGGCCTGCCAGAGTCGGGTCCCCGTGGGAAGCGGCAGGTACGCCGCTCGGGCGGCTCCGAGTGTGCGGTCGGGCCGACGTGGCCAGTCGATCGCCGAGCGCAGGTCGTCGAGGGCCCGCGCGTCCGCAGAGCCATCACGGAACCGATGGAGCCAAGCCGTGAGGTGGTCGGTTCCGGCGAGGGAGTCCCGCTTCGCTCCGTTGCACCGGGGGTGCGCGGCCACGAGGTTGTCCAGGCTGTTGTCGGGATGGCGGGACCACGGGATGAAGTGATCGACGTCCGGGTGGCCGGTGAGTCGATCGCGGCAGTAGAAGCAGCGGTGGTCCTGGAGTTCCGCGAGTGGTCCGCGCACGCGGTGCAGGCTGATGCGCTCCGCTCCGAACAGGAAGTCCGAGAGCTGCATCTCGTCGACGGCGTCGGCGTTCCGCTTGGCGACCTCCGTGGTCCAGCGTGCCTGCAGCACCGGCCGGAGGATGGGTCCGAGTCGGCCCAGGAGGTCGGCGACGCCCGGCAGGAACCGCATCGTGTCATCGAAGTCGGGTCGCCCGACCTTCGCCTTCGACACGTTCTCGTCCCAGTCGATCTCGTAGATGAACCGGTCGCCCGCCGAAGGCGGTCCCGCGCCGAACCGTTGGAGTCGTGGGATCGGTTCCCTGACCACGGTGGCGACGACATCGGCCTCGAGCCTCTGCCACGCGTCCGGTTCCGCCGCAGCCGCGTCCTCCGGCCGGGCGCGCCGCGGAAGGCGGTGGTCGCGCCGGAAGCGAGCCAGCTTCTCGGGAATGTCGGACGACATCTTCGACTGGCGGAGGACCAGATCGCCCCGCTCGTCGCCGCTGAAGGGGCTCGTCTGGGGCCAGTAGAGCTCGAGGACCCGACGACCGACCTCTCGTGCCGACAACGTCTCGGAAGCGCTCGTCTCCGCGCAGAGGTCGATCACGGCGGTCAGCGTCGCGAGCTTGTAGGTGGCGGTGAGCCGACCGCTGTCGATCAGCTGCAGGAGGCGCGACGAGAACTCGATCGCATCCGGTGCATCACCCTCACCCACATCCCGAACGGTACCGGCCCCGTTCTTCTGAGCGCGCGTGCCCTCCAAGGGCAAGAACGCTCAGGAGAACCGACGCTCGGGAGACTCGGGTGCGCGGCTCAGGCCGCGGCGGAGTTCTTGTGCCGGGCCACCAGCTGGCGGGCGATCACCTTCAGGCAGAGGGTCTCGTCCGCGCCCTCGAAGATCGACAGCACTCGGGCGTCCACCCACAGCCGGCTCACCGTGTACTCCTCGGCGTAGCCCATGCCGCCGTGGATCTGCATGGCCTCGCGGGTGACCCACTCGGCGGCCTTGCACACGTAGGCCTTGATCATGCTGGCCTCGAGCGTGCCCTCGCCCTTCGCCATCATCCGGGCCACCTCGTAGGAGAACTGGCGGGCGCCCTGGATGGTGATCGCCATCCTTGCGAGCTTGGCCTGGGTGAGCTGGTAGTCGAACACCGGTGAGCCGAAGACGTTCCGGTCCTTCGCGTACTGGCGGGCCTCCTCGAGCGCGGACTGCATCACGCCCACGGCGCGGGCCGCGGTCTGCAGACGCCCGTTCTCGAAGCCGGCCATCTGGTAGTAGAAGCCCTTCCCGAGGCCACCCTCGCCGCCGATCAGGTTCTCCGACGGCACGAACCAGTTGTCGAGGGCGATCTCGTAGGAGTGCATGCCCCGGTAGCCGAGCGTGTCGATCGGGCGCCCCTCCATCTTCCCGCCGCCGTGCGCGTTCTCCTGGGCGAGCTCGAAGCCGTGCCCGTCGCCGCGCTCCTTGGGGACGATGAACATCGACAGGCCCTTGTGGCCGGCATTGCGGTCGGGGTCGGTGCGGGCGAGCAGCATGAGCACGTCGGCCCGTGCGCCAAAGGTGCACCAGGTCTTCACGCCGTTGATCAGCCAGCCGCCGTCGACCGGGGTGGCGGTGGCCTTCACGCCGGCCACGTCGGAGCCGTAGTCGGGCTCGGTCACGGCCACGGCGTTCATGACCTCTGCAGTGGCGAGACGGGGCAGCCACTCGTGCTTCTGCTCCTCGGTTCCGCCGGCCTCGAGGGCCCGGGCGAGGATCTCGGGCCGGGTGATGAGCGAGCCGCCGGCGCCGAGCGAACCGCGGGACAGCTCCTCGGTGGCGACGACCATGGCGATGTAGTCCGACTCGTCGCCGCTCGCGAACCCGCCGTACTCCTCCTCGATCGACAGGCCGAAGGCGCCCATCTCGGCGAGGCCGGTGATGATGTCCTCGGGGATGTCGGCGTTGTGGCGGTGGATGTGCTCGGCGATCGGCACGAGCTTCTCCTCGGCGAAGCGTCGGAAGGTGTCCTGGACCAACTCGAAGTCGTCGGTGAGGCCGCGGGGCCCGTCGGTGTCGGCCAGCGATGCGAGGAACGCCGGGTCCCGGTAGGTCGCCACGAACTCGCGGGCCGCGTCGAGGGCGCCGGGCTCGACGTTCCACTCCGTCTCCCGGCCGTAGATCTTGGCGGCCAGGTCCGCGATCACGTCGGCCGCGAAGGCCGCGGTGACGAGCGACTCGGTGTCGCCCTTCTGGCCGTAGGAGAGCAGGCCCCGGGCGGCCATCACCGCAGCGGCGGCGTGGGCCACGTCGTAGGCCAGGACCTGGTTCTCGTCGATCCCGTCGTTGGCCAGCCGGGCGATGCCCCGGTCCAGCACGGCCTGGGCGGCGTCGAGTGCGGCGGCGGCGGTGACCAGGTCGGCGGCGCTGGGGGGAGTGGTACCGGTGCTCATGGGCGGATGTTACCGCCGGGTAATCACCGGCTCCCAAGCCGCGACGGGTCCGGCGAGTCGTCGTCCGCGTCGACCGCCGCTGCATCGTCGAGGTGGACGCGCAGCTCGTCGAGCGGCAGTGGGCCCGACAGGTGGAAGCCCTGCGCGGCGTCGCAGCCCAGGTGGCGCAGTCGGGCCAGCACCGCCGGTGACTCCACGCCCTCCGCAACGACCTCCAGGCCCAGGTGGTGGCCGAGCGAGATCGCCGAGCGCACCACCCGCTCGTCGCCATGGGCGAGGTCGGCCACGAAGTGCCGGTCGATCTTGAGCTCGTCGAGCGGGAGCCGGCGGAGCAGGTCGAGCGAGCTCGGCCCCGAACCGAAGTCGTCGAGCGAGCAGCGCACGCCGAGGTCGTGCAGGCGCCACAGCACCGTCTCGGCCTGGCTCGGGTCGTCCATCAGCTGCGACTCGGTGAGCTCGAAGCTCAGCTGCCCGGGCTGCAGGTCGAGGCGGTCCACGACGCCCTCCACCCAGTCCACGAGGCCGGGGTCGAACAGGTTGCGGCTCGACAGGTTCACGCTCACCCGCAGGGCCGGTCCGTCGAGCGCACCCACCTCGGTGGCGGCCCGCTCGGTCACGGTCTTGGTGAGGGTCCGGATCGCGCCCGACACCTCGGCGAGTTCGATGAACTCGTCGGGCGCGAGCAGGCCGTGGCGCGGGTGGTGCCAGCGCACGAGCGCCTCCACGCCGTCGGTCCGGCCGGTGCGCAGATCGAGGCGCGGTTGGTAGTGGACCACGAACGCGTCCTCGTCGAGTGCGTCGCGGAGGTCCGCCAGCAGCTCGAGCCGCCGCACGGTGCGCAGCTCCTGGTTCGTGGAGTGCAGCGCGATCCGGGTGCCGGCGCCCTTGGCCTCGTACATCGCGCTGTCGGCGCGGCGCATCAGGGTCGGGGCGTCGTTGCCCTGGTCGGGGGCCAGCGCGATGCCGATGCTGGCCGACACCTGCACCCGGTAGTCGCCGATCTCGGCCGGTCGGGCGCACGCCTCACCGAGGCGACGGGCGACGTCGCGGGCCTGCTCCTCGGTCGCCCCGGAGGCGAGCACCACGGCGAACTCGTCGCCGCCGAGGCGGGCCACGGTGTCGCCCTCGCGCACCTCGGCGCTGAGGCGTCGGGCCACCTCGCGCAGCAGGCCGTCGCCGTACTCGTGGCCGAGCGCGTCGTTGACCTCCTTGAACTCGTCGAGGTCGATCAGGAGCAGGGCGACCCGGTCGGCGTCGCGGTCGGCCCGGATCAGGGCCCGGGTCAGACGCTCGTGGAGCAGGGCCCGGTTGGGCAGGCCGGTGAGGGTGTCGTGCAGCGCCCGGTGGCGGAACGACTCGGTCTGCCGGGCGCGGGCGGTCACGTCCTCGAGCGACACGCCGACCGCGCCGTCGGGCAGCGGCACCGCCCGCATGGCGAAGACCCCGTCCACGCCGGGCAGGTGCAGGTCGGCCCGGTCGTACGGGCGACCGGCGGTGGCCACCTCGGCCAGGTGGCCCAGCAGCTCGTCGCTCACGCCCAGGAGGTCGCCCACCCGACTGCCCAGGTTCGCCGGCACCGGCAGGCCCACGAGTTCGCCGGCCGCGGGGTTGGCCGCGAGCACGCGCAGCGTCCGGGGATCCGCCGGGTCGTCCGCGCGGATGACGACGAGCGCGATCGGCAGCTCGTCGATCAGCTCCTGGTAGCGGCGCAGGCTCGACTCCGACTCCCACCGCGCGGTCTCGTCCACGAGGAAACCGCGGCGGCGGAGCACCCGTCCGTCGGCCGCCGTGCTCACCCGCACCCGCTCGAGCACCCGGATCCACCGACCGTCGTTGGCCTGCATGCGGTAGCGGGCCTCCACGTCCTCGCCCGACCGGATGCGCCGGCGTCCCTCGACCACCGCGGGGAGGTCGTCAGGGTGCACCCGGCCGGCCAGCCACTCGGCGTCCGCGAGCTGCGCCGGGGTGAAGCCGAACAGCTCGACGACCTGGCGCGACACGTAGTCGGGTGGACCGTCGGGCCCCTCCGACTCCCAGATGGCCGCGTCCAGGCCGTTGACGAGGTCGTCGTAGCGGTCGCGGCCGGCGACCAGCGCGTCGGCCACCCGGCTCAGCACCACCGCGGCCGACACCGACGTGATCAGCCACGCCACGAACGCCGGGAACCACAGTGTGGGGCGGCTCGCCAGGCCCACTGCGAGCAGGCCGGCGCCGGTGAGCGGGACCAGCAGCAGGGTGACGCGGCGCCCGAACCAGATCACGAACAGCCCGGAGGTGGAGACCACCACCGTCACCGCGATGGCGTAGGACTCGGGGACGAGCGCCACCACGGCGAGCGCGAGGAGCGTGTCGGCCCACGCGACCGCCGACGGGAGGTGACCGCTCAGGCGGACGGCGCGTGCGGCATGGGCGTTCACCGCGGTCTCCATCAGGACGATCACCGCCGCGAGGGCCAGTCGGTGCGGCCCGAACAGCGGGACCAGCGCCACGGCGACCGCCACGGCCACGGCGGCCAGCATGCGGTAGGCCAGCACGGCCCGCAGCGTGGCCACCTCGGCGCCGCGCTCGCGGTCGTCGATCGGGAGCACTCCGCGCTGGTGCGTGCGGCCCCGGTGTCCCGGCGCGTTCCGGCGCGTGGTCGCGCCCTCGTCGTCCCCTGCCATCCGGCCCGTCGTCCTCCGTCGCCTCGCGGTCCGTGCCCGTCCGGGGCCCCGACCGCTGTCGCCTGCGTCCCTACCCAGAAGATCACGGAAAGTGTGCACAGCACCGCGTTCCGTGGTGAACATCCGTGAGTCTGCCACTCCGCACAGTGAGTGTCACTCGGCCCTCCGGCCCATTGCCGCCCGAACGTTCGTACCAAGCGGGTCCGGCGGGCGGCCAGTGGGATGCTGGGCGGGTGAGCATCAACCCCGTGGCCGCCGGCGGCTTCTCCTCCGCGGCGGCGAGCTACGCACGGATCCGGCCCACCTACGCCCGGCCCGCCGTGGGGGAGGTGGCCGATGCGGCCCGGGCGGCGGGTCCGGTCGCCCGGACGCTCGACGTCGCGGCCGGCACCGGCATCCTCACCGGCCAGCTCGCCCGGCTCGGCCTGGCCGTGACCGCCCTCGAACCGCTCGACCCCATGGCCCGGCACCTGGTGCGGGCGGTGCCGGCCGCACCGGTGGTCCTCGGGGTCGCCGAGCACCTGCCGTTCCGGGCCGACACGTTCTCGCTCTGCACCGTGGCGCAGGCGTTCCACTGGTTCGACGCCCCCGCCGCCCTGGAGGAGCTCGCCCGGGTCCTCGCCCCCGGCGGCGAGCTGTTCCTGCTGTGGAACGCCCGCGACCAGCTCGAGCCGTGGGTGGCCGCGCTGACGGACCTGGTCGAGGCCCACACCGGCGGTCGGCCCTACGACGACCACCGCGAGCAGCCGTGGGACCGCGTGGTCGCCGCCTCGGGACGGTTCGGTCCGCTCACCACCCGGCGCTGGCCCAACCCGGTGCCCACCGACGTGGACGGTGTGCTCGAACGCCTGCGGTCGACCAGCTTCGTGGCCACCCTCGGTGCCGACGAGCGCGATGCCCTCCTCGCCGAGGCGCAGGAGCTGCTGACCGGACGGTTCGGGCTGTCGGGTCGCTTCGACTACCCGCACGACACCGTGCTGCACCGGTGCCGGGTCCTCGACTGACCGCCGAGCAGCGGAGGGTCCTCGACTGGGCGGCGGCTGCCCGCCGTGACCTGCCCTGGCGCCGGACCCGCGACCCGTGGGCGGTGCTCGTGGCCGAGGTGATGCTCCAGCAGACGCAGGTGGACCGGGTGGTGCCCCGGTGGGAGCGCTTCCTGGACCGGTGGCCCGACGCCACCTCGTGCGCGGTCGGCTCTGTGGCGGATGTGCTCACCGAGTGGTCGGGCCTCGGCTATCCCCGCCGGGCCCGCGACCTGCACGGCGCCGCAGTGGTGGTGCGGGACCGCCACGGCGGGCAGCTGCCGGACGACCTCGACGCCCTGCTCGACCTCCCCGGCGTGGGGCCCTACACGGCTCGGGCCGTGCTGGCGTTCGCGTTCGAGGCGGACGTGGCGGTGGTCGACACCAACGTGGGGCGCGTGCTGGCCCGCCGTGCCGGTGCCCGCCTCACGCCGCGGGCGGCCCAGGCCGCCGCCGACGCGTGGGTCCCGGTGGGGGAGGGGTGGGCCTGGAACCAGGGGATGCTCGACCTCGGGGCGCTGCGGTGCCGGCCCACTGCGCCCGAGTGCGCCGGGTGTCCGGTGCGGCGGACCTGCGCGTGGGCCCGGGCCGGCCGGCCGGAGCCCGACCCGGCGGCGGGGTCGGCCGGCGTGTCCCGCCGCCAGGCCCCGTTCGAGGGCTCGGCCCGCCAGGCGCGGGGGCGCTTGATGCGCGCGCTCGGCGAGGGCCCGGTGGCGGAGTCCGAGCTGGCCGGGGTGACCGGCCGCGATCCGGCGGCGGCGCGTGCGGTGGCGGAGTCGCTCGTGGCCGACGGGCTGGCCCGGCGCGGTCCCGACGGCAGCTACGCGTTGCCGCACTGAACCCGCCGCGCGGGATTTCTGCGGAGCTTGACTCGCCTCTGGGGCGACCGAGGACCCCTATGCGCGGGAAGCGGGTTTCTGCGGAGGTTGACTCGCCTCTGGGGCGACTGAGGACCCCTATGCGCGGGTGAGGGCGTCGAGGAGCTCCTCGACGCACCCGTCGGCGAGCGCCCGCATCTCGTCGTCGGTGCGGTCCTGGATCGGGTGCGGCACGAACACCCGCGCCGTGTCCACGCCGAGCGCGGCCACCTGCGCGTCGGCCGCGCTCACGAACTCGGTGGACGCGATGAAGACGCCGGGCAGGCCCCGGCGCTCCAGGTCAGCGATGTCGTGCACACTGCACGACGTGCAGCTGCCTCAATCGGCGAGCGCCTCGATCACCACGTGGCACTGCTGCGCGATCTCCTGGCGGAGGTCCACCGGCGCCGGCTTCGTGAACGTCGGCTTCGCGTAGCGCCGCGTCTCCAGCCCGCGCTCCTGCAGGCGCAGCTCGAGCTGGTCGAGGAAGACGTCGCCGCGGGCCTTCGTGATGTCGAGCAGTCCCACGGTCAGGCCCTCGAGGGACACGGGCCGCTCGGTGAGCTCGACCTGCGTGGGGTTCAGCTCCCCGGTGGGGTCGAGCACCACGCGGGGCGCCGCGGTCGTGGGCGTGGACGCCATGGGCCGATCCTACGTCCCGATCCGGCGGGTGACCGGGGCGGAGCCCATCGACCCCGACGCCCACCCGCCGATCACCGCGGAGAACAGCCCGGCCCCGCCGCCAGCGGTGAAGAGGAGCAGCCCACCGTCGCGGAACTTGGGTAGCTCCACCGCGTCGAAGCCGTCGGGCATGCCCTCGGCCATCCCGTCGCCGCCGCGGGTCGTGGCGCCCGGCGGCAGCAGGGTGAGCTCAGCCAGCCGTTCACGCAGCCGCGCCTTCGACCAGCCGCCCTCGCGGAACACCCGCAGGTGCTCGGGGCTGAGCACCACGGCGGCGTCGAAGGCCAGCGCCAGCTTCGGGTGCGCCACGGTGCGGAGGATCGCGGCGAGGCCGCGGGCCAACGACTCCGGCTCGCGGGAGAGCTGGTCGACGAAGCCCCGCACCCCTTCCGCAGCGAACAGCGTGACGGTGTCGGTGCCGGGTTCGATGCCCATCTCGGTGGCCTGTGCCGGCCAGTCCGGACCGCCGGGCAGCTCAGCGCGGGGCCGCTCCGCGAAGCAGAACGTGTACTTGCCGGGGTTGCCGAGCGTGGAGCGGTCCACCCCACCCGGCCGCCCGCCGCCCACGTTGCGCACCACCAGCTGCAGCGCACGCCCGATCGTGGCGTTCGCCCGGTTGCCCTGGCCCATCGCGTTCATGTCCCAGTTCATCCCGATGCGTCCGGCGATCGGCCCGTCGACCACCACCATCGGGCCCGAGAACCACGTGGTGGCGAGGAGACCGTGCATGTTGAACTCGTCGGTGCAGGCGGCCTCGACCGCGGCGAGCACCACCGGGAGGTACTCGGGCCGGCACCCTGCCATCACCGCGTTCACCGCGACCTTCTCCACGGTGCACTCGACGAGGTCGGGCGGCACGACGGCCACCACCTCGTCGGGGTCGCGGGTGGTGCCCTCCAGCATCCGCAGCACCCGCGCCTCGGTGGGCGGGACCACCGGCAGCCCGTCGGTCCAGCCGCGGTCGAACCCGGCCTCGAACTCGTCCTCCAGCTCGGCGATCGCCACCCGGCGGCTGCGGAGGCGGCCGCCCTCGAAACGCACCTTCAGCTCGTCGGTGCGGGTCGGGTCGACCGACAGCGAGCCGCATCCCGGCCGGTACTCCGGCAGGCCACCGCCGAGTCCGGCCACCCCGGTGGCGGCCCGCCACTCGGCCCGGTCCCAGCCGACGAGCCGGACGTCCTCCGTGCCACCGCTGCGGTGCAGCAGCGTGGGCACCGTCTCGATGTCGAGCAGCCAGGACCGGTGGAGCGTGGTGTCGTCGACCGGGCCGGCGCCGTCGGGGAGGCCCTCGGGGAACGACGGGTCGTCCTGCGTGAGCACGGTGAGCGGGACCTCGGCCGCCAGCTCCACGAGCGCGGGTGCCACCGTGACGCAGGTGGGGCAGTCGCGCTTGACCACGGCGACCCAGCCGTCCGGCAGCGCCGGGGCAGTGGGAGTGGCCGGGGCAGTGTGAGTGGCCGGTGCAGCGGGAGCGTCGCTCACGTCCGCAGACTACGGCCCCGAGATTTCGGTCACACCCCCTGCCGCTCGGGCCCTTCGTTTGCGTACTGTTCACCTTCACACCGCCGGGGCGTCCGGCGGCGCCAGCCAGGGGGATCCGGTCCTGAACGTCACCTTCTACGGGGTGCGCGGCTCCACGCCGTGCTCGTGCGAGAGCGTGAGCCGCTACGGGGGGAACACGGCGTGCGTGGTCGTGGAGTCCGCGGACCACGCCCCGATCGTCCTGGACCTGGGTACCGGTCTGCGCTTCTTCGGGCTCGACCGCGCCGGCGACGGCCCGTTCCGCGGCACCGCGCTCGTGACCCACCTGCACTGGGACCACGTCCAGGGCATCCCGTTCTTCGCGCCGCTGCTCTGCGAGGGCGCCCGGCTCGACGTCTACGGCCCGGCCCAGGACGAGACGACGCTCGAGGCCGCAGTGCGCTCCTTCGTGCAGCCGCCGTACTTCCCGGTGGGCATCGACGACCTCCCCGGCGAGATCGTCTTCCACGACACCGCGGCGGGCACGATCCAGCTCCCCGGCGCCACCGTGCGCGCCGAGTGGGTCCCCCACATCGGCCCCACCCTCGGGTTCCGGGTGGAGAGCGAGGGCCGGTCGGTCGCGTACGTGAGCGACCACCAGCAACCGGGGGTCGGGGCCACCGAGATCGATCCGGCGGTGGTGGAGCTCTGCCGCGGCGTGGACGTGCTGATCCACGACGCCCAGTTCGACGACGACGAGTTCGCGCTCCGCTCCGACTGGGGCCACTGCACGGTCGACTACGCCCTCGAGGTGGCCGCCGCGGCGGGGGCCCGCACGCTGGTGCTCTTCCACCACGACCCGTCGCACACCGACGACCGGGTGGACGAGCTGCTGGCCGTCACCGCGGACCGGGCCCGGGCGCGCGGTGTGGCGGAGGTGCTCGCCGCGTCGGAGGGGCTCACCCTCTCGCTGTCGCGGCGGCTCACCTGCGCCGACCTCCCGACCGCCCGGTAGCCTGCGCGGCCCATGAGCGACGCGCAGCCCGAGCCCGCCTCGGTGGAGATCGACCCGTCCGTGTTCCGCAAGGTGCTGGGCCACTTCCCGACCGGTGTGACCGTGGTGGCGTCGCAGGTGGGCGGGCGCCAGATGGGTCTCGCCATCGGGTCGTTCTTCTCGGTGTCGCTCGACCCGCCGCTCGTGGGGTTCTGCGTGGCCACCACCTCGGGCAGCTGGCCCCACATGGCGGAGGCCGGCAGCTTCGGCGTGAGCGTCCTGGCCGACGACCAGCACGAGACGTCGAACCGGTTCGCGTCCAAGGTGGAGGACAAGTTCGAGGGGCTCGCCTGGGAGCCGGCGCCCGTCACGGGCTCGCCGCTGATCCACGGCGCGGTGGCGCACCTCGACTGCGACCTCCACGACCAGGTGACCGAGGGCGACCACGTCGTCGTGATCGGCCGGGTCCGCGCACTCGAGGTGCACCGTGAGGACGCCGGCCCGCTGCTGTTCTTCCGTGGCGCCTACGGCCGCCACGAGCCGCTCGGCTGACATACTCCGACGCCATGGCCGTCTACGCGCTGGGGGACCAGGTCCCCGAGATCCATCCCGACGCCTGGGTGCACCCCGACGCCACCGTCATCGGCAACGTGGTGCTCGGCGCCCACACGTCGGTCTGGCCCCAGGCGGTGCTGCGCGGCGACGACGGGTTCATCTACGTGGGGGCCCGCTGCTCGATCCAGGACGGTGCGGTGCTCCACACCACCGCGATCTGGCCCACCACGCTCGGCGACGAGGTGACCGTCGGCCACCTCGCGCACCTCGAGGGGTGCACCGTGGAGGACAAGGCGCTGATCGGGGTGGGCTCGATCGTGCTGCACGACGCCCGGGTGGGCCGTGAGGCGGTGGTCGGGGCCAACGCGTTCGTGGGCAACCGCAAGGTGGTGCCGCCGCTCGCGATGGCGCTCGGTGTGCCGGCGACCATCAAGGAGGGCGCGGTCACGCCGGGTCACTTCGACATGGGCGTGGAGTCGTACGTGCGTCGGACCGCCCGCTACCGCGACCGCCTCCGCCGGATCGACTGACGCTCAGCTGCGGTACGCGGTGGAGTGCAGCCAGGTCACCCAGGCCGGTCCGCCGTCGAGGTTCCGGACCACGGCGAACACGAGGAGCAGCACACCGAGGCCGATCAGGACCGGGGCCGGGGGGTGCAGCGCGCGGTGGAGCCACTGCGGCACCGGCCGGTCCTGCAGCGACCGGACGAGCCACACCACCCAGGCGAGGGCGAGCAGCGGCATCGCGATCGCGAGCAGCACGTTGTGGTCGAGCGCCGCGGCCACGTCGCCCCGCAGCAGCGCGTTGGCGGCGCGGAGGCCGCCGCAGAACGGGCAGTCGACGCCGAAGATGCCCTGGGACCAGCACACCGGGGTGCCCCCGTCGCCCGGGTTCCAGAACGCCACCGCCGCGCAGGCGCACGCGCCGATCGCGCCGACCGCCACGGGCGCCACCCAGCGCGGACCGTTGTTCCCCGTGGGGGCGGGCGGCACGGGCCCGGCCGGCGCGCGCCAATGATCCGGATCGTTCCCGGGGCGGGGAGGTGCGGGCGCGGTCACCCGGCCAGCCTAGGGCGACGGTGGCCCCACGCCCCGGAGCCCGGCACCGCCGTGTCCGGGGTCCCGCCGGGTTGTTACTATCCACGTAGGAGAAATTCCCTGCTCCGGCGGGGGGTTGCACCACACGGCCAGACCCCGAACGTTCGCCAGGACAGTCCACCCGCCACGGAGGCACCCATGTCGGTCGATCTCGACCTCTCCAAGTACTCGCTCGGCTGGAGCGACGAGGAGGACTACGTCTTCAAGCCCAAGCGCGGGCTCGACGAGGCCATCGTCCGCGAGATGTCGTGGATGAAGGGCGAGCCGGACTGGATGCTCGACTACCGCCTCAAGTCGCTGCGGGCCTTCGAGAAGCGCCCGATGCCCAACTGGGGCGGCGACATGAGCGAGATCTACTTCGACGACATCTACTACTACATCAAGCCCACCGGCGGGCAGGTGGACGACTGGGACGACCTCCCGGACGCCATCAAGAACACCTACGAGAAGCTCGGCATCCCGGAGGCGGAGCGCAAGTACCTCGCCGGCGTGACGGCGCAGTACGAGTCCGAGGTGGTCTTCCACCGCAACCGCGAGGACCTCGAGCGCCAGGGCGTCATCTTCTGCGACATGGACACCGCGCTGCGGGAGTACCCGGAGATCGTCAAGCAGTACTTCGGCACCGTCATCCCGCGGAACGACAACAAGTTCTCGGCGCTCAACAGCTCCGTGTGGTCGGGTGGCTCGTTCATCTACGTCCCGCCGGGCGTGGAGGTCGAGATGCCGCTGCAGGCCTACTTCCGCATCAACGCGGAGAACATGGGCCAGTTCGAGCGCACGCTGATCATCGCGGACGAGGGCTCCAAGGTGCACTACATCGAGGGCTGCTCGGCGCCGGTGTACACCTCGGACTCGCTGCACTCCGCGGTCGTCGAGATCGTGGTGAAGCCGTCGGCCCGGGTGACCTACACGACGATCCAGAACTGGTCGTCGAACGTGTTCAACCTGGTCACCAAGCGAGCCGTCGTCGAGGCCGAGGGCCACATGGAGTGGATCGACGGCAACATCGGGTCGCGCCTCACCATGAAGTACCCGAGCGTCGTGATGGTCGGACCGAAGGCGTCCGGCGAGGTGCTGTCGGTCGCGTACGCCGGTCCGGGTCAGCATCAGGACACCGGGGCGAAGATGGTGCACGCCGCTCCCGAGACGACCTCGAAGATCGTGTCGAAGTCCATCTCGAAGGACGGCGGCCGGACCTCGTACCGCGGACTCGTCCGGGTCGAGGAGGGGGCGCGCAACTGCAAGAGCCACGTGCAGTGCGACGCGCTCATCCTCGACGAGGACTCGGTGTCCGACACCTACCCCTACATGGAGGTGGGTTCGCGTGACGCGATCATCGGCCACGAGGCGACGGTGTCGAAGGTGGCCGACGAGCAGCTCTTCTACCTGATGAGCCGCGGCCTCTCCGAGGAGCAGGCCATGTCGATGGTGGTGAACGGCTTCATCGAGCCGGTGACCCGCACGCTGCCCATGGAGTACGCGGTGGAGTGGAGCCGCCTGATCGAGCTGCAGATGGAAGGCAGCGTGGGCTGAGCCTGCGAAGCCCACCCGATGGGGGGTGGGTGGCCGGGGGAGAGGCGGGGGAAGGCAGCGTGGGCTGACTCAGCCGATCGGCCGGCCCACGTGACCCGGCCGGTGGTCCGCGATGCGGAAGCCGCCCGGGCCGCCTTCCAGCGCCTCGGTCGCCACCTCGTCCGCCGCGGCCATCAGCTCGGCGGGTGAGGCACCGCCGTCGCCGACGACCACGCCGAGGGTGAGCTCCACCGCCACGTCCCGCGTCCCCGCGTGCAGCGGCTCGACCACCGCGGCGAGGAGTCGGTAGGCCACCCCGGCCGCGTCCTGCGGGTCCCCGAGGTCCTCGGCCAGGACGAGGAATCGGCCCGTCCCCGTCCGGACCACCGTGTCGCCGGGGCGCAGGCGTTGGGTGAGCCGGTCGCCGAGCAGATCGAGCGCCACCCGGGTCAGTTCCGCGCCGTGGTCCCGTTCCAGCGCGTCGAGGTCGCCGACGTCGCAGCGCAGCACGCCGAAGGGCGCCCCGTTCCGGGCCGAACGCCGCACGGCCGACGCCACGAGCAGCCGCTGGGCCCGCAGGTTCGGCAGGCCGGTGTCGGGGTCCTCCACGCGCTCGCGTGCCCGCCCCAAGGCCTCCTGTCGGCGTCGACGGTCGGCGCGCCGTTCGTCGGTGAGGTCAGCGGCCACCGCCACGAGCTCGAGCACCCGGCCGTCGGCACCGGTCGCGGCGCCGAGCGTGAGCCGCAGCGTCCGTACGTGGCCGTCCGCGGCGCGCGCCCGCAACTCGACCTCCTCGACCTCGCTGACGCCGCCCACCACGTGGGTCACCGCGCTGAGCACCGCGGGCTGCTCGATGCCGGGGCACAGCGCGAGCAGGTGCAGGCCGTGGAGTTCGCCCGCCGCTCGACCGCACAGGCGGGCGAAGGCCGGATTGACCCGCGCCAGGTGCCCGTCGGGGTCGATCGAGGCCACGGCTACGCCCGCCGCGTCGAGCACGCGGCGGTAGGTCCTGGCATCGGGCGACACGCTCATGGTGCTGTTGTCGGCCGCGCCGGGGGGCTCGCTGAGGAATCCCTCGCGGTCGTGGGCCACGGACCCGGGGGTGTGACGGACGCCGGGAGCGCCGCTGCCAGAATGTGGGCATGCCGATGCGGGAGAACTGCAAGTTCTTCGAGAGCCGCGCGTATCCGAACGGGGAGACCGTGCGGAAGTGCGACCTCGACCTGGCCCCGGAGGCGCCGTGGCGCTGCCCCGACGACTGCGCGGCCTACCAGCCGCGCCTCGCGGACGTGAACTGGCAGCACGGCACCCTGGTCACGCCGCCCCCGCCGCCCGAGCCGCCCGGTGTGGGCGAGGACCCGTCGATCGCGGCGCTCCTCGACGAGGCCGAGGACATCGTGAACGCGGCGGTGCCCAAGGTGCGCGCCGAGGTGGACGCGGAGGAGCGGTCCTCCGGCTGGCGCAGCTGGTTCCGCCGCCGGAAGTCCTGACGGCGTGGGCGGCCCGGCCGTCGCCCGACTGCGCGACGGCACGGCGGTGGGCGCGTGGCTGCTCAAGGCGAACCCGGCGGTGTGGGACGTGGGGGCGTTCCTGGACGCTGGCGAGGAGGCCGACACCTGGCGTCTGGCGCCGACCTACCGGGTGGACCTGCTCGCGGTCGGCCAGCCCGTGGGGCTCTGGATCACGCGGGGTGACCCGGCGCACCCGCCAGGGTTGTGGGCAGTGGGGTCCGTGACCGGCGCGCCCGCGGATGACGTGGGCGACCCCGACGACCCCCGATGGCGCGACCTCGGTGCCCGCCGGCAGGTCCGTCCGTACGTCCCGGTCCGGCTGCGGGCCCTCGACCGTCCGGTGGCGGTGGAGGCGGTGCGGAACGACCCTCGCCTGGCCACCACGGAGATCGTCCGGGCGCCCCGCGTGGCGTCGCCGGTGGCGGTGACGCCGGAGGAGTGGGCGGCGCTGCTCGACCTCACCGGCCCGGGGCCGGGGCGCCGGGAATATCCACTACGTCCGTAGTGTAAATTCTGGTCGTGGTTGCCCCGACCGACACACCCGCCGATCCTGCCCTCCAGGGCGTCCTCGGCCCCGATGCCGATCCCGGTCGTCTGGCCGATGCCGCCGCCGCCCTTCCCGGGCCGGCGTGGCTGGTCGAGCGCCGGCGGGGCGCCGCCACCGCCGTGGCCGAGGTCCCGCTACCGACCGTCGATGCCGAGGAGTGGCGCTACAGCCGGATCGCGGAGCTCGACACGGGCCGCTACACACCGGTCGTGCCCGCTGGGCCCCTCCCGGCCGAGCCGCCGCAGCTCGCCGAAGTCCTGTCGGCGGTGACCGAGCGGGCCGGTCTGGTGGTGCTCGTCGACGGCGTGGTCGTCCGGGCCGAGCTGTCCGACGCGGCCTCGCAGGCGGGCGTCACGTTCGGTCCGGTGTCGGCGCTCGACGGGCCCGGGCCGCTCGACGCCGCGACCGGTGGGCCGGTCGACCGCTTCGCCGCCCTGAACGCCGCGCTGGCGATCGACCCGGTGGTGCTCGACGTGCCCCGCTCCGTGGACCTGGCCGAGCCCTTCGTGGTGGTCCAGGTCCTCACCCGGCCCGGCGCCGCCGTGTTCGGCCGGCTCGCCGTGCGGGCGGGAGAGAACAGCCGGTGCTCGGTGGTGGAGGTGGCGGTCTCCGACGACGTCGACGCCCTCACCGCGCCGGTGACCGAGCTGGTGGTGGGCGCCGCGGCCCGCGTCGCCCACACGGTCCTGCAGGACGTCGGCCGACAGGTGTGGCAGCTCGGGTCGCTGGTGGCCGAGGTGGGCCAGGACGCCACCCTCGACGTGGATGTGGCGGCCCTCGGCGGTTCCTATGCCCGCCTGCGGCTCGACTGCCGCCTCACCGGCCGGGGCGCCACCGGCAATCTGTCGAGCATCTACTTCGGCGACGGCCACCAGATGCTCGACCTGCGCACCTTCCAGGAGCACGTCGCGCCGGACACCACCTCCAACCTCCTGTTCAAGGGCGCGGTGGCCGACACGTCCCACGCCGTCTACTCCGGGCTCATCCGGATCCGGCCCCACGCCCGAGGGACCAACGCGTTCCAGACCAACCGCATCGTGAAGCTGTCCGAGCACGCCTGGGCCGAGTCGGTGCCGAACCTCGAGATCGAGAACAACGACGTGCACTGCAGCCACGCCTCCACCGTGGGCCCGGTCGACGAGGACCAGCTCTTCTACCTGGAGAGCCGGGGCGTGCCCACCGAGGTGGCCGAGCGGCTGATCGTCGGGGGCTTCTTCGACGAGGTGCTCGACACGGTGGCCGTCCCCGGCGTGGCCGACCTCGCCCGGGGTCGCATCGACGCACTGCTCGACCGGCGCCTCGGTCGCAGGGGCCCGGCGTGAGCGGCGTGCGGCTGTGCACCCTCGACGAGCTCGCCGACGGCGAGGCCCGACGCTTCGACCTGGGCGACCGTGCCCTGGCGGTGGTGCGCCTGGGCGACGCGGTCTACGCCATCGGCGACCGCTGCAGCCACGCGGACGTGTCGCTGTCCGGCGGTGAGGTGGACCCCGACGAGGTCACGCTCGAGTGCCCGAAGCACGGCAGCGCGTTCGACCTGCGCACCGGTGCGCCGTGCTCGTTGCCCGCGGTGCGGCCCGTGCCCACCTACGACGTGCGGGTGGAGTCCGGCGACGTGGTCGCCCACCTCGGCGACGGTGCCGACCGGACCGACCAAGGAGTGGCATGAGCGAACTCGTGATCGACGACCTCCACGCCGAGGTGGGGGGCACCGGGATCCTCCACGGCGTCTCCCTCACGGTCCGCTCGGGCGAGGTCCACGCGGTGATGGGCCCCAACGGCTCCGGCAAGTCGACGCTGTCGAACGTGCTGATGGGTAAGCCGGGTTACGAGGTGACCGCCGGCTCGGTCACCCTCGACGGCGAGGACCTGCTCGGTCTGCCGACGTGGCGCCGGGCCCAGGCGGGGCTGTTCCTCGCGATGCAGTACCCCACCGAGGTGCCCGGCGTCCGCCTCGACGAGGTGCTCGAGGAGGCCTTCGCCGCCGCGGGTCGTGACCGCGCCCTCGTGGGCGAGCGCCTGACCGCCGAGGCCGACGGGATCGGGTTCGACCGGACCTTCCTCGAACGCCCCCTCAACGTCGACCTCTCCGGTGGCGAGAAGAAGCGCAACGACACGCTCCAGATGGGCGTGCTCGCGCCCCGGATCGCGATCCTCGACGAGCTCGACTCGGGCCTCGACATCGACGCGCTGCGGGCGGTGTCGCGGCGGGTGGAGGCGGCCACCCGCGACGGGATCGACGGTGGCGAGCCCCTCGGCGTGCTCGCCATCACCCACTACACGCGGCTCCTCGAGGAGCTGCACCCCGATGTGGTGCACATCTTCGCCCGGGGCCGGATCCTGGAGTCCGGCGGGCCCGACCTGGCCGACCGCCTCGAGGTGGAGGGCTACGCGGCGTGGCTCGCCGACGACGACGCGGCGGCCGCGGGCGACGGCGTCGAGGCCGGCGCCCGGCCGGTGGTCGACGACCCCTTCGCGGACCCGTTCGCCGACCCGCTCGCCTGAGCCGGCCCTAACCTGCGGTCATGGCCCGACCGCAGGTGCTCATCGGTGACGAGCTCGCCGCCGCCGTCGACGAGCTCGACGGCTGGGAGGTGGTGGGCGGCAAGCTCCACAAGGAGTTCCGCTTCGGCGACTTCGGCTGCGCGTTCGGGTTCATGGCCGCCGCGGCCACCTCCGCCGAGCGGATGGACCACCACCCCGAGTGGAGCAACGTCTACAACCGGGTGGTCGTGGACCTCGTCACCCACGACGCCGGCGGCATCACCGAGCTCGACGTGCAGCTCGCGGCGCGGATGGACGCGCTGGCCGGCGCCTGATCAGGCGGCGAGGTCGTCGAGCTCGTCGGCGTCGCCGGCGGTTCGCTCCGGCTCGTCGAGCGGGGGCACGAACCACCAGGCCTCGTCGTGGCGGTCGACCGCCCGGCACCGGCCGGCCACGCGCCACAGCGCGGCCCCCACCGGCGTGGGGTCGAACCGGTAGAGCTCCGGGAACGCCGTGGCGATCGCGTCGGTGGCCTCACGGGCCCGGTAGTGGGGGATGCGGGGGTCGAGGTGGTGGGCCACGTGGGTGGTGCCGATGTGGTGGTGCAGCACGTCCACGACCGCCGGATAGGGGCGGTCCACGGTCTGGAAGGCCCCGAGGACCCAGTCCCACTCCGGATCGGCGAGGTGGGGCACATCGGTGTCGGTGTGCTGCAACCACGTGTAGGTCACCAGCCAGGCGTTCACCACCAGGTACGGCCCCACGTACAGCGCGAGCACCGGCACCACCGACCCGACGGCGACCGCCCAGGCGACCAGCGCGACCAGCACCACGAGCACCCCGCCACCGGATCCCCAGACCCGGGCGCGCCAGCGCGGCGGGAACAGGTCGGACTCGAAGGGCGCCACCGGCCAGAAGTGGTTGGTGCGCCCCCTCGACGGCCCACCGGTCGCTCCGGCGAGCAGGTAGGCGGGCCAGCCGAGCAGCAGGGACCGGGCGATCACCAGCGTGGTGGCGAACGGTCCGCGGGGACCGGTGGGCCCGCCCGAGGCCCGGCCGGGCACGTGCGTCTCGCCGTCGTCGAGGTGGTTCGTGAAGGCGTGGTGCACGGCGTGGCTGCGCTGCCAGGAGAAGTACGGGACCAGGAGCGCGGAGTGGAGCACGAAACCGACGGTGTCCCGGAGCGGCCGCGACGAACTGAACGCCCCGTGGCCGCACTCGTGTGCGAGCACCCACAACCCGGTGGCGGCCGTGCCGCACACCACGGCGTACAGCACCCACACCGGGGCCCAGGCCCAGGTGAGGGGGAGGAAGGCCGCGGCGAGCGCCACCGGCACCGCGGTGGCGGCCAGCGAGCCGGCGAGCGACAGGAGGGAACGTGAGGTGCGGGGCTCCCGGCAGCCCTCGGGGATCGCCGCGCGCACCTCCGCTCGGGTGGGAACGGGAACGGACATGTCAGGTGCTCCGGAGGGTGCGGGCGGAGTGACGGACGGGATGCGACGGGCCGGCGACGGAGGCCCGTGGAGGGGTGCGCAGGGCGGTGGGTCAGCCCGCCTCGGCGTCGTCGATGCCCTGGAGCAGCGTGTTCCAGCTGAGGGTCGCGCACTTGATGCGCACGGGGAACTTCACCACGCCGCGGAGCGCCTCGAGATCGCCGAGCTGCAGCTCGGCCGGGTCCACGTCAGCGGGCTCGGCCGCGCCGCCCTCGAGCTCGCCCTCGTGGATGCTCATCATGGCCTTGAAGGCCCGGGTCAGCTCGCGCACCTCGCCCACGGTGCGGCCCTTCACCGCGGCCGACATCATGCTGGCCGAGGACTGCGAGATGGAGCAGCCCTGCCCGCCGATCCGGAGGTCCTCGACCACCGCGTCCTCGCCCTTGGCGGCGTCGTCGAGCTGGAGGTACACGACGATCTCGTCGCCGCACAGCGGGTTGAACCCCTCCGCCCGGGTGGCCGGCGGCACGTCGAGCTCCCCACGGTTCCGCGGGCTGCGGTAGTGGTCGAGGATGATCTCGCGGTAGAGGTCTTCGAGGCCTGACATCGGTGGGTGCTCGCTCCGTGGTGGCTGGTCGGTGGCCCCGGCGGGCCGCCCGGCTGGCGTGGGTGACGCCCTGGCGTCCTAGAAGTCGAAGAAGCGGCCGGCCTCGGCGAGGGCGTCCGCGAGGGCGTCCACGTCGGCTTCATCGTTGTACACGTACCACGATGCTCGCGCGGTGGCGCCCACGCCGAGAACTCGCATGAGCGGTTTCGCGCAGTGGTGGCCCGGACGGACGCACACCCCGTGCTGGTCGAGGACCTGCGAGAGGTCGTGGGGGTGGATCCCGCCGAACTCGAAGCTCATCACGCCGCCGCGGGCCGCGGGGTCGTGCGGGCCGTGGATCGTGATCTGGTCGCCGAAGCGCTCGGGCAGGGTGCGGAGGGCATAGGCGTTCATCGTCACCTCGTGGCGGCGCACCCGGTCCATTCCCAGGGCCTCGAGGTAGTCGACCGCCGCGCCGAGGCCCACGATCTCCGCGATCGGCGGGGTGCCGGCCTCGAAGCGGTGCGGCACGTCGGCCGGCACGAAGCCGTCGAGTCGCACGTCGAGGATCATCCCGCCGCCGCCGAGGAAGGGCGGCATGGCCTCGAGGAGCTCCCGGCGGGCCCACAGCACGCCGACGCCCGTGGGGCCGCACATCTTGTGGCCGGAGAACGCAAGGAAGTCGGCGTCGAGGTCGGTCACCGAGGTGGCGAGGTGCGGAACGGACTGGCACCCGTCCACGCACACCAGTGCACCGGCCGCGTGGGCGGCGTCGGCGAGTGACCGTACGTCGGGCAGGGTGCCCACCACGTTCGACATCGCCGTGAGCCCCAGGAGCTTCGCCCCGTCGAGCAGACGGTCCAGGTCGGTGAGGTCGAGGCGGGCGTCGTCGGTCAGCGGGATCCAGCGGAGCTCGAGGTCGCGCTCGGCGGCGAGCTGCTGCCACGGGACGATGTTGGCGTGGTGCTCGAGCTGGGTGAGCACCACCACGTCACCCGGCGACAGGTTCGTGGCGCCCCAGCTGCGGGCCACCAGGTTGATCGCCTCCGTGGCGTTCTTGGTGAACACCACCTCCTCGGGGGTGCCGGCGCCGATGAAGCGGGCGACCTTGCCGCGGGCGCCCTCCATGGCCTGCGTCGCCCGCTCGGCGAGGTCGTACGCGGCGCGGTGGACGTTGGTGTGATCGTGCTCGTAGTAGTGGTCCATCGCGTCGAGCACGGCGCGGGGCTTCTGCGACGACGCGGCGGAGTCGAGGAACACCAGCGGCCGGTCGTGCTCGGTGGTCGAGAGAAGTGGGAAGTCGGCCTTGACCGCCGCCACGTCGAGGTCGTCCTCGAGCGGCCCGTCGTCGGTCGGGCCGGCGTCGACGGCAGAGCCCGTCGGCCCGGTGCTCACGCGTCGGCCCGCCAGGCGTCGAACCCCTCACGCTCGAGACGCTCCGCCAGCTCCGGGCCGCCCGAGTCCACGATGCGGCCGTCGACGAGGATGTGCACCACGTCGGGGGTGAGGTGGTCGAGGAGGCGCTGGTAGTGCGTGATCACCAGCACCCCGAGATCCGGCCGGGCCTCGCGGACGGCGTTGACGCCCTTGGCGACCACCCGCAGCGCGTCGATGTCGAGCCCCGAGTCGGTCTCGTCGAGGATGGCGAGCTCGGGCTCGAGCATCGCCATCTGGAGCACCTCGTTGCGCTTCTTCTCGCCGCCCGAGAAGCCCTCGTTGAGGAACCGGTCGGCGAACGACGGGTCCATGTCGAGGCGTTCCATCCACTCCATGATCGCGAGCCGGATCTCGAGCACGGACATCTCGAAGCCCTTGCGCTCCGAGAGGGCCTGGCGGAGGAACTGTCGGACCGAGACCCCGGGGATCTCCTGCGGGTACTGGAAGGCGAGGAAGATGCCGGCCTTGCCCCGCACGTCGGGGCCCCAGTCGGTGATGTCGTCGCCGTGGTAGCGCACGGATCCGCCGGTCACCTCGTACTCCGGCGAACCCATGAGGCTGGACGCCAGGGTGGACTTGCCGGAGCCGTTCGGGCCCATGAGTGCATGCACCTCGCCGGTGCCGACACGCAGGCTCACGCCCTTGAGGATCTCCTCGGTGGAGCCGGCGGGGGCGACGTGGAGATCGCGGATCTCGAAGAGGGGAGCGGGCGACTCGGCCATGAGGGAAGTCTATTTCCACTACGGGCGTAGTGGAAATAGCTCCATGGCCCGCGCGGGGCTCATTCCGGGTGGTCGCGGAGGTCCTCCTTCCACGCCCGGAACCGGGTGTGGACCTCGCCGCTCGGACCGGCCCCCTCGCCGGTGCCGTCGGGGAGGAGACGGAACGTGAAGGAGCGGTCGAGGTCGCGGTGGTCCACCGCCGTGTACCGGGCGTCCGCGCCCCTGGCGGGGCCGGCCCGCCACAGCAGCCACGGGCCGAGGCGCCGCTTGTAGGCCACCACGGCGGCCCCGATGTCGTCGCCGGAGGCCAGCAGCGCGGCGGGAGCCTCCCGCCAGGCCGAGGCCGGGATGTTCCGGTCGCGGGTGGGGGTGTCGGGCAGGTCCTGGGTGGAGACAGGGGTGGGATCCACCGGCCGTTCGTCCGCGGGCAGCGCCCGGGACCCGGGAGGCGGGGTGGGTCGCTCGTCGGTCATGGCCCGAGTCTGGTGCCCGTCCGGCCCGGCGCTCTGGCACCATGCGTCGGTGCCGGTCACGTTCCTCGCCCACCAGGCCCCGGTGCTGCCGCTCAAGCGGCGGTGGGCCGGGCTCGACGGCGTGGCGCTGGTGGCCGGCTCGATGGCCCCGGACCTGGCGGTGGCCACCCAGCACGCCACGCCGCGCCTGTTCCTCGGCCAGCCCCTGTGGTGGGACGGGCACTCGGTGGCCCAGCAGTTCAACTGGTGCCTCCCGGTGGGACTGCTGCTCACCTTCCTGCTGCGGCGCCTGGCGCTCCCCGGCCTGGCCCCGTACCTGCCCGACGGCGGCACGTTCCACCTCCAGGACCTCCGCCTCGTGGCGCGCACCCGGCACCGGTGGTGGGTGATCTGCGGCAGCGTGCTCATCGGCTCGTTCAGCCACATCCTCGTGGACGGCTTCACGCATCCGGACGGGTGGGCGGTCGGTGTCGTCCCGGGCCTGTCGCCGGGGGTCGCTTCCGTCGGGCAGGCAGTGGCCTCGGTGGCGCTGTCGGTCGTGACGGTGTGGCAGCTCTGGCTGATCGGCCGTGACCGCGAGGTGTGCCGGTGGAGCGGGGCCGAGCCCGGCCCGCCCGTCCGGCCGCCGTGGCTGCCGGGGGTCCGGACCGTCGCGGTCGCCGTGCCGATCGTCGCCGCCGTGTGGGCGGGGACCCAGTGGGAGCGCGGCCGCACGGTCGTGGTGATGACGTGGTTCGTGCTCGCGGTCGCCGGCTGGTCGCTGCTCGCGGCGGGGGTGCTCCGGGCCACCCGGGACCGGGTGGAGGACGCGGTGCCGGCGGCGGCGCCCCGTTCCTGAGCGGGCGGCCCTGAGCGGCCGGCTCAGGAGCGCTCGGCGACCTCGACGCCGCGCCCCGGACGCCACGAGCGGATCACGATGCGGTCGCCGTCCGGGTGCACCGAGGTGAGCACCATCTGCGAGAACCGGAACCGGATCAGCTCGAACGGCCCCTCCGGTGCATGGGGGAGCGACGCCAGCCAGGCGGACCGGTAGCCCTCGTCGGTGACGAGGTCCGCGATCCCCGACAGCTTCGCGTCGCCGCCCGTCATCGAGGCGTCCGGCCCGGGGTTCGTGTGCAGCGCGAACCGTCCGTCGCGGGCGAGGTCACGCGCCTTGGCCGAACCCGGCATGGCCCCCGCCACGAGGTCGTCGGCGAAGAACTGCACCTCGGTGCCCGAGACGCGCGGCGAGCCGTCGGCGCGCAGGGTGGCGAGCACGTGGTGCGGGTGCCGCCCGAGCAGGTGGCGCACCTCGGCGGCCATCCCCGGCTCGGCGTCCGCGAACGCGGCCAGGTCGACGGGGGCCGGGTTGGCGGGTGCCCGGTCGGGCCCGTCACCAACCACGGTCGACCCACTCCTGGAGGTGCGGGGACTCGGCGCCGATCGTGGTGTCGTCACCGTGGCCGGGCAGCACGAGCGTGTCGGCGGCGAGGGTGCGGAACAGCCGGTCCTCCAGCGACCGGATGATCGTGGGGAAGTCGCCGCCCTCGAACGAGGTGTTGCCCGGTCCGCCGGGGAAGAGCGTGTCGCCGCTGAACAGGATCGGCTTGCCCTCCACCACGAAGCACATCGAGCCGGGCGTGTGGCCCGGGGTGTGGATCGTGCGCAACCGCAGGCGGCCCACCTCGATCACGTCGTCGTCGGCGAGCACCTCGTCGTAGGACGGGAGCATCGCCGCGTCCTCGGCGGTCACGCCCACGGAGTACCCGGCGTCGCGCAGCTCGGGCACCGCCTGGATGTGGTCCCAGTGCCCGTGGGTCTCGAGCACCCGGCGCACCCCGAGTCGGGCGGCGAGCTCGAGCAGGCGCTCGTGCTCGTTGGCCGCGTCGAGCAACACCGCGTCACCCGTGTGCCGGCACCGCAGCACGAACACGTTGTTGTCCATCGGGCCGACCACGACCTTGTGGATCTCGAGGTCGGTGTCCGCGTGGTGCAGGGTCATGGCGCCAGTCTCGCGTCGGCGGCGCCGGACGCGCCGTCGTCGCCGAGCACCCGGAACCCGAGCGCCAGCGCCACCGGGATCTGCGCCGCGTCGAACGTGGCGAAGGTGACCGGTCGCGGCAGGCGGTCCGCCGCGGCGAGGTGGATCGCGTCGACCGTGCGCAACGGGTGCAGACGGCCCAGCTCCGCGGCGCGGTCCAGGCAACGCTGGTCCACCGGCACCACGTGGACGCGTTCCCAGTCGTCGCGCAGCGCCCGCCGCAGGTCGTCGGTGCGCTCGGGGTCGTCGCCGAGCCGGTCGACCAGCATCAGCGCCTCCGACAGGGCGAGCGCGCTCGCGCACCAGTCCCGGTCCGCCGCCATCGCCCCGAGCACCACGTCATGGGTGGGTCCGTCCAGGAACCGCGACAGCAGCGCCGTCGTGTCCAGCGCGAGCGTCACCGGCCGCGGACCTCCCTCACCAGCTGGTCGACCTCGACTCCCGCCACGTGGGTCACCGGCCGCGGACCTCCCTCACCAGCTGGTCGACCTCGACTCCCGCCACGTGGGTCACCGGCCGCGGACCTCCCTCACCAGCTGGTCGATGCGCGTGCCGGCCCAGAGGGGGAGGGTCATCGACGGGCCGGGACGGTCGTCGCGGCGGGCGGGCTGCAGCAGACCCCGGGCGGCGAGGTCGTCGAGGGTGAGGCCGTCGCGGCCCGGCTCGAGCGGGCCCAGCTGGGCCACGGGCCGGCCGCCGACGGTGATCACGAGCCGTTCACCGCCTCCGGCGCGTCGGACCAGCGACGCGACCTCGGCCCGGAGGCGACGTATACCGATGCGCTCCACGCCCGGATCCTACCGAGGAGGGCCCGTCTGCGTACACATGTGTGCACATGGCGCCGTGCGACGACCCGTCGGTCGCGCTAGACCTCCCTCGTTCCGACGGCCGGCGAGTCCCGGTCGACACATCCACACCCCAGGGGGTCGCAGTGAACTTCGCCTTCAGCGAGGAGCAGGAAGAACTCCGCAAGGTCGTCAAGGACTTCCTCAACGCCAAGTCCGACGAGGCCGCCGTCCGCGAGCTGATGGACACCGAGTCCGGGTACGACACCGCCGTCTGGACCCAGATGGCCGAGCAGATGGGCCTGCAGGGCCTGGTGATCCCCGAGGAGTACGGCGGGTCCGGCTACAGCTTCGTGGAGCTGATCGTGGTGCTCGAGGAGATGGGCCGTCGCCTGCTGTGCGCCCCCTACTTCTCCACCGTGGTGCTGGCCGGCCAGACCCTGATCCACTCCGGTGACGAGGCCGCCAAGAAGGAGCACCTCCCCGGGATCGCCTCCGGCGAGACCATCGCCACCCTGGCCTACACCGAGCCCAACGGGAAGTGGGACGAGTCGGCCGTGACGGCCACCGCCACGAAGGACGGCGACAGCTGGAAGATCAACGGCACCAAGCTGTACGTCCTCGACGGCCACACCGCGGACCTGATCATCACCGCCGCCCGCACCGATGCCGGTGTCAGCCTCTTCGCCGTGGCCGGTGACGCGGCGGGCCTCACCCGCACCGCGCTGTCCACGATGGACCAGACCCGCAAGCAGGCCCGCCTCGAGTACTCCGACGTGTCGGGCACGCTCATCGGCACCGACGGCGGCGGCTGGGACGTGCTGTCCCAGGTGCTCGACCTCGCCGCAGTGGCCCTCGCCGCCGAGCAGGTCGGCGGCAGCCAGGAGGTGCTCGAGATGGCCGTGCAGTACGCCAAGGACCGCGTGCAGTTCGGTCGTCCGATCGGCTCGTTCCAGGCCATCAAGCACAAGTGCGCCGACATGCTGCTCGAGGTCGAGTCGGCCAAGTCGGCCGCGTACTACGCCGGCTGGTGCGCCTCGGAGCTGAACGACGAGCTGCCCTCGGTGGCGTCGCTGGCCAAGGCGTACTGCTCGGAGGCCTACTTCCACGCGGCGGCCGAGAACATCCAGATCCACGGTGGCATCGGCTTCACCTGGGAGCACCCCGCGCACCTGTACTTCAAGCGGGCCAAGAGCTCGGAGCTGCTCTTCGGTGATCCCACCTACCACCGCGAGCTGCTCGCCCAGCGCATCGGCATCTGACGCGCCGGCCCCCGGGCCGACGCGTTCCGGCCACGGCGCCGGTCGCCTCTGCGGCGGCCGGCGCCGTGCCGCGCCGGGGTGGCGCGTCGGGGGTGAAGCGGGAGCCGTCGGTAGCCTGCGGCGTATGTGGATCTGGATCGCGCTGGCCGCGCTGGGCACCTTCGTGATCGCGGCGGCCACCGTCGGCGGGGTCACCGGGTCGCTCGCTCGTCGGCCGCGCCGGAGCGTCTACGACCTCGAGGAGGCGGTGGAGTTCGTCTCCGAGCGGCTCCCGCCTGAGCTCACCTCGGCCCTGTCGTACGACGACGTGGAGGCCGTGCTCGAGGCCCACTGCGACTACCTCGCCGACAAGGGCGTGGCCTCCGGTGCCACGGCGGACGACATCGGGTCGGGCCTGGTGGTCGTGCCCGACGACGAGCCCGTGGCCTGGATCCTCGGCCGCCTCGACGAGCGCGGGGTGGAGGTCACCGACGAGCAGGTGGTGCAGGTCCTCGCGGTCGAGGAGCGCTACTACGTGGCGATCGGCGCGATCGGGCCCCGGGTCGACGGGCCGGGCGACCCGGCGACCGACGCGCGCTGAGCCCGGCTCGGGACCCGGCGACCGGGTCGCCTACGATTCCGTGGTCCGTCGTCCCGAGGAGTCACGCCACCATGGACCGCCCGTCGAAGTTCGAGCACCATCGCTACGTCGGCGACAAGCGCACCCAGGTCGTCTACGACGTCGACGCCCTCGGCGACGAGGACGCCCACCTCATCGAGGAGCTCATGGAGTCGGAGTCCTACCTCTGCTTCGGCCCCGACACCCTGCCCGAGGCCCGCAACCGCGGCTACAAGCTCTTCGCCAAGCAGCGCGCCGCAACGGCCGCCGCGGCCGACTGAGCCCGGGGCGCCACCGGTGGCCGAGCGGGACGGAGATCCGTCGGAGGACGGCCCGGTCGCGGCCCCGGTGATGGACGCCACGTTCGAGTCCGGCGGGTTGACCCTCTCCGGTCACCTCGCCGAACCGGCGCACGCCGCGGTCGAGGTGCCGGGACTGGTCCTGTGCCACGGCTTCCCCACCCGCGGGCGCGAGTCGCCGCAGTCCGGCAAGTCCTTCCCCGAGCTCGCCCAGCGCATCGCGGCGGAGCTCGGCTGGTTGGTGCTCACCATGAACTTCCGGGGCTGCGGCAAGGCGGAGGGTGACTTCTCCCTCGTCGGCTGGCTCGACGACGTGCATGCGGCCGTGGACCACGTCCGCGACCTGGGCGTCGACGGGGTCTGGGTGTGCGGCTTCGGCACCGGCGGCTCGCTCGCGGTGTGCGAGGGGGCCCGCAACCCCGAGGTGCGTGGCGTGGCCGCGCTGGCCGCCCCCGGGGACTTCGACGACTGGGCCCGGCACCCGCGCCGTCTGCTGCTGCACGCCCGCCAGACCGGGGTGATCAAGGACCCGGACTTCCCCGCCCAGTTCGACCGCTGGTCCGCGGAACTCCGCGAGGTGCGCCCCCGCGACGCGGCCCGGGAGCTGGCCCCGCGCCCGCTGCTCGTGGTGCACGGCGACAGCGACGACCTGACGCCGCTGGACGACGGTCGGGCCATGGCCCGGGCCCACGGGTCGGCCGAGCTGCGGATCCTGAGCGGTGCCGGGCACGAGCTGCGCCACGACCCGCGGGCCGTGGCGGTGCTGCTGGGCTGGCTGGCCCGCCAGCAGATCGACGCCGCGGTCGCCGCCGAGGCCTGACGGTCCGGCCCGGCGGAGCCCGACGGCTCAGCACAGCTCAGACCGGGTCGGACTTGGCCTTCTTCGCGGCCTTCATCATCTGCTTCCACTCCCGGACCTGCAGCAGCGTCTCGGGTGAGCTCACGTCGGCCACCGAGCGGGGCTGGTCGTCGGAGAACGGCGCAGCGGCCTCCTCCCACCCGGCCGGGCGCTTGCCGAGGCGCTTGGCGAGGATGGCCATGAAGATCTTGGACTTCTCCTCGCCGTAGCCGGGCAGCTCCCGCAGCCGGGCGTACAACGCGTCGCCCGAGCGCACGCCCTTCCAGACCCGGGCGGCGTCGCCGTCGTAGTGCTCCACGAGGTATGCGCACAGCTCGTGGATGCGCCGACCCATGCTGGCGGGGAACCGGTGGATCGCCGGCTTTGCCGCGCACACCGCCACGAACTCGTCCTCGTCCATCGCGGCGATGGACGCGGCGTCGAGCGATCCGCCGAGGCGCTCCTTGAGGGTGGCCGGCCCGCGGAACGCCCACTCCATGGGCACCTGCTGGTCGAGCAGCATCCCGATCAGGAGGGCCAGGGGCTCCTGCTGCAGCAGGCGGTCGACGGCGTCGTCGCCGGTGATGGGGATCGCGGGGGAGGCCATGGGGGGAAGGTACCCCGGCCGGACCCGACGCTCAGCCGTGCCAGGGCACGGGTGCGTCCGGGTCGATCCCGTAGCGGGCGATGGCGTCGGCCACGGCCGCGGGGTCGATCGTGCCGTCGGCCGCGAGGGAGGCGAGCACCGCCACCACCAACTGGGGGGCGTCCACCTCGAAGTACCGCCGCAATGCGGCCCGGGTGTCGGAGCGACCGAAGCCGTCGGTGCCGAGCGAGCACCACCGCCGCGGCACCCAGCGGGCGATCTGGTCCGGCACTGCCCGCAGGTAGTCGGTCACGGCCACCACCGGACCCTGGGAGTTGTTGAGCTTCTGGGTCACCAACGGGTTGCGCGGGAGCGACCCGGGGTGCAGCCGGTTCCACCGCTCGGTGGCGAGGGCCTCCGCGCGCAGCTGCTGGTAGCTCGTGGCCGACCACAGCTCGGCGCCCACGTCGTAGTGCTCGGCGAGTTCCGCCCGGGCCTCGAAGGCCGGCCCCCACATCGGTCCGGAGAACAGGATCGTGGCCCGGGGCCCGCCCGCGGGCGGCGCCGCGGCCCACGGGTACAGGCCGTCCACGACCCCCTGCTCCACGCCGGCCGGCATCGGGGGCATCGGATGGTTCTCGTTGTAGAGCGTCAGGTAGTAGATGACGTCCTCGCCCGCGGTGGCGTCGCCGTCGGGGTACATCCGCTGCAGGCCGTCCCGGACGATGAGCGCCATCTCGTACGCGAACGCCGGGTCGTAGGCCCGGACCACCGGCACGGTGGACGCCAGCAGGTGGCTGTGGCCGTCCTGGTGCTGCAGGCCCTCGCCCAGGAGGGTGGTCCGTCCGGCGGTGGCCCCGCAGAGGAACCCGCGGGACCGGGCATCGGCCGCCGCCCAGATGAGGTCGCCGATCCGCTGGAAACCGAACATCGAGTAGAAGGTGAAGAAGGGCACCATCGGCACCCCGCGGTGCGCGTAGCTGGTGGCGGCCGCCGTCCAGCTCGCCATGCTGCCGGCCTCGGTGATGCCCTCCTCCAGGATCTGGCCGTCACCGGACTCCTTGTACGACAGCAGCAGGTCGTGGTCGACCGGTTCGTACAGCTGACCCTGCGACGCGTAGATCCGCAGCTCGCGGAACAGGGCGTCCATGCCGAACGTGCGGGCCTCGTCGGGCACGATCGGCACCACCCGCGGGCCGAACCCCTCGTCGCGGCACAGGTTGCGCAGCAGGCGCGTGAACGCGGTGGTGGTGCTCGCGGGTTGGTCGCCGGAGCCCCCGAGCAGCTCGGTGAACGCCGCCTCCCGGGGCGGGGTGAGGGGTCGGCGGGTGCGCACCTCGCGGCTGGGGAGGAACCCGTTGAGGGTCTGGCGCCGTGAGAGCAGGTACTCGAGCTCGGGGGAGTCGGGTGCGGGCCGCGCGTACGGGGGGATCCCGTCCGCGAGGTCCTCGTCGGTGATCTCCTCGGTGAGGAACAGCCGGTCGCGCAGCCCGCGCAGCTGCTCCGGCGACATCTTCTTGATCTGGTGCGTGGCGTTGCGGGCCTCCACTCCGGGGCCCAGGGTCCAGCCCTTCACGGTCTTGGCCAGGATCACGGTGGGCACGCCCTCCGTCTCCACCGCGGCGCGGTACGCGGCGTAGAGCTTGCGGTAGTCGTGCCCGCCGCGCGGGAGCTTCTCGAGGTCCGCGTCGGAGAGGTGCTCCACCATCCGGCGCAGGCGCGGATCCGCGCCGAAGAAGTGCTCGCGGATGTAGTCGCCCGGGGCGATGGCGTACCGCTGGAACTCGCCGTCCACGGTGGTGTTCATCTGGTTGAGCAGGACGCCGTCGGTGTCGCGGGCGAGCAGGTCGTCCCAGCGGCCGCCCCACACCACCTTGATCACGTTCCAGCCGTTGCCCCGGAAGATGGCCTCGAGCTCCTGGATGACCTTCCCGTTGCCGCGGACCGGACCGTCGAGGCGCTGCAGGTTGCAGTTGATGACCCAGGTGAGGTTGTCGAGGCGCTCGCGGGCGGCGAGCGAGATCGACCCGAGCGTCTCGGGCTCGTCGACCTCGCCGTCGCCCACGAAGCACCAGACGCGGCTGGACAGGCCGTCGTCGATGCGTCGCTGGTCGAGGTACTTGTTGAACCGGGCCTGGTAGATGGACAGGATCGGCCCGAGCCCCATCGACACCGTGGGGTACTCCCAGAAGTCGGGCATCAGGCGCGGGTGCGGGTACGACGACAGGCCGCGGCCGTGGCGGCCCGGCAGGTCCACCTCGAGGCGGAACCGGTCGAGGTCCTCCTCGCCGAGGCGGCCCTCGAGGAACGCCCGGGCGTAGACGCCGGGAGCGGCGTGGCCCTGGAAGTAGACGTGGTCGCCGGGCTGGCCCCCCGCCTTGCCCCGGAAGAAGTGGTTGAACCCCACCTCGTAGAGCGCCGCGGAGCTGGCGAAGGTGGACAGGTGGCCGCCGATCGAGTCCGCCGCCTTGTTGGCCCGCACGACCATCGCCGCCGCGTTCCAGCGGATGTAGCGCCGGATGCTGCGCTCCATGTCCTCGTCGCCCGGGAACCACGGCTCGTCCGCCGCCGGGATCGTGTTCACGTACGGCGTGCTGACCGACGCGGGGACCCCCAGGGAGAGCTCGCGGGCCCGTTCGAGCAGCCGGGCCATGAGGTAGCGGGCCCGCGCGGTGCCGCGCTGGTCGGCCACCGCCTCCAGCGACTCCAACCACTCCGCGGTCTCCTCCGGATCGATGTCGGGGAGCTGCTCGGCGAAGCCGTCGTGGATCATGGGCGGGTCTCCGGTGGGGCGGGGCACCCACCTTAGGGACCGGTACTCTCCGGCGGTGGCCGACCTCGAACCCGTCGTGGTGTACACCGACGGCGCGTGCCGGGGGAACCCCGGGCCGGGCGGCTGGGCGTGGGCCGAGCCCGGTGGCGCGTGGGCATCGGGCCACGATCCCGACACCACCAACCAGCGCATGGAGATCACCGCCGCGCTCGAGGCGGCCGAGGCGCACCCCGGCGCGTTGGTGATCGTGTCGGACTCCACCTACGTGGTGCACTGCTGGCGCGACCGCTGGTGGGAGGGGTGGCTGCGCCGGGGCTGGCGCAACGCGAAGAAGGACCCGGTGGCCAACCGCGACCTGTGGGAACGGCTCGTGCCCCACTTCCGCGACCGGGCCGACCTCGAGCTGCGGTGGGTGAAGGGCCACGGCGGTGATCCGATGAACGACGTGGTGGACCGCCTCGCCGTGCGGGCGTCGCACGCCGGTCACGGCGCCGCCGGCGCCACGCCGCCGGCCGAGGATCAGCTTGGCCCGCCCGACCGTCCCGGCCGGGCGACCGCGACCGCGACCGCGCCGACCGCGACCACGACCGCGCCGACCATCACACCGCGCGACGGGCGGGTCCCGCCGGGTCGGCCGGTGGCCGTGGTGGGGGTCCGGGACCGGGCGCTCGCCGGTTCGCCCCGCGGCGCCACGGCCACCCGGCGCCTGACCGAGGTCCTGGCCGCCCAACGGGAGCTCGCCCCCGACCTGGTGGTGCTCACGGGGCTCCGTCCCGGCGCCGAGGAGCTGGCGGCGCGGGCCGCCCTTGCGGCCGGCGTGCCCTACGTGGCGGTGCTGCCGTACCCGGATCCGGTGGGCGGGCGTCCGGCGGCGGAACGCCGGGCGTTCGACGAGTCCGTGGCAGGTGCCGACGGGGTGGTCGTGCTGGAGCGTCGACGACCGCCCGACCCCGAGGGGCGGCGGGCAGCGCTCGCCCGTCGCGACGGGTGGCTCCGGGCCAACGCGGCGGCCGCCGTGGTGCTCACCGACGGTGACGACCCGGAGGCGGAGCTGCTGCTCCGCCGGTTCGAGGAGGCCCTCGGCGAGGAGGTCTGGGTCCTCGACCTCTGAGTCGACCCCTGATCCCTCGGCCGTCGGGTCGTTCGCCGTCCGCCCGACCCGGGCGCGGTCTCAGCGCTCCTTGCGCTCCCGCGACAGCTGGTGGAACGCCTGGTTCGCGTCACCCAGGCGTCGGGCCGCCTCGCGGCGTTCCTCCTCCGAGGCGGTCACGAACCGGTCGGGATGGAGCTCGGCGAGCAGCTTGCGGTGCGCCCGGCGGACCTCCGCCCAGCTCGCGTCGGGATCGACGCACAGCGCCGAGTACGGGTCCGGCGGCGAGGCCCGCTCGTCGTCCGCGTCCGACGCGTCCTCGTGGCCCCAGAAGAGGGACTCCGTCGTGGACCAGTCGGTGAACGACCCCGTGGCCGACGACCTGACGCCCTCGTCGGTGAAGCCCTCGGTCACCATTACCACCGACGGGGCCTCGTCGGGCTCCGGCTCGGGCAACGGCATGGAGGCGGCCCCCGAGAGGCGCGGCAGGTGGGGCGTCCCGCCCGGCACGCGGTGCGCGGCGAGGCGGGCGATGGTCGGGTCGTCATCGACGGTGTCGGACATCGGTCCTCCGGGCGGGTGTCGCGATGGTGTCCCGCTACCGTGCGTCGGGTGTTGATCGGGGCCGACAGCGGCGGAACCTTCACCGATGTGGTCGGCACGGATGGACGGATCCTGAAGATCCCGAGCACACCGGCGGATCCGGGGGCCGCGGTGCGCGACGGCGTGGCGGGCCTCACCGGCGGCGGTTCTCGGCCGGAACTGCTGGCGCACGGCACCACCGTGGCCACCAACGCCGTGCTGGAGGGCCGCCTCGCCCGGGTGGCCCTCGTCACCACGGAGGGCTTCGCGGACGTGGTGGAGATCGGCCGCCAGCAGCGTCCGTCGCTCTACGACCCGTGGCACGACCGACCCGAACCGTTGGTGGGGCGGGAGGACCGTCTGGAGGTGCACGAGCGCCTCGACGCCGCCGGCGCGGTCCTCGTGCCGCTCGGTCCCGAACTGCCCCGCCCGGCCGACGGCGTGGAGGCCGTGGCCGTGTGCCTGCTGCACGCGGACCTCGAGCCCGCCCACGAACGGGAGGTGGCCGCCCGACTGCGCGCCCTCGGATGGGACGTCTCCGCCAGCCACGAGGTGTCGCCGGAGTTCCGCGAGTTCGAGCGCACCGTCACCACGGTGCTCAACGCCGCGCTCCGGCCGGTGTGCGGCCCCTACCTGGCCGGGCTCGCGGGCGAGGCCGGTGAGGTGGCGGTGATGACGTCCGCCGGTGGACTGGTCGGCCTCGATGCGGCCGCGGCCTCGCCCGCCTCGCTCCTGCTGTCGGGTCCGGCCGCCGGTGCCCGGGCCGCCGCCGCGGTCGCGGCGGCGTGCGGGTTCCCCGACGCCGTGAGCTTCGACATGGGTGGCACCAGCACCGACGTGTGCCTCGTCCTCGACGGCGCGCCGGCCGAGGTGGCCCAGCACGAGGTGGCCGGTCGCCCCGTGCGGCTCCCGTCGGTCGACGTCCACACGGTCGGGGCGGGTGGCGGCAGCATCGCCCACCTCGACGCAGGGGGCGCGCTCGTGGTGGGTCCGGCCTCCGCCGGCGCGGTGCCCGGGCCGGCCTGCTACGGCCGGGGCGGGACGCTCCCCACCGTCACCGATGCCGACCTGGTGGCCGGGCGACTGCCGGCGGGGGTGGGGCTGTCGGGCATCGGGGCGCTGGACCACGGTGCCGCGATCACGGCGCTCGCGGCCGCGGGCGTGGACGCAGAGGGCGTGATCCGGGTGGTGGAGGCCGGGATGGAGCAGGCGGTTCGTCGGGTGTCGGTCGAACGCGGCGTGGACCCGGCGGGCCTGGCGCTGGTGGCATTCGGAGGTGCGGGGCCGTTGCACGCGTGCGGCCTCGCCGACTCGCTCGGCATGGCCGCCGTGATCGTCCCCGCGGCCGCCGGGGTGCTCTCGGCGGTGGGGCTGCTCACCTCGCCGCGCCGCCGCGAGCTGGTGCGGTCCCGGGCCCGACCGGGTGACCCCTCCGGGCTCGACGACGACCTCGCCGCGCTCGCGGCCGAGGCCGTGGCACTCCTCCCCGGTGCCACGGTCCGGACGTTCGTGGACGCGCGGTACGCCGGGCAGAGCCACGAGCTCACCGTGATCGACCCCTCCGGGTTCGCTGCGGAGCACCGCGCCCGCAACGGCTACGACCGGCCGGGGCACCCCGTGGAGGTCACCGCGGTCCGGGCGGTGGCGACGCTCCCGGCGCCGGCCGCGATCGAGGAGGTCCTCGCCGCATGGGCCGGCCGCTGGCCCGAGCCGGTGGTGGGGCCCGTCGCACTGGTCCGCGACGACTGCACCATCTGGGTGCCGCAGGGCTGGGTCGGCAGCGAGGGCGCCCTGGGCTCCCTCGTGCTCCGCCGGAGGGCGGAGGCATGAGCGGCGCCGCCGACCTGCAGGTGCTCATCGCCCGCCTCACCGGCATCGCCGAGGAGATGGGCGCCGTGCTCCAGCGCGCTGCGTTCAGCCCCAACATCAAGGAGCGCGCCGACTGCTCGGCCGCGGTGTTCGACGCGGAGGGCCGCATGCTCGCCCAGGCCGCGCACATCCCGGTGCACCTCGGGTCGCTCCCGGCATCGGTGGCTGCGGTGATCGCCCGGTTCGGCACCTCGCTCGGGCCCGGCGAGCAGGCGATGGTGAACGACCCCTACGAGGGCGGCACCCACCTCAACGACCTCACGCTCGTGGCGCCGTGCTGGGTGGACGGCGAGCTGATCGGCTGGGCCGCGAACCGCGCCCACCACGCCGACCTCGGCGGAGCGGCACCCGGCTCCCTCCCCGCCGACGCCACCGAGATCCAGCAGGAGGGCCTCCGGCTGCCGCCGGTCCGTGTCACCGACGACACGGTCGCCGTCGTGCTCGCGAGTTCGCGCACTCCCGACGAGCGCGCCGGGGACCTCGACGCGCAGCTCGGAGCGAACGCCGTGGGGGTCGCCCGCCTCGCCCGGCTGTCACCGTCGTCGTTCCACGAGGTGCTCGAGCACGGAGAGCGGTGCTGCCGGGCCGCGCTCGACCGCCTGGGCGAGGGCGAGTGGACCGCCTCCGACGTCCTCGACTCCACCGCGGCCGGAGCGGACGGGTCCGACCCCGCCCGCATCGTCTGCACGGTGCGCCACCGCGACGGGCGCCTCACGGTGGACTTCACCGGAACCGACGCCCAGCGGCCCGGCAACGTGAACGCGCCCGAGGCGGTCACGGTGAGCTGCGTCTCGTTCGCGGTGCGCGCCGCGCTCGACCCCGACCTGCCGGCCAACGCCGGAGTGCTGCGTCCGGTGGAGGTGGTGGCTCCGCCCGGCACCCTGGTGGCGGCCACGTTCCCCGCGGCGGTGGGCGCCGGCAACGTCGAGGTGTCCCAGCGGATCGCGGACGTGTGCCTCCGGGCGCTGGCGGGGGCCGTTCCCGATCGCGTGGGCGCCGCGTCGCAGGGGACGATGAACAACGTGCTCATCGGGACCGCCCACCCCGGGGTCTCGGGCGCCGCGTGGGTGTACTACGAGACCGTCGGCGGCGGGCAGGGCGGTCGTCCCCCGCGACCGGGGTTCCCGGGTGCCGTTGCCCGGCCCGGCATGAGCGGTGTGCACACCGGCATGACCAACACCCGGAACACGCCGGTGGAAGCGCTCGAGCGCGCCTACCCGATGCGGGTGCTGCGCCAGCGCCTGCGGCGGGGCAGCGGCGGTGCCGGCCTCGCACCGGGTGGGGAGGGCATCGAGCGGGAGCTGCTCGTGCTCGAGGACGTGGTGGTGTCGCTGATCACCGAGCGGCGAGTGTCGCCGCCGTGGGGTCTCGCCGGTGGCGGTCCGGGCGCGGTGGGGGAGAACTGGCTCCTGCCGGGCGGCGACGAGGCCCGGGCGGAGCGGCTGGCCGACAAGTGCACCATCCGGCTGGGGGCCGGTGATGTCCTCCGGATGCTCACCCCCGGCGGCGGCGGGTGGGGTCCGCCGGCCTGAGGCGGGACCGGCTGCCGCCCGCCGGTCCCGTCCCGGCAGGAAGGTGTCAGGAGGCGGGGGTGGGGCGGAGGCCTCCGCCGAACTCCAGGGCGTGGACGGGCGACACGGGCAGTCGCTCGGGCAGGGTCACGGTGGGGACGCCGTCCGATCCGACCGACCACTCGAGCGGCTCCTCCGAACCCAGCAGCCGCACCGTGCGGACCTCGCGGGCATCGACGCCGCGCAGGCCGACGGTGCGCACACCGGGCGGGTCCACGAGGAGCGCGAACACCGTGTCGCCCTTCCGGGTGAAGCGCACGTCGGTGCCCTCGGTCGTGGTGCCCTCGGCCCGGGTCCACGGCCGTGTGCCCACCACGGCGGGGGCGTTCACCCGCATCCAGTCGCCGAGGCCCCGCAGCGGCACCTGCTGCTCGTCGGGGATGCGGCCCGTCGCGTCGGGTCCGATGCCGATCAGCAGGTTGCCGTTCTTCGACACGATGTCGCAGAAGCTCCGGACCAGCTCGGTGGCCGTCACGATGTCCTCGGGCCGCTCGTTGCGGTTGGCGCCGAACGAGTGGCCCACGCCACGGGTGGCCTCCCACTTCTTCTCGACCACGTCGTCGAAGCTCGTGTACTCGGGCGTGTTGAAGTCGTAGTGCGGGGCACCGGGGAACGTGAGCGACTTCCAGCCGTCGGGAAGGAAGCGCCATGCCACCTGCATCGCGTCGCCCATGCCGCGCATCACGGTGTCGGTGACCGCGTTGCGGGGGAGGTTGGGCTCCAGCCAGCGGTCGTTGACCACTCCGTCGGGCACGGTGTTGTAGTAGTGCGCGAACAGCTCGGCGAGGTTCCCGCCGCCCGGCCAGCAGATGTCGTTCCACAGCACCGACGGCCGGTAGCGGTCGATCAGCTCCCGAACATGGGCGGTGGCGTACTCGAGGTAGGCGCGCCCGACCGGCACCGCGAGCGTGGCGTCCGCAGGGTTGGACATGACCGCGTCGTTGTAGGGCCAGTCGTAGCCGCCCGAGTAGTAGAGACCCATCCGGAGGTCCCGCGCCCGGACCGCCTCACCCAGCTCGCCGACCAGGTCACGACGGGCGTGGTAGGCGCCCTTGTGGGGGTGGGGGAGCGACGCGGGCCACAGTGTGAAGCCCTCGTGGTGCTTCGTGGTGAGCACCACGTAGCGGGCGCCGGCATCCGCGCACACCCCGGCGAGGGCGTCGAGGTCGGCGGCGTCGCTGCCCTCGTCGAACGCGTCCCGGAAGCCGTCGTAGGGGAAGTCCTCGCCGTAGGTGTCGCGGTGGTGCCGCCAGGTCGGGCTGTCCTCGAGTTGCATCGAGTTCCGGTACCACTCCGCATACGGGTTCTGGTGCAGCATCGCCCGGGGCCCGTGGTCGTGGAGGAGCTCCTGGATGTCCGCCACCTGCGGGGCCCATCCCGGCACCGAGTACAGGCCCCAGTGCAGGAAGACGCCGAGCTTGGCGTCCTCGAACCAGTCCGGCACGGGGTGCTCGGCCACCGAGTCCCAGGTGGGGGCGTACGTCCCCGGTGCGGCGGTCCCGGATGTGCCGGTCCCGGTCGGGGCGGCGATGGGCGGGGCGGTGGTCGACGGGGTCGTTCCGGTGTCGGGCATGTGATCCCGTCGGCCGCCCGGGGTGTGGTGTGAGGAGTCGGCCCGGGTCGCCCGGGACGGGTTTGGGATCTTGACCGGTCGGTCAATACAGTTCCCCGCATGCTGGATCTCAACGGAACCTCTGCACTCGTCACCGGTGGGGCCTCGGGCCTCGGCGAGGCGGCCGTGCGTGCCCTCGCCGAGCAGGGCGCCCGCGTCGTCGTGCTCGACCTCGACCGCCAGGAGGAGAAGGGCCAGGCCCTCGCCAAGGAGGTGGGTGGCATCTTCGCCCCCGCGGATGTGACCGACACCGAGCAGGTCATCGCGGCGGTCGAGGCCGCCAAGGAGATGGGCCCGCTGCGCGCGGTGGTGAACTCCGCCGGCATCGGCTGGGCCACCCGCACCATCGGCCGTGACGGCACCTACGAGTCCGCCCACGACCTCGAGATCTTCAAGAAGGTCATCGACATCAACCTCGTCGGCACCTTCAACGTGACCCGGCTCGCCGCCACCGCCATGTCGACCACCGACGCGGTCGACGAGGACGGGGCCCGCGGCGCCATCGTCAACACCGCCTCCGTGGCGGCGCTCGAGGGCCAGATCGGCCAGGTGTCCTACACGGCCTCGAAGGCCGGCGTGGTGGGCATGACCCTGGTCCTCGCCCGTGACCTCGCCGCAGTGGGCATCCGCGTCAACACGATCATCCCCGGGTTCTTCGACACGCCGATCTACGGCGGCAACGAGGACATGAAGAACCACCTGAAGAAGGACACCCTCTTCCCCAAGCGCCTCGGCCACGCGTCGGAGTACGCGTCGCTGGCCGTGGAGCTGATCCGCAACAGCTACATCAACGGCGAGTCGGTGCGCATCGACACCGGCACCCGCATGCAGCCGAAGTGAGCTGCGGCACCCTTCCACGGGGCCGCACGGCCCACGTGTGACGGGACCCGTCGTGTCCGGCCGTTCAGGGGGAGGCCGGACGCGACGGGTCCGTCGCGTCCCGGCTCAGTCGAGCGACGCCTCGGGGGTGAACAGCACCGCGCCGGCCGGCAGCTTCGACGGGCGGCCCAGCCAGAACGCGTGGTCGGCCATCTCCAGGAGTGCGTGGTCGCCGGAGGTGTTGCCGTAGGCCCACAGGGTGCGCCGGAGCGGTTCGGCGGGCCCCAGGCCCAACCAGCCGCGGAGGCGGACGGCCTTCTGCTCGGCCCGCACGTTGGGATGGAGCAGCTCGCCGGTGAGCACCCCGTCGGCCACCTCGGGCTCCACGCCGATCACGCCGTCCATCCCGAGCTCCCGGGCCAGCGGGGTGAGGTAGTAGACGAGCGACGCCGAGACGATCACGGTGCGGTGGCCGCGCTCGCGGTGGTGCCGCACCCGCTCCACCACCTCGGGGCGCAGCGAGTCCGACAGCAGGTCACGGGCGTACAGCTCGCCGCGGTGCTGCAGGTCGGCCTCGGTGCGCCCGGCGAGCAGCACGCGGATCAGCTCGGCCTTCACCTCGTCGCGGTCGCGTACGTCCACGCGGCGCCGGGCCCCGGCACCGCCGATGCGGGCCCACCCGGCGGCGAACCGCGAGGGGCCGGCCACCTTGGCCAGGAACGCGATCAGCGTGTCGCGCCGGGAGATGGTGCCGTCGAAGTCGAACGCCGCGACCGGGGTCGCGTCGATGGCCGCGCCCACCGGATCAGGTGGCCGAGTGCTTGTTCGTCACGTACGCGTCGAGCCGTTCGAGCGTCTGGAGGATGTTCGAGCGGTTGCGGGCCGGCCACCCGGCGAAGGTGACGTACGGCTTGGCCGGCGAGTTGGACCAGTCGAACGTCTCGGTGACCTTCGTGCCGCCCTCGACCTCCTCGAACTCCCAGCGCCAGCGCCAGCGGCCCAGGTGGGCCCACGCGATGCGGCGGCCCTCGTCGTACTCCACCACCCGGTTCGAGATCAGGTACGGCACGCCGATCCGCATGCTGGTGGTGAAGCGGTCGCCGGGGCCGAGCTTCCGGCTGCCGCCCCGGGTGCCCCGCACCGACTCGGACCCGTCGATGACCGCGTGCATGGTGGGGTCGGCCACCAGGTCGAACAGGACCTGCGGCTCCGCGGCGATCACCCGCGAGGCCGAGACGTGTGTGGTGCTCATGCGGCCGACGCTACCGCCGGGGCCTTCCCGAGCACCGCACGGAGGGCGCCCTCGAGTTCGGGGTCCTCGAAGGTGAACCCCGCGGCCTCCAGCGCCGCGGGCACCACGCGCTGGCTGGTCAGCAGCAGCGAGTCGGCGAGTTCGCGGCCGAACAGCAGGCGCGGGCCGAACATCGGCAGGATCGTGGTGGGCCGACCCAGGACTCTGCCGAGGCCCTTGGTGAATTCGGCATTGGTGACCGGTTCCGGGGCCGTCAGGTTCACCGGTCCGGCCGGGCCCGCCCCGAGGAGGAACCGGATGGCCCGGACCTCGTCGCGGAGGGTGATCCAGCTCAGGTACTGCCGACCGGAGCCGGCCCGCCCGCCGAGGCCGAACCGGAAGAACGGGAGCTGGCGGGCCAGCGCGCCGCCGTCCGAGTCCAGCACGATCCCGGTGCGGAGGTACACGACCCGCAGGCCCGCCTCCACCGCCGGGGCGGCGGCCGCCTCCCACTCCACGCAGACCCGGGCCGGGAAGTCGTCGCCCGCCGGTCCGGACTCGTCGGTGGGCCGGTCGCCGGTGTCGCCGTAGTACCCGATGGCGGAACCGCTCAGGAACACGGCGGGCGGGCGGTCGAGTGACGCCAGCGTGCGGGCCAGAAGCCCGGTGCCCTCAGTGCGGGAGGACAGGATCCGGGCCTTCTGCTCGTCGGTCCACCGCTTCTCCGCGATGCCCTCGCCGGCGAGGTGCACCACGGCGTCGATCCCCTCGAGCGCGGCGCCGTCGATCGTGCCCCCGGCGGGGTCCCAGGTGGCGGTGTCGCCGCCGGCGGAGGCGGAACCGGGGCGCACCAACCGGAGCACGCGATGGCCCTCGGCGGTGAGGTCGCGGACGAGCCGCGTCCCGATCAGGCCGGTGGATCCGGTGACGGCGATGTCCATGGGGGTGCTCCTCGATGCGGCGGCCGCCTCGTCGCGGCCTCCGGGAGCTTGAACGGCGGCGCCGCCGACGGCATTCCGCCCTCCGGGATCAGCCCCGTTCGGCCACCTTGCGCCAGATGGCGCGGGGGAGCAGCCGGAACACGGCGAACGGGTAGCGCAGCACCGGCGGCGCCCACACGATCTCCTTGCCGGTGGCGAGGCCGTCGACGATCAAGGAGGCGACCTTGTCGGGGGTGGTCGAGAACGGCGCCGCCTCCATCCCCTCGGTCATCTTCGTGTGCACGAACCCGGGCCGGACCACCATCACCCGCACGCCGGTGCCGACGAGCGCGTCGCCGAGGCCCTGGCCGAACGCGTCGAGGCCGGCCTTGGTGGCCCCGTAGACGTAGTTGTCCTTGCGGGCCCGCATCCCCGCCACCGACGACATCAGCACGATCGAGCCGTGGCCCTGGGCCCGGAGCCGCCGGGCGACCGCCAGGCACGCCGCCACCACGCCGCCGAGGTTGATCTCCACCGCGGTCGCGGCGAAGGCCGGGTCCTCGTCGAACGCCTCCTGGCTCCCGAGGATGCCGGCGGGCACGTACACGAGGTCGATGTCGCCGAACCGGTCGAAGACCTCGTCGATCACGCGGTCGTGGCCCTGCGGGTCGGTGGCCTCCCAGTGCACGGTCTCCACCGTCGTGGCCCCCGCGGCTCGCACCGCGTCGGCGACCGCGTCCATTCCGTCCTCGGGTCGGCCGGCCAGGACGACCGTCCGGCAGCGCCCCCGGGCCAGCCGCGTGCACAGCGCACGGCCGATGTCGGAGCCGCCCCCCAGCACGAGCACCGACTGAACCTCTCCGAGTGCGTCGCGCACCAGTCCTCCAGAGCCTCGGGAACCGGGCGTCACGGGACGCCCGCGCCGCGGCCGCGCGGCGAGTCGTCACCCTAGCGGTGGGGTTCGCGGAGCCCCTCACACGCCGCGGTCCGACGCGCTGGGTGGTGGTCGCCGGCGGCCCGTATCCTCGGGCGGCGTGAGCACCCGGATGCTGATCATCCTCGCCCTCATCTGTGGTCTGGCGGTGCTGATCGCGTTCGCGGTGCAGGCGGCACAGGTCATCTGAGGCGGGGCCCGGACCGGGCCGAACCGAGACGGCGACGTGCCCGTCTAGTCTCGGGCCGTGGACACGACGCACTTCGACCTGGTCGTCATCGGCGGCGGGCCCGGTGGCTACGCCGCCGCCCTCTACGCCGCATCGGCGGGACTCCAGGTGGCCATGGTGGAACGCGACACGGTCGGCGGGACCTGCCTGAACCGGGGCTGCATCCCGGCGAAGGAGTTGCTCGAGACCGCCGCGGTGGTGCGTACGGTGAAGCACGCGGGTGACTTCGGCGTGGTGGTCGAGCCCAAGTCGCTCGACTGGCCCGTCACCCTGACCCGCAAGCAGGCCGTGGTCGACAAGCTGGTCGGCGGACTGGGCCAGCTGCTCAAGGGCCGCAAGGTGACCGTGCTCAACGGCACCGGCTCTCTCGGCCCGGGTCGCACCGTCGAGGTGGTCGGGGCCACCGGCGAGCGCGCCACGCTCACCGCTGACGCCGTGGTGCTCGCCAGCGGGTCGGCGCCCCGGACCATCCCGGGCTTCGAGCCCGGCGGGCCGGTCGTGAACTCCGACGGGTTCTTCCACATCCCGCAGGTGCCCTACCGGGCGGTGGTGATCGGCGGCGGGGCCATCGGCTGCGAGTTCGCCTCCACGCTCGCCGACCTCGGCAGTCAGGTGACGATCCTCGAGGCCCTGCCCAAGATCCTCCCCGGGTGCGACGACGACGTCACCCGCGTGGTGCAGCAGTCCTTCAAGAAGAAGGGGATCGACATCCGCACGGGCGTCGCCGTCACCGGCCACCGGCGGTCGCCCTCCGGCGCCACGCTGGTGGACGTCGGCGAGGGTGAGCAGGTGGAGTGCGACCTGGTGGTCGTGTCGGTGGGTCGCCGCCCCGTGACGGAGGGACTGCTGCGCGACGGGACCCTCGTCGGCATCGGCCCCCGGGGCCACATCGAGGTGGACGCCACCTGCCGCACCGCGGAGCCCGGCGTGTGGGCCGTCGGCGACGTCATCGACTCGCCGCAGCTCGCCCACGTGGCGTTCGCCGAGGCGATCGTGGCGATCAAGGACCTGCTCGGTGAGGATCCGGCCCCGGTCGACGACAGCAAGGTCCCGTGGGCCATCTACTGCCATCCCGAGGTGGCCTTCGCCGGGTACTCCGAGGCGGCGGCCAAGGAGGCCGGCTACGACGTGGTCACCTCCCGGCACCGGTTCGCGGGCAACAGCCGGGCGCAGATCCTGGGTGAGACCGACGGCCTCGTGAAGATCATCGCCGAGCGCAACGACGACGGCACCGGCGGGCGGATCCTCGGCGTCCACATGGTGGGGCCGTGGGTCACCGAGCAGCTCTCGGGCGGGTACCTGGCCGTCAACTGGGAGGCCACCGTCGACGAGGTGGCCGAGTTCCTGCAGCCGCACCCGACGCTCACCGAGCTCTTCGGCGAGTCCGTGCTGGCCCTCACCGGGCGCTCGCTGCACGGCTGACCGGCGGCGGGGAACAGGCCCCGCCGACGTCCGGTTGGCCCGAGCGACAAGTTCGAGACAAGTAGACGGGCCGGCGACGCCGCCGGACCCGAGGGGAACACCACCCGAAAGGCACTGACATGGCCGACATCGTGATGCCGCAGCTCGGCGAGTCCGTCACCGAGGGCACCATCACCCGCTGGTTCAAGGCCGTGGGCGAGGCCGTGGCGGAGGACGAACCGCTCTTCGAGGTCTCCACCGACAAGGTCGACACCGAGGTGCCGTCGCCGTCGGCCGGCGTGATCGCCGAGATCCGCGTCCAGGAGGGCGACACCGTCGACGTCGGCACGGTGCTGGCGGTCCTCGGCGGCGAGGGCGCGGCCCCGGCGGCGGCGCCCGAGCCGGCCGCCGCCCCTGCGCCGGCGCCCGCTGCGGCACCGGCCCCGGAGCCGGCCCCTGCGCCCGCCCCGGCCCCTGCGCCCGCCCCGGTGGCTCCCGCTCCTGCGGTCCCGGCCGCGGCGCCCGCACCCGCTCCCGCGCCGCCCGCTCCCGCTCCTGCGGTCCCGGCCGCGGCCGCAGCGCCTGCCCCCGCTCCCGCAGCGCCTGCCCCCGCTCCCGCGGCGCCCGCTCCGGCCACCGGGGCGCCCGGCAGCGGTGGGGGCAAGCTGCTGTCGCCGCTCGTCCGGCGGCTCGTCGAGGAGAACGGACTCGATCCCGCCTCGATCACCGGCACCGGCGTGGGTGGCCGCATCACCCGCGAGGACGTGCTCGACGCGATCGATGCCCGCGCCGTGGGCGCCGCGGCGCCCACGGCACCGGCTGCGGCGCCGGCGGCCCCCGGCACCCCGGTCCGCAGCACGCCCGCCCCTCCGAGCGTCGCCCCGCTCCGGCCCGGGACCGGTGACACGGTCGAGGAGCTCAACAAGATCCGCCGCATGACCGGTGACCACATGGTCGCCTCGAAGGCCGCCGCGCCCCACGCGATCACGATCGTGGAGGTCGACTACGAGGCCGTGGAGCGGGTGCGCCGCGAGGAGCGCGCCGCGTTCCGCGAGGAGGAGGGCTTCTCCCTCACCTACCTGCCGTTCGTGTCCCGTGCGGTGATCGACGCGCTGCGGGAGTTCCCCCACATGAACGCCTCGATGGGCGACGGCGTGGTGGTGCTCCACAACGAGGTGCACCTCGCGATCGCCGTGGACCTCGACTACCAGGGCCTCCTGGCGCCGGTGGTGCGCGACGCGCACGACAAGCGGCTCCGGGCCATCGCCCGGGACATCCACGACCTCGCCACCCGGGCCCGCTCCAAGGCGCTCGGTCCCGACGAGCTCGCGGGCGGCACGTTCACGATCTCGAACTCCGGCAGCTACGGAACGCTCGTGGTGGCGCCGATCATCAGCCAGCCGCAGGTGGCGATCCTCTCCACCGACGGCGTGGCCCGGAAGCCGGTGGTGGTCACCGACGCCTGGGGCAACGAGTCGATCGCGGTGCACTCCGTGGGCAACCTCACGCTCTCGTGGGACCACCGGGCGTTCGACGGCGCGTACGCGGCCGCCTTCCTGGCCCGGGTGCGCGAGATCATCGAGACCCGCGACTGGGCCGCGGAGCTCTAGGCCGACCCCGCATGGCCACCGTCCCCGTCGCACCCTCCGATCCGTCCGTCGGACCGGCCGCGGATCTGCTGACCGGGACGGGGGTGCCGCTGCGGACGCGGTGGCTCGGCCGCGTGGAGTACCGGGAGGCCTGGTCCCTCCAGCAGGCGCTCCACGCAGGGCCGTCCCCCGACGACCACCTGCTCCTGCTGGAGCACCCACCCACGTTCACCCTCGGCCGTCACGCGGACCGGTCCCATGTGCTGGTCGACCCCGCTGCGGTGGGCATCGACGAGGTCGCGGTCGACCGCGGTGGCGACGTGACCTACCACGGCCCCGGCCAGCTGGTGGCGTACCCGATCCTCCACCTCCCGGGGAAGGGCGGCGGATCGCTGCCCGACGTCCCCGCCTACGTGGCCACGCTCGAGCAGGCGGTGATCGACACGCTGCGGGGGGTCGGCCTGCACGACGTGGGCCGCCTCGACGGGTTCCCTGGCGTCTGGGTCGCGCCCCGTTCCGACCGCCCGCGCAAGGTGGCCGCGGTGGGGGTGCGCGTGGAGCGGGGCCGGTCGCTGCACGGCGTGGCCGTGAACGTGGCGCCCGACCTCGGCCACTTCGCCCACATCGTCCCCTGCGGGATCACCGAGCACGGCGTCACCTCGCTCGCCGCAGAGGGCGTCGAGGTGGACCTGCGAACGGTGGCGGAGCGGTTCGCCACGGCGTTCGCCGAGCGGTGGGCGCCGAACGTGGTCGAGCACGCCGGTGTGGTGTGGCGCACCGCCCCCGACGGGTCGGACCTGGCGCCGTTCTCCCGCGGGCTCGGACCGGGCGAGCGCACCACCGGGGCCAACCGCGCGGCGGGCGACGCCCCGGCGTCGGGCACGTCGGTGCGACTGCTCGGCCGCCTCGCCGAGGCCGGCGTGGCCGGGGGCGTGGCCCTCACCGACGCCAAGCCGGAGTGGATGCGGGCGCCGGTCCGCCACGACGCCGGCGTGCTCGGCGTGCGTCGCACCCTGCGGGACCTCGACCTGGTCACCGTGTGCGAGGAGGCCGGGTGCCCGAACCTGTCGGAGTGCTGGGCCGACGGGACCGCCACGTTCATGGTCTGCGGCGAGCGCTGCACGCGGGCGTGCGGGTTCTGCCTGGTCGACACCCGGCGGCCGGAGGATCTCGACCCCGACGAGCCCGCCCGCGTGGCGGAGGCCGTGGAGCGACTGGCCCTCGACCACGCCGTGGTCACGATGGTGGCGCGTGACGACCTCCCCGACGGCGGAGCGGCCCACGTGGCGGCGACCGTGCGCGCCGTACGCGACCGGCGGCCCGGCACACGGGTGGAGGTGCTCGTCTCCGACCTGAAGGGGTCGGCCGACGCGCTGCGGGTGGTGCTCGACAGTCGGCCCGACGTGGTCAACCACAACGTGGAGACCGTGCCGCGCCTGCAGCGGGCGGTGCGCCCGTCCGCCGGGTACGCCCGGTCGCTCGCCCTCCTGGGCCGCTCCGCCGCGGCCGGCGTCACCACGAAGTCCGGGCTGGTGGTCGGGATGGGCGAGACCGAGGACGAGATCGTCGCCACCTTGGCCGACCTCGCCGCGGTGGGCGTGTCGATCGTGACGATCGGGCAGTACCTGCGGCCCACCTCGCACCACCTGCCGGTGGCCCGCTGGTGGACGCCGGAGGACTTCGAGCGGTTCGCCCGCCGCGGCCACGACCTGGGCCTGGCGCACGTGGAGTCCAGCCCGTTCACCCGCTCGAGCTACCACGCCCGCGCCGCGGCCGACGCGGCGCACACGGCCACGGCC
>JBMOJH010000009.1:0-59150 GCA_049316905.1 Microthrixaceae bacterium | reverse complement strand
TGAACGACCCGACTCCCCTGAACGACCGGCTCAGCTGCTGGTCACCAGGTCGGCGTGCACGCAGTCGGCGGCCTGCCACACCAGCGTGCGGACGATGAGGGTGCCCCGCCGCAGCCCGTCGCACTCGTAGCCCTCGGCGGCCCAGCGCGCCTCCAGCTCGTCCCGGGCCTCGAGCGCCACCAGCAGCACCTCGCGGTCCTCCGCGTCGAGCCGGTGCGGCGGCACCCGTACCGCGGCGTCGGGCGCGGTGCGGTGGTGGCGCACCAGGTCGACGAGGCACCGCCGGGCCACCGTGGCGGTGTCGGGCCGGCAGGGGTCGACCGCGAGGTGGGCCAGCGCGTCGAGGGCCACGGCGTACGCGTCGCCCTCGTCACGTCGGGGCGAGGCGAGCCGCCCGGGGAATCGCGGATCGAGCGCGGCGTGGAGCGCCCGGGCCTGGCCGAAGCGGTGGGCCAGGCGCAGCACCTCGATGCCCCACCCGACGGGGGCGAACAACGCCGGGCGGAGGTCCTCGCCGTCGCGGCACAGCTCGAACAGCTCGGTGCGCGCCACGTCGTCGCCCTCGGTGAGCCGCTCGGACAGGTCGCGGAGCAGGGCGTCGAGTTCCAGCCGGCGACCCTGCCGGGCCAGGCACCACCCGAGCAGCCGCTCCACCTCCGCGGCGAGCAGGCGGTCGGCGAACAGCCGCAGGCCCCCGAGCTCCTCGGCGCAGGCCACGGCGTAGTCGACCAGCAGGTGCGGCTCGTCCCGCGGGTCCTCGTGGCGCAGGTACTCGAGGAACGCGTCCACCACCCCGTTGGTGAACTCCCCCGAGCTCAGCTCCTGCCGACGGCCGGCATCGGCCAGCTCGTCGACCACCCGTACGGCCTCCTCGAACGCATCGACTCCCATGGATCGCGATCGTACGCACGTTCGACCGGCGCGCGTCGGGTGGGAGTGCCGCCGCGCACCATCCCGGACGCGCCCGGCACGGTCAGCTCGTGAGGAAGGGTTCCACGCGGTCCTTCGGGCGGCCGATGATCGCCCGCCCGCCCTTCACCAGCACCGGGCGCTGCAGCAGCGCCGGGTGCTCGGCCAGCACGTCGACCACCTGTGCGGCCGTCGCCACGTCGCCGTCGGTGAGTCCGAGCTTGGCGAAGTTCGCGTCGCGGCGCACCAGGTCGGTCGCCGGATCCTCGAGCTGGCCGACCAGCACCTTGAGCTCGTCGCGGGTGGGGCGCTGGGCCTTGAGCAGGTAGCGCCGCTCCTCCACGTCGACGCCGAGGTCGGCGGCGAGCGACACTGCGTACTTCGACGTGGAGCAGTTCGGATTGTGGAAGATCACGACGTCAGCCATGGTCCGAACGTAGCCGCACCGCGCAACGAGCCCGCCGGCGTGGCCGCGGCGGTCTGGGCCGTGGTGGCGTGGGGCGTCGGCAACGTGATCATCGCCTCGGTCCCGATGAACGGACTGGCCATCGCGTTCCACCGCCTCTGGTTCGGCACCGTGATCTACCTGGTCGCGCTGTACGCGTCCGGCCGTCGCCTCACCCGGGCCACGTTCCGCTTCGGCTGGGCCGGCGGCGTGGCCTACGGCGCCGACATCGCCGCCTTCTTCCTCGCGGTGCGGCTCACCAGCGTGGCCACCGCCACCACCGTCAGCGCCCTGCAGCCGCTCGTGCTGCTCGGCTTCGCCGCCGCGATGTTCGGCGAGCGGATCCGGCCCCGGCACCTGGTGGCCACCGCCGTGTCGGTCGGCGGCGTGGCGATGGTGGCGTTCGGTGCGCCCGTGGTGGGCGACAGCACCCGGCTGGGCGACCTGTTCGCCGTGCTCGCGCTCCTGGCCTGGGCCGCGTACTTCGTCACCTCGAAGCGGGCCCGCGAGCAGCTCGGCACCTTCGAGTACATGACCGTGAACCAGCTCGTGGCATTCCTCGTGGTGGCACCGCTCGCGCTGTTCAGCGGTTCGCTCGGCGGTACCGACGGGCGGCTCGACGGGGGCACCGCCCTCCGGATCCTGCTGATCGTCCTCGTCGCCGGATCGGGCCATGTGCTCATGAACTGGGCGCACGCCCACGTGACGCTGGTGCTGGCGTCACTCGTGACCCTGGCCATGCCGGCGATCTCCACCGCGGTGGCGTGGGCCGCGCTGGGCCAGCAGGTCACCGCCGTGCAGGTGGCCGGGATCGGCGTGGTGATGGTCGCCCTGGGCGCGGTGATCGTCCGCGACGCGCGCGACCGGCCGGAGGTGGCCGAGGCCACCGAGCCCGTCCCCTGAGCCGCGCCCGCCCTGCCAAGATCGGGGCCCATGAGCCCGGCCGAGCACCATCCGCCACCCGACGACGACCCGCGGGTGGAGGAGCTCCTCGCCCGGATGACCCTCGAGGAGAAGCTCGCCCAGCTCGGCTGCGTGTGGTCCACCCAGCTGGTGGAGAGCGACGCGTTCTCACCGGCGGCCGCGGCGCGCCTCATGCCCCACGGCACCGGGCAGGTCACCCGGATCGCGGCCTCCACCGGGCTCCGGCCCACGGGGCTGGCCCGGCTCGCGAACCACCTCCAGCACTGGCTGGTGAACGAGACGCGCCTCGGCATCCCGGCGATCATCCACGAGGAGGCGGTGGCCGGGTTCTGCGCCCGCGACGCCGTGCAGTTCCCGCAGGCCATCGGCCTGGGCGCCACGTGGGACCGCGACCTCATCCGGGCCGTCGCCACCCACATCCGCTCCGAGATGGTCGCGGTGGGCGCTCGCCAGACGCTCTCCCCGGTGCTCGACATCGCCCGCGACCCGCGCTGGGGGCGCGTGGAGGAGACCTACGGCGAGGACCCGGTGCTCACCGGCGAGCTGGGCGTGGCGTACGTGCGCGGCATGCAGAACACCACGGCGGAGGACCGGTCGGGACTCGCCGACGCGGTCGTGGCCACCGCGAAGCACTTCCTCGGCTACGGCCTGCCCGATGGCGGGTTGAACCACGGCCCGGTCCAGCTCGGTCCACGCGAACTGCGCGAGGTGTTCGCGGAGCCGTTCGCGGCCGCGATCCGCGACGCCGGCCTCGCGTCGGTGATGAACAGCTACTCCTCGGTCGACGGGCTCCCCTGCGCCGGCTCGCCCCGCATCCTCACCGAGCTCCTGCGCGGCGAGCTGGGGTTCCACGGCACGGTCGTGGCCGACTACTTCGCCGTGGCGCTCCTCGAGACGCACCACCGCGTGGCGCCCACGAAGGCCGTGGCCGCGGCCAAGGCGCTGCTGGCCGGCCTCGACGTGGAGATGCCGTCGCTCGACTGCTACGCCCAGCTCCCGCCGCTGGTCGAGGCCGGCGTCATCCCCGAGGAGCTCATCGACGTGTCGGTGCGCCGCGTGCTGCACCAGAAGTTCGAACTGGGCCTGTTCGAGTTCCCCTACGTGGAGGAGCACGCGGCCGCGGAGGCGTTCGGGACCCCGCAGGGCCGGGCGCTCGCCCGCCGCGCCGCGGTGGAGTCGCTCGTGTTGCTCGACAACGACGGCACGGTCCCGGTGGACCCGGGAACACTGCGCCGGGTGGCCGTGGTGGGCCCCACCGCGGACGACCCCCGCCTGCTCGAGGGGGACTACCACTACCCCGCGCACCTCGAGATCATCTACGGCGACGCGTCCACCGGGGCCGGTGGTGACCTGCTCCCGCAGGCCGGCGGGGCGTTCGCCCCCGGGCCGTACCTGCCCGACATCGTCACCCCGCTCGCCGGGTTGCGCGCCGCCCTCCTCGGCACCGAGGTGGAGGTGCTGCACGAGTCGGGGTGCGCGGTGACCGGTCATGACCGCTCGGGCATCGAGGCCGCGGCGCGCGTCGCCGCGGACGCCGACCTGGCGGTGGTCTGCCTGGGTGGTCGGAGCGGCCTCACGCTCGACGCCACGGTCGGTGAGGCCCGCGACGCCACCGACCTGGATCTCACCGGCGTGCAGCTCGAGCTGCTCGACGCGGTGTCCGAGGCCTGCGCGGACACGGGCACTCCCGTCGTCACCGTGGTGGTCTCGGGGCGGGTGCACACGCTCGACGCCGTGGAGGAGCGCTCCGGCGCCACGCTGCTCGCCTGGGTGCCCGGCGTGGAGGGCGGCGCCGCCATCGCGGACGTGCTCCTCGGTGCGGTGGCCCCGTCGGGCCGGTTGCCGGTGAGCCTGCCCCGCACGGTCGGCCAGGTGCCGGTGCACTACAACCACCGCGCGGGCGGCGGGCGCAGCCAGTTCTGGGGCGACTACACCGACTCGCCGTCGGGCCCGCTGCACCCGTTCGGGTTCGGGCTCACCACCACCACGTTCGGCTACACCGACCTCGCCGTGGAGGAGGGCTCCACCATGGAGCCGACCTCCATGGCGGTGACCGTCACGAACACCGGGGATCGCACCGGCGACGAGGTGGTGCAGTGCTACGTGCACGACGAGACGGCGTCGGTGGCCCGCCCGGAACGCCAGCTCGTCGGATTCGGCCGCGTGACGCTCCCGCCGGGCGCGTCGGCGCGGGTGACCTTCACCCTGCACCCGTCACGGCTCGCGTTCCTCGACGAGGACTTCGACCTCGTGTGCGAGCCCGGCGCGTTCCGCGCGGAGGTGGGCGGCTGCGCCGGCGCCCCGGCGGCGGTCGCCACGTTCGACCTCGCGGGTGACGTGTCGGTGTGGCACCAGCGCGACGTGGTGGCCACCACGTTCGCCGCGGTCTGACCCGTCAGTCCTCGCGCCAGGCCCGCTCGAACGGGAGCCGCCAGGCGTGCGGCGCCACGAGCTGGTGGATCGCGTTCGGACCCCACGCGCCCGGGGCGTACGGCCGGACCGGCGGCGGATCGGCCAGCAGCGGCGCGGAGACCTCCCACAGACGCTCGATGCCGTCGCTCGTGGTGAAGAGGGTGTGGTCGCCGCCCATGGCGTCGTGGATCAGCCGCTCGTAGGCCTCGAGGACGTCCGCGTCGGGGTGCAGGGAGAACTGCAGGCTCTGCTTGTCGAGCTTCATGCCCGGCCCTGGTCGCTTCCCGTAGAAGGACAGCGACAGCTTGGAGGCGTCCGCGAGGTCGAAGGTGAGGTGGTCGGGGCCGTGCGCGCCCACCCCGGAGCCCGTCGGGAACATCGACCGCGGCGGCTCCCGGAACGCGATCGAGATGATGCGGGCGCCCTCGGCCATGCGCTTGCCGGTCCGCAGGTAGAACGGCACCCCGGCCCAGCGCCAGTTGTCGATGTCGCAACGGAGCGCCACGAAGGTCTCGGTGTCGCTGTGGGGGTGAACGCCCGGCTCGGCCAGATAACCCTGGTACTGGCCGCGGACCACCGACGTCGGCTCGATCGGCAACATCGAGCGGAACACCTTGTTCTTCTCCTCGCTGATGGCGCCGGGCGTGAGGTCGGTCGGCGGCTCCATCGCCATGAAGGCGAGGATCTGGAACAGGTGCGTGACCACCATGTCGCGGTAGGCGCCGGTCGACTCGTAGAACGCGGTGCGGCGGCCGAGGTCGAGCGTCTCCGGCACGTCGATCTGGACGTGGTCGATGTGCTGGCGGTTCCAGATGGGTTCGAAGAGGCCGTTCGCGAACCGGAAGGCGAGGATGTTGAGGGCCGCCTCCTTGCCGAGGAAGTGGTCGATCCGGAAGATCTGGTCCTCGCGGAACGTGCGGTGCAGGGCCGCGTTGAGGGCCCGGGCCGAGCGCAGGTCGGTCCCGAAGGGCTTCTCCATGATGATGCGGCTCTGGTGCACGAGCCCCGCCTCGTCGAGCAGCGCCACCACGTCGAGCGCCGCGGCCGGCGGCACGCTCAGGTAGTGGAGTCGGCGCGGCTCCGCGGCGTGCTCCCAGCTCAGCGCCTCCTCCGCTGCCTTCACCGTGCGGGCGAGCCCCTCCGGGCCGGTCGAGCCCGGGCAGTAGGTGAGGTGCTCGCAGAAGCGGGCCACCTCCTCGGCGGTGCCCTTCCGGCGGGCGAACTCCTCGATCGCCCCGGTGGCCACCGCCCGGAACGCGTCGTCGTCGAGATCGCCCAGGTCGGTGCCGACGATCCGGAACCGCTCGAGCAGGCCCGCCGCGCTCAGGTGGTAGAGGCCGGGTAGGAGCTTGCGGCGCGCGAGGTCGCCGGTCGCGCCGAACAGCACGATCACGTGGGGATCCACCGGCGGGATCAGCCGGGTCTGGATGTCGACGGGATCGGCGGAGGGGTGAGGTGGAGGGCCGATGTCCTCCAGCGTGACGGTCGGTGGTTTCCCCGGCGTTACGGGCGCGCTGCGGTTCGGTCTCGCACCCGGGTGGGCCGACCGGACCATTCGGCGACCGGCCGGTGGAACCGTGGGGACCGCTCGGCACGCTGGAGGCCATGTCGAACGACACCGCCACCACCACCGAACTGCTGATCCACCGCCGGCTCGCGTCCCTCGACGGGTTCACCGTGCAGACCCCCGACGGGTCCACGGCCTGGACCGTCAAATACCACGTGGGCCTCGGAAAGGGCACGTGGACCTTCCTCGACCCCGCGGGCGCCACGGCGGCCACGCTCGTGCGCCCCGCGATGCACGTGCACCCGACGTTCGAGCTGGACCGCCCCGGTCACCCGACCGTGACCATCCGCAAGGCGAACTTCATGCCGCTCAACGAGACCTGGCGGATCGAGGGCGACACGGACGGCGACCTCGACGTGACCGGTGACGTGGTCGACCACGAGTTCACGATCACCGACGCGTCGGGCACCGCCGTCGCCCAGGCCTCGCGCTCGTGGGTGACCGTGCGGGAGACCTACGGCGTGCGCTGCAACGGCATCGACCCGGTCGTGGCCGCGGCCACCTCCGTGGCCATCGACGTCGTCGAGCACCAGCAACGTTGACCCCCAACCCGCTCTGTGATGCTGCTGACGACCAATAGATCGTCAGCAGCATCACAGAGCCGGGGAGTGGGGGCGGCGGGGGTCAGTCGTCGAGACGGAGGACCCGCGCTGCGTTGTCGCGCAGGAACTTCGGCCAGACCTCATCCTTGAGCGGCACGTCCGGCAGCTCGGCGAAGATCCGCTCCAACGTCAGGCCCATCGGGAAGTAGCCGCCGTAGATCACCTTGTCGGCGCCGCGGGTGTTGGCGTAGTCGATGATCGCCTTCGGGTAGTACTTCGGCGCGAACGCACTGGTGGAGTAGTGCAGGTTCGGCCACTTGAGCATGAGCTTCACCGCGAGCTCCTCCCACGGCTCGGCGCCGTGACGCATCACGATCGTGAGCTCGGGGAAGAACCAGCACACCTCGTCGAGCAGCTCGACCTTCTGGCACGCCATCGGCACCCGGGGTCCCGGCACGCCGGTGCACATGAACACCGGGATGCCCAGCTCGCAGCACGTCGCGTAGATCGGGTACCAGCGCTTGTCGTCGATCGGCACCTGGGGCGAGCAACCGGCCGGGAACCCCGCGAGCGCACGCAGGCCGTACGTCTCGTAGGCCTTGCGGATCGCGTCGACCGCCTTCATCCCCTCGTTCGGGTCGACCCCGATCGACGGGAGGAACCGGTCGGGGTGCGAGCGCAGCGCACGGTCGCCGTTGTCGCCACCGGCGCCGATCAGTGCCCGCTCGATCCCGTAGTGGTCCATCAGCGCGAGCGTGTGGTCGACCGGGTCGGACGCCGCGGCCGCGGCCTTGGGGACGTCCTTGAACATGTACTCGACCGGGAACTCGAACTCCTCCCGCGAGTCGCGGTCGCGCAGCTGCGGGGTGAGGAACTCGTAGACCTCCTTCACGTCGGCGAAGGGCAGGTCCATCATCGTGTCGATGATGCCGATGCCGGCGAAGGGTGCGTCAGCCATCGGGCCACGGTACCGGCGCGACTGGAACGCGTTCTAGTTCCGGCGGGACCGCCGATCGGTCCGCGGGGCACACTGTGGTGGTGAGCGAGCCCACCCGGCGACCGAACGTCCTGCTGGTCACACTGGACCAGTTCCGCGCCGACTGCCTGGGCGTGGCCGGCCATCCCCTCGTGCGCACGCCCACGCTCGACCGCCTGGCCGCCGACGGCGTCCGTTTCGCCAACCACTATGCGAACTGCGCGCCGTGCGCCCCGGGCCGCGCCAGCCTGCTCACCGGCCTGTGGCAGATGAACCACCGCGTCACCTCCAACGGAGCGCCGCTCGCCGATGGCCTGCCCATGCTCAGCCGCCTGGCCCGCGCCCTCGGCTACCGGCCCACGCTGTTCGGCTACACCGACACCGCGCTCGACCCCGCGACCCTTGCGCCCGGGGACCCCCGCCGCACGCACTGGGAGCAGCCCATGAGCGGCTTCGAGCTCGGCGTGCTGCTCGACGAGGGCATCGAGCCGTGGATCGAGTGGCTCCGGGCGGCCGGCTACGACATCCCCGACGACCTGCTCGACATCTACCTCCCCGCGGACGTGGAGGTGCCGCCCGGTCGCGGCGCCACGTGGCCGCCCGCGGTCTACCGCGCCGAGCACACCGAGTCCGCGTTCATCACCGAAGCTGCACTCGAGTGGCTCGACGACCTCGGCCCGGACCCCGAGCCCTGGTTCGCCCACCTGTCCTACCTGCGCCCGCACCCGCCCTACCTCGCGCCCGCCCCCTACCACGACATGTACGACCCGGCCGACGTGCCGCCCGCCGTGCGCCACACGGACCCCGAGGCCGAGGCGGCGGTGCACCCGTTCCTGCTGGGCGCGCTCGGGGTGGTGCCGTCGCCCGCCGACGAGCTCGACCAGCGCCAGCTCCAGGCCACCTACTTCGGGATGATCACCGAGGTCGACCACCAGCTCGGCCGCTTCCTCGACGGCCTCGAGCGGTCCGGCCAGGCCGACGACACGCTCGTGATCGTCACCTCGGACCACGGCGAACAGCTGGGCGACCACTGGCTCGTGGAGAAGCTCGGCTTCTTCGAGGCCAGCTACCGGATCCCGCTGCTCGTCCGCTGGCCCGGTCGGGTGGCCGCCCCCGGGCGCACGGTCGAGGCCTTCACCGAGAACGTCGACATCCTGCCGACGGTGCTGGACCTGTGCGGCGCGGAGGTGCCCGACTTCTGTGACGGCGCGTCCCTCCGGCCCTTCCTGGAGCAGGACCTGAGGGGCTGGGCGGCACCGGACCGCTGGCGCGACGCGGTGCACGTGGAGTTCGACTTCCGCGACCCCACGTCGCTCGTGATCGAGCAGCTGTTCGGGCTCCGCCAGGACGAGTGCGCGATCAGCGTGCTGCGGGACCGACACGGCAAGTACGTGCAGTTCTCCGGGGGGCTCCCGGCCCTGTTCTTCGACCTCGACGAGGACCCCGACGAGCTCGTCGACCGCGCCGGCGACCCGGCCCTCGCCGGCCGGATCCTCGGGTACGCGCAGCGGCTCCTCGCGCTGCGGATGGCCCACACCGACCCGCGTCTCGCGAACATCCGGGCGTTCCCCCCCGAACCGATCCACCGGAACGACCCGCCGAGGCCCGGAATCGCCACCGGCTGAGTTCGACCGCCACGAGTACCCTGCCCGGGTGGGTCGAGCGATCGTGGTGGGGGGCGGCATCCTCGGCACCCTGCACGCGGTGGAGGCCCATCGGCGCGGGTGGGACGTCCTCCAGCTCGACGTGGACCCGGAGCCGCAGCTCGCGACGGTCCGCAACATCGGGGAGCTGTGGGTGTCCGGCCGTGCGCCGGGCCTCGAGCTCGACGTGGCGCTCCGGGCCCGGGAACTGTGGCGCGACCTCGCCTCGCGGGCGCCGGGCATGGGCTTCCGGGCGGAGGGATCGCTCACGATCGCGACCCGCACCGAGCACCTCGCCGTGTTCGACCAGGTCCTCACCCGCGGCGACGCCGAACGTCGGGGGCTCCGCTTCCTCCCGGCGAGCGTGGTCGCCGAGAACTTCCCGATCATCCGGGGCGAGGTGCTCGGCGCGCTGGCCTGCCGCCTCGACGCGGTGGTGGAACCGCGGCTGACCCTCCCGGCGCTGCGCGAGCTGGTCGGCTCGGACGGCACCTACGAGTTCCTCGGCGGCCGCCAGGTCTGGGAGGTGGGCCCCGGTCAGGTCATCGACACCACCGGGAAGGTCCACCGGGGCGACATCGTGCTCGTCTGCCCGGGCGCCCGGCCGTCGACCCTGGCCACCATGGTGCTGGGGCGGGCGCCGCTGCGGCGGGTGCGGCTGCAGATGCTGCAGACCGCACCGCTCGACGAGCGGCTCGGGACGATCATCACCGACGCCGACGCGCTCCGCTGGAACCCCGGCTACGACGTACCGGCCCGGTCGTTCCTGCCGCCGGCGCCCCCGGTGGTGGAGGAGTTCCACGTCCACCTGCGGTGCGCGCAGCGTTCCTCCGGCGCGCTCACCGTGGGCGAGACCCGGGAGTACGAGGAGCCGTTCGGCTTCGACCTGAGCGAGCGGCCGTTCCACCACCTGACCGAGGCGCTCACGGCGCTGCTGGGCCGGGAGCTGCCGCCGGTGACGCGACGCTGGGACGGAGTGCACCACGAGTGCACCGACGGACGGCTCTGGTACCGCGAGGCGGTCGACGAAGGGGTGTTCGTGGTCACCGGCGGCGGCAGCCGCGGCCTCACCCTCGCCCCCGCGATCGCCGAGGACACGTTCTCGTGGATCGACGACGGGATCGAGACCGGCGGCGCCCGCGTGCGACCCGCGAACTGACCGCGACAGCCCGGTAGGGTGCCGCCGGGTCACCACCGCGGGACCCCGACGACGCCGGGGGTACGTCATGCCGAGCAGCACCGGGTTCGACCCGCAGGCCCTCAAGGGCCGGCTGGAGGACTGGCTCGCCACGCGACTCGAGGGGGCCGGGTCGGTCGAGGTGACCGACCTCGACGCGCCGGAGGCCACGGGCCACTCGTCCGAGACGGTCATGTTCGACGCCACGTGGACCCGTGGGGGCACCACCGAGGTGGAGCAGCTGGTGCTGCGCACCGCGCCGGGGGGCCACACCGTGTTCCCCACCTACGACCTGGGCCTCCAGTACGAGGTGATGCTGCGGGTGGGCGCGGCGTCCGACGTGCCGCTGCCACCGCTGCGCTGGTACGAGTCCGACCCGTCGTGGATCGGCAACGAGTTCTTCGTGATGGGCCGCGTGGAGGGCAAGGTCCCGCCCGACCGACTGCCCTACACGATGCAGGGCTGGCTGCTCGAGGAGTCCACGCCGGAGGAGCAGCGCACGCTGCAGCTGTCGGGGGTGGAGGTGCTCGCCCGCCTGCACGCCATCGACTGGCGCGCCGCCGGCCTCGACATCCTCGACCAGCGCCGCCACGGCGCGACCGGCCTCGACCAGCAGCTCGGCTTCTACGAGGCGTTCCTCGAGTGGGGCCGGGGCGACCACCCGCACCCGCGCCTGCACGCCACCGCCCGCTGGCTCCGCGACCACCGGCCCGAGCCCGAGCCCGACCCGGTGCTCAACTGGGGTGACTCGCGCATCGGCAACATGATGTTCGTGGACCACCGGCCGGTGGCCGTCCTCGACTGGGAGATGGCCACCCTCGGCCCGCCCGAGGTGGACCTGGCCTGGTGGTGCCTGTTCGAGCGCTTCTTCTCCACCGAGCTCGACACCCCGAACCTCCCCGGCTTCCTTCCCATGGAGGACGTGGTCGCGCACTACGAGCAGGCGTCGGGCCGCACCGTCGGCGACCTCGGCTGGTACACGGTGTGGGCCGCGCACCGGTACGCGGTGGTGATGATGCGGATCTGCCAGGCCGACGCGCTCCGCGGCGAGGCCATGTTCCCCGAGGACGACAACGTGGCCACCGCCATGCTGGACCGGGTGCTCGCCGAGGTGGACGGCTGAGCCGGGCCGCCCCGGCCCCCCGGCACAAGATGGACCCATGGCCCGCCACCTCCCCGCCCCCCTGCGGTGGCCCCTCGACCTGGGCCGCCGACTGGTCGACCTCCTCGGTCCGACCGGCGGCGCGGCGCGCCAGAGCATGGTGGCGCTGGTCCTCAACTCCACGACCAGCTTCATCGCCGGCGCCACGCTCGGCTCCATCACCGGCACCCTGGAGGCGCTGCCCGGCCTGCTCGTGATGGTGCCCGCGGCCATCGGCCTGCGGGGCAACATCTTCGGGACGCTGGGCAACCGGCTCTCGACGAGCATCCACACCGGTACGTTCCGCGTCTCGTTCCGCCGCGAGTCGGTGATGGGCCAGAACGTGCTGGCCGCCACCGTGCTCACCTTCGTGCTGAGCCTCGGCCTCGCGGTGGTGGCCCGGGTGGTGGCGGCGGGCTTCGGCGTGGAGAACACGATCTCGGTGCTGGACCTGGCACTGATCTCGGTGGTCGGCGGCGTGCTCGCCAGCGTCGTGCTGCTCGGCGCCACGCTGCTGCTCACCATCGGGGCCGTCCGCCGCGGGTGGGACCTCGACAACCTGGTCGCCCCCTCCACCGCCACGCTCGGCGACGTCATCACGATCCCGTCGCTGTTCCTCGCCACCTTCCTGGTGGGCCGCGGCTCGGTCTCCACCGTGCTGGCGTGGCTCATGGTGGCGCTCAGCATCGGGGTGTTCGTGAGCGCCCTGCGGTCCCGCATGGCCGAGCTGCGCCGCATCGTGTGGGAGTCGCTGCCGGTGCTCAGCGCCGCAGTGGTCCTCAGCACGCTCGCCGGCGTGGCGGTCCAGAAGCAGCTGTCGATCTTCGCGGCGCTCCCCGCGCTGCTGGTGCTCGAGCCGGCGTTCGTGAGCTCGGCCGGCGCGCTCGGCGGCATCCTGTCGAGCCGCGTGTCGACGAACCTCCACCTCGGTCTCGTGGAACCCACGCTGCGCCCCGGCCGGGAGGTGCGGCGGGACGCATCGGTGGTCGCCCTCCTGGGCCTGCCGGTGTTCATCTTCAACGGCGTGGGGGCCCACTACGTGGCGGTCGCGCTCGGCGAATCCAGTCCGGGCCTCGGCTGGATGGTGCTGTGCTCGCTGATCGGGGGCGCCGCGGCCGTGGCGTTCGTGATCGGCCTCGCGTACTACGGGACGATCGCCGCGTGGTCCGCCGACCTCGACCCCGACACCTACGGCATCCCGGTGGTCACTGCGTCGGTGGACTTCGTGGGCGCGGTCGCGCTGATCGTCACGATCCTCGCCCTCGGCATCGCCTGACCCGCGCCAGCTCAGCCGGCGTCGAGCAGGTCGCTCACCAGGGCGGCCACCGCCGAGCGCTCCGAGCGCGTGAGGCTCACGTGGCCGAACAGCGGGTTGCCCCGCAGCACGCCCACCACCGACGCGATGCCGTCGCGACGGCCGACGCGGAGGTTGTCGCGCTGGGCCACGTCGTGGGTGAGCACCACGCGGCTGCCCTCGCCGAGACGGCTGAGCGCGGTGAGCAGCACCATGCGCTCGAGGTTCTGGGCCTCGTCGACGATCACGAACGTGTCGGTGAGGGTGCGGCCCCGGATGTGGGTGAGCGGCAGCACCTCGACGAGCCCGCGTTCCACGACCTCCTCGATGACCTCCGGCCCGGCGATCGCCTCGAGCGCGTCGGTGACCGCGGCGGCCCAGGGGCTCATCTTCTCGGCCTCACTGCCCGGCAGGTAGCCCAGCTCCTGGCCCCCCACGGCGTACAGCGGGCGGAACACGATCACCTTGCGCTGGGTGCGCCGTTCCAGCACCGCCTCCAGCCCGGCCGCGAGCGCGAGCACCGACTTGCCGGTGCCGGCCGGGCCGCCGAGCGACACGATCCCCACGGACGGGTCGTCGAGCAGGTCCATGGCCACCCGCTGCTCGGCCGAGCGGCCCCGCACGTCGAAGAGGTGGCGGTCGCCGTCCACCAGGTGCACGCGGCCGTCGCCGTGGAGCCGACCCAGGGCGGACCCGCCCGAGACGGACCGCAGCACCAGTCCGGCGTTGGTGGGGACGGGATCGCCCGTGCCCAGCGCCGCGAACGGGACCGAGCGGTCCGAGTAGATGCGGTCGACCACCTCGGCGGCCACCTCGACGTGCGCGATGCCCGTCCAGCCGTCGGCGTCGGTCAGCTCGTGGCGGTACTCCTCGGCCTCGAGGCCGACCACCGAGGCCTTCAGGCGCAGCGGCAGGTCCTTGGTGACGAGCACCGCGTCGGTGCCCTTGTCGGCCAGGTTCCGGGCCACGGCCAGGATGCGGTGGTCGTTGACCCCGGAGGCGAACACCTCCGGCAGCGAGGACGTGTCCACGTGGTTGAGCTCCACGCGCACGGTCCCGCCGCGGTCGTTCACGGGCAATCGCTCGGTGAGCGTGCCGTGGCGTTCGCGGAGCGCCTCGAGGGCCCGGAGCGCTTCGCGGGCGGACCACCCGAGCTCCGGATGGTGGCGTTTCGCCTCCAGCTCCGTGAGGACCACGAGTGGGATCACCACGTCGTGCTCCTCGAACTTCCCCAGTGCCGCCGGGTCCGCCAGCAGCACCGACGTGTCGAGGACGTAGGTGCGCGTGTCGATCGGGCGAACGTACCCCCACCAGCTCCGGTGCATGTGGCAATCCGGGCGGACCTTCGGTGAACTCCTCGTGACGCCGCCGTCGGTACGATCGGGACCGCCCGAACCGGGGAGCACCATGAGCGACGACCAGACCCAGCCGGGCGGCCCACCGTCCTTCCCGCCGCCGGCACCGCCACCGGCGCCGCCGACACCTCCTGCCGCCACGCCACCGCCGCCGCCGGCCTGGGAACCACCGACCACACCCGTCCCCACGGTCCCCACCCCGCCGGCCGCCGCTCCCACCGCCCCGCCCGGCGCCTATCCCACCGCCCCGCCCGGCGCCTATCCCACCGCCCCGCCCTACGCCGGCGGTCCGGGGGTGCCACCGGGTGCCGCACCCCCCGGGGCGCCCCCGGCCTACCCCGGCCAGGTGTCGGGCGCCGCGCCCGGGGTGCCGCCGGGCCCCGCCGCGCCGAAGAAGACCTCCAAGGCCCTGGTGATCGTCCTCGCCCTCCTCGCCACGGCGGTGCTCCTCGGCGTGTTCGGCGCCGTGGCCGCGGTCACCGTGCTCGGCGGACCCGACCTGACGGCGTCGGTGGACCGCTGCGCCATCGCGGCCGACGGGTCCCTGTCCGCCGGCGGCACGCTGCGGGCCGAGGGCGGATCGGCCGACGCGACGGTGAAGGTGGAGTTCCTCCGGGGCTCCGGCAGCGGCCGGGTCGACTCGGGCAGCACCTCGGTGAGCGCGCCCGACGGCGGCTCGGCCCGGTGGGAGGTCACCGGCCGGGCACCCGACGACGTCAAGGTCGTCACCTGCCGGATCACCTCGGTCGACCCGGGCTGACCGCGCGGGTGCCCCGCCGCTTCTGACGACCCGTCAGATCCGCGGGTAGCTTCCCACCATGGACCTGGACCTCACCGAGGAGGAGCACGCGTTCCGGGAGGAGGCCCGCACCTGGCTGCGGTCGAACCTCCCCACGGAGGCCCGCCCGCCGGAGGGGCAGGCCATGCGCGACTTCGACCTGGCCTGGCAGCGCACACTGTTCGACGGCGGCTGGGCGGGCATCAACTGGCCCGTCGAGTACGGCGGCCGCGGCCTGAGCGACATCCAGCAGATGATCTGGTACGAGGAGTTCGCCCGGGCCGAGCCGCCCTTCACGCTGAACAACTCGTGCACCTTCGTTGCCAACAACCACGGCGGGCCCACGCTGATCGTCAACGGCACCGACGAGCAGAAGGCCGAGCACCTGCCGCAGATCCTCCGCGGCGAGGTCGTCTGGTGCCAGGGCTTCTCCGAGCCGGGCGCCGGCTCCGACCTGGCCGGGCTCTCCACCAAGGCCGAGATCGACGGTGACGAGCTCGTGGTCACCGGCCAGAAGACGTGGACCTCCTACGCGCACGTCGCGGACCTGCAGGAGCTCCTGGTCCGGACCGACCCGACCGCCCCGAAGCACAAGGGCATCACCTGGGTCATCTGCGACATGCGCTCCCCCGGCATCGAGATCCGCGAGATCCGCACGATGAGCCACGTCACCGACTTCTGCGAGGTCTTCTACGACGAGGTGCGCATCCCGCTCGCGAACGTCGTCGGCGGGATCAACAACGGCTGGCGCACCGCGATGAGCACGCTGAGCTTCGAGCGCGGCACCGGCTTCATGGCCGACCAGGTGGAGCTCGCCGCCACGGTGGAACGGCTCATCGGTGAGGCCCGCGAGCGCACCGACGCCGCCGGCCGCCCGCTGATCCGCGACGAGGAGCTCGCCCGCCGGCTCGCCACCGTCCGGGCCGAGGTCTCGGCATTGCGGGCCATGACACTCGCCGGCATCTCCCGCACGGCCCGCACCGGCATGCCCGGCGCCGAGGGCTCCATGATCCGCCTCTTCCACGGCGAGCTGCACCAGCGCGTGTACCAACTCGCCCTCGACATCATCGGTCCCGAGGCCCTGCGGCTCACGCCGGTCGACGGCGAGGGCGTGTGGACCGGGCCGTACCTGCAGTCGTTCGCCTACACGATCGGCGGCGGCACCACCGACATCCAGCGCAACATCGTGGGCGAGCGAGTGCTCGGCCTGCCCCGGGCCTGAGCCCGCACGACCGGAGGGACCGTCCCGCCATGTACCTGCTGCCCACCGACGAACAGGACGAGATCGTCGCCACCGTGCGATCCCAGCTCGAGGCCGACTTCGACCTCCACGCGCTGGCCGCCCGCGACGGCGCCGCGAGCGTGGTCGACCGGGACCTCTGGCGCCGCTGCGCGGAGCTGGGCTGGTTCGGCCTCGGCCTCGAGGAGTCCCTCGGCGGCGTGGGCTACGGCCTCGTGGAGGAGGCGCTGCTGTTCGCCGAGCTGGGGAGCCACGCCACCCCCGGCCCGTTCCTCGCCACCGTGCTCGGCGCCCGTCTCGCCGCGGAGGCCGGCGCCGGAGAGGTGGCGGCCTCGATCGTGGGTGGTGAGTCGGTCGTGGCCCTCGCCGAGGCGGAGGGCGACCGGCTCCGCGTCACCGACCACGGCGACGCCGACCTGCTGCTCGTGGTGGGCGACGACGGCGCCGCGCTCGTGGCCACCGCCGGCCTCGAGCTGCGGCCCGAGCCGTCGCTCGACGTGCACGTCCCGCTCGCCACCGTCGACGCCGCCGCGGCCCGCGCCGCGGCGCCCGTCGCCCGCATCACCGACGCCGGGGCGCTCCTGCTGCGGGGCACCGTCCTCGTGGCCGCGGAACTCGCCGGCATCGCCACCGCCACTGCGGAGCAGTCCAACCAGTACGCGAAGGACCGGGAACAGTTCGGCGTGCCGGTCGGGTCGTTCCAGGCCGTGAAGCACCGTTGCGCCGACATGGCCGTGCGGGCCGAGGCGGCCACCTCGATGGTGCGCTACGCGGCGCTCGCGGTGCGTGACGGGCTCGCCGACGCGCCGTTCCACGCCCACGCGGCCCGCGCCGTGGCGGGTGACGCCGCGGTCGAGAACGCCCAGGTGAACGTGCAGAACCACGGCGGCATCGGCTTCACGTGGGAACACACCGCGCACCGTTACGTGACCCGTGCCCAGGTGCTGGTCCGTACACTCGGGGACCGGACGGGCCACCTCGGAGCCCTCCTGGAGCAGCCGGCGCCGCAGTGAACGAGCCCACCGACGACCCGATCGAGTTCTCCCGGCGTGTGATCGACGGCGAGCTGTCGATCGGCGACCACCACCCGGTGATGCCCCGCGGCGAGAGCCGGTTCCACGAGCTGGCACCGGGTGTGGGATGGGTCGAGAGCTTCGCCAACGTGGTGGCGCTCGAGCAGGGCGGCGAACTGCTGCTCGTCGACGCCGGCGGCTTCATCCACGCCGGGCAGGTGCACGACCTGCTGCGTCGGTGGAGCAGCGCCCCGGTCCGCACCGCGGTCTACACCCACGGCCACGTCGACCACGTGGGCGGTGTGCCCCTGTTCGAGGCCGAGGACGCCAACGGCCCGGTGCGCGTCGTCGCCCACGAGCGGGTGGCCGACCGCTTCGACCGGTACCGCCGCACCGCCGGGTACAACGGCGTGATCAACCAGCGGCAGTTCGGTCTCGCCGCGCCGCTGTTCCCCACCGACTTCCGCTACCCGGACACCACCTACCGCCGTGACCTCGAGGTGGACATCCGTGGCCTGCGCGTGGAGCTGCACCACGACCGCGGCGAGACCGACGACCACACCTGGGTGTGGGTGCCGGAACGCCGCCTGCTCTGCACCGGCGACCTGATGATCTGGGTGGCGCCCAACTGCGGGAACCCGCAGAAGGCCCAGCGCTACCCCGCCGAGTGGGCCGCGGCGCTACGACGCATGGCCGGCCTGGGCGCCGAACTGCTCTGCCCGGGCCACGGCCCGCCGATCGCGGGCGCGGCCCGCATCGAGCGGGTGCTCACCACCGCGGCGGCGTACCTCGAGTCGCTGGTCGAGCAGACCCTCGGGCTCATGAACGCCGGCGCGCGTCTCGACGAGTGCGTGCGCGAGGTCCGCCCGCCCGACGAGCTCGCATCGCTCCCCTGGCTGCAGCCGCTGTACGACGAGCCGGAGTTCGTGGTGCGGAACCTCTGGCGGCTGTACGGGGGCTGGTGGGACGGCAACCCGGCCACGCTCAAGCCGGCACCCGAGGCCGACCTGGCCGCCGAACTGGCCGGGCTCGCCGGGGGCGCCGCCGTGCTGGCCGGCCGGGCCGCCGAGCTCGCGGCCACGGGCGACCTGCGGCTGGCCGGCCACCTCGCCGAGCTCGCCGCCCTGGCCGCGCCCGACGACCCCGCCGTGCAGGCGGTGCGCGCGGAGGTGTTCGGCGGGCGGGTGGCGGCCGAGTCGTCGCTGATGGCCCGCGGGGTGTTCCGCTGGGCCGAGCGCGAGTCGCGGGCCGCCGCCGGGGAGACGGGGTGATCGTCGGACGGGGCGTCTACCGCGACGGCCGCCGCATCGACGTCGACGGCGCCTTCGGCGACCTCGTCGCGAGCTGCTCCGGCCCGGACGACTTCACGTGGATCGGCCTCTTCGACCCCACCGAGGACGAGCTCGCGGAGGCGGCCGCTGCGTTCGACCTGCACCCCCTCGCCGTGGAGGACGCCCGGGTCCACGAGGAGCGACCCAAGGTCGACGTGTTCGGCGACACGCTCACCGTGGTGCTCCGGCCGGCCCGGTACGACGACCTCGCCGAGAAGGTGGTGTTCGGGCAGATCACGATGATGTGCTCACCGCGCCACATCGTGGTGGTGCGCCACGGCGACGCCGTCCCGCTGAACACGCTCCGTTCCCGTCTGGAGGCCCAGCCGGACCGCCTGGCGCTGGGGCCGGGCGCGGTCCTGCACGAGATCCTCGACACGGCGGTCGAGGCCTACTACCCGGTGCTCACCGGCCTGGGCAACGACATCGACGAGGTCGAGGGCGAGGTCTTCACCGACGCCCAGCGCCGCGACCCCACCCAGCGCATCTACGAACTGCAGCGCGAGGTGCTCGAGTTCAGCAGGGCCGTCACGCCGTTGGTCGAGATGCTCTCGGAGCTCAAGACGATCGATCACCCGGTGATCGGCCCGGAGCTCCAGCACTACGTGGCCGACACCAACGACGACGTGAAGCGGGTGATGGACCAGATCAACGGCGACCGCGAGCTGCTGCACTCCGCGCTCGAGGCCAACCTCACCAAGGTGAGCATCCGCCAGAACGAGGACATGCGGAAGATGTCCGCATGGGTGGCGATCCTCGCGGTGCCGACCATGATCGCCGGCATCTACGGGATGAACTTCGACAACATGCCGGAGCTGCGCAGCCGGTACGGCTACTTCGTGGTGCTCGGCGGCATCGCCCTGATCTGTGGCTTCCTCTGGACACGGTTCAAGAAGTCGGGGTGGCTGTGAGCCGGGACCGCGACGCCCTCGCCATGTCGGCCGACGAGCTGCTCGCGTTCATGGACGCTGCGTTCGAGCGCGAGCTGACGTGGCGCATCGAGTCGCTCGACGCCGGGCACGTCACCGTGCGCCAGCCCACCAGCGGCGGCGACCTGCGCCCCGGCGGCACGGTGAGCGGCCCCACCCTCATGGGCCTCGCCGACGGCGCCGCCTACCTCATGGTGCTCGCCCGGATCGGACCGCAGGCGCTGGCCGTCACGAGCAACCTCAACATCAACTTCCTGCGCCGGCCGCGGCCCGGCGACCTGCTCGCCCGCGCCACCCTCCTGAAGCTGGGCCGCACGCTCGCCCTGGTGGAGGTCGCCATCTCCTCCGACGGACACCCCGACCCCATGGCCCACGCCGTGGTCACCTACTCGCTGGCGCTGGTCGACGGGACCGGGCCGGACGCCCACCAGAACGGAGCACCAACGTGAGCATCCTCGACAGCTTCCGCGTCGACGGGAAGGTCGCACTCGTGACCGGCGCCGGCCGCGGCATCGGCCGCGCCTCGGCCCTGGCCCTCGCAGAGGGCGGTGCGGACGTGGTGCTCGCCGCGCGCACCCCCGAGCAGCTCGACGAGGTCGCGGAGCAGATCCGCGCCATCGGACGTCGGGCCGAGACCGTGCCGTTCGACGTGATGGAGCTCGACCGCCTCGGCGATCTGGTCGAGGTCGCCACCGAGCGTCTCGGCGGGCTCGACCTACTGGTCAACAACGCGGGCGGCTCCTTCCCCCGACCGCTGCTGGAGACGAGCGTGGGCAGCTTCGAGCGGGCGTTCCGCTTCAACGTGACCACGGCGCTGGAGCTCACCAAGCAGGCGGTCCCGGCGATGCTCGCCCGCGGTGGCGGCTCGGTGGTCAACATCTCCTCGGCCATCGGCCGCCTGACCGACCGGGGCTTCGCCGCCTACGGCACGGCCAAGGGCGCGCTCACCCACCTCACGAAGCTCATGGCCTGCGACCTGTCGCCGCACATCCGCGTGAACGGCATCGCGGTGGGGTCCATCGAGACCTCCGCGCTCGAGACCGTGCTGACCGACGACGGCATCCGGCGCGCCATGGAGGACGCCACCCCGCTGCGGCGACTGGGCCGCCCCGAGGACATCGCCGCCGGGGTGCTCTACCTGTGCTCGCCCGCCGGGTCGTTCATCACCGGCAAGCTCCTCGAGATCGACGGCGGCACCGAGGCCGCCACGCTCGGCCTCGGCCTGCCCGACCTGGAGCCCACCGGGCCGTGAACGACGCGGCACCGCCCGACACGGCACCGCCCGACACGGTCGGCACGGAGCTGCCCACGGTGGACGACGTGCGCGCCGCCGCGGAGCGCATCCGCGACCGGGTGCACCGCACGCCGGTGCTGCGGAGCCGAAGTGTCGACGAGTGGGTGGGCGCCGAGGTCCACCTGAAGTGCGAGCACCTGCAGCGCGTCGGCGCGTTCAAGGCCCGGGGTGCGGCCAACGCGGTGGCGCTGTTGGACGACGACGAGGCGGCCGCCGGGGTCTCGGCGCACTCGTCGGGGAACCACGCCGCGGCCCTGGCCCTCGCGGCACGCGAACGGGGCGTGCCCTGCTGGATCGTGATGCCCTCGAACGCACCGGCCACGAAGATCGCGGCCACCCGGGCGTTCGGCGCCGAGGTGGTGTTCTGCGAACCCACGCTCGCGGCCCGCGAGTCGACACTGGCCGACCTGCGGGCCCGCACGGGCGCGGCGGAGGTCCACCCCTACGACGACCCCCGGGTGATCGCGGGCGCGGGCACCGCGGCGCTCGAACTGCTCGAGGACGTCGACGGCCTCGAGGCCGTGGTGGTGCCGGTGGGGGGCGGCGGTCTCATGTCGGGCACCGCCGTGGTGGTGGACGCGCTGTCGCCCGGCACCGAGGTGTGGGCCGCGGAGCCTGCGGGTGCCGACGATGCGGCTCGTTCGCTCGCCGAGGGTCGCCTGGTGCCCCAGACGGCTCCGCGCACGATCGCGGACGGGCTGCTCACATCGCTGGCGCCGCGCACGTTCCGGGCCCTGCGCGACCTGACCGCCGGGGTGGTCACGGTCACCGAGGACGAGATCGTCGCGGCGATGCGCCTGCTGTGGGAGCGCACCAAGCAGGTGGTGGAGCCGTCCGGCACGGTGGCACTCGCCGCACTCGGCGGACAGCGCCCGCAGGGCAACAGCTTCGAGGGCCGGCGCGTGGGCGTCGTGCTCACCGGGGGCAACGTCGACCTGTCGACGGCGCTCACGTTGCTCGGAGGTTCCGGGAGTGGCTCCCGATAGCGTGGACCGGGTGCGAAGTACGTCGGGGGACGACCGCGCCCCTGCGGCGACGACCGGGGGCGCGGCGCGGGTCCACGAGTTGCGCGCACTGGTGGAGGCCGGGTTCCGACAGCTCCTCGACGCGCCGGCCGACCACGCGGACGCCGAGCTGACCCACGTGCTCGGTCGCGTCGGCTGCTTCATCGACGCCGACCGGGCCTACGTGCTGCGCTTCGACCACGACCGGGGCACGACCTCGATGACCCACGAGTGGTGCGCCCCGGAGGTCGGGGCCACCATGCCGGTGGAGCAGGACGTCCCGATCGAGTCGACGCCGAACATCCAGGTGCTGCTCGACCGCCTCGACGTGTCCGAGGTGCGCGACGTGACCGAGTTGCCCCCGGAGTGGACGCTCGAGCGTGCGTACTTCGACGAGCAGGACATCGGCGGCATCCTCGAGGTGCCGTTCACCCTCGACGGCCGCCTCAGCGGGGTGGTGGGGTTCGACTGGGTGCACCGCGCCGGCACCTGGGAGGAGGAGGACGTCACCGCGCTGCGGTCCGTCGCCGCCCTGACCGAGCGGGCCCTGAGCCGCCAGATGTCGGAGGAGGCGCTACGGACCACACTCTCGGAGCTCGCGGATGCGAGCGACGAGGTCATGCGGGTGGAGCGCAGGTTCCGTCGGTTGGTCGACACCCTGCCCGACGCCGTGCTGCGCTCCGACCTCGCGGGCAACGTCATCTACGCGAACCCGGCGGCCATGCGATTCCGCGACCGGTTGCTCTCGATGGGCCTGGAGGCGGTGAACGGGTGGCCGGCCATGCCCGACCCCGCCCAGCGCCGGTTCGCCGGCGCGGTGGCGGCCGCGCTGAGGACCGGACGCGAGCAGTCGCTCGAGATGCACCTCGACGGCAACGGCGACGCCTTCTCGAGCGAGGTCTCCGTGGTGCCCGAGCTCGACGGCCCGGAGCCGACCCTCCTCGTGGTGTTCCGTGACGTCACCGAGCGCCGCCGCCACCGCATCGAGCTGGAGCGGCGCGCCACCCACGACGAGCTGACCGGGTTGGTGAACCGGCCGGGCTTCCTCGCCCGGTTGGCTGCGGCCGGGTCGCGGGGCGCCGGGGGCGGGTCGCCGGCGGTGCTGTTCATCGACCTCGACGACTTCAAGGGCGTGAACGACTCCTTCGGTCACGCCGCGGGCGACACCCTGCTGCGGGAGGTGGCCCGCCGCCTGATCGAACGGCTGCGCCCGGGCGACGTGGTGGCCCGCTTCGGCGGTGACGAGCTGACGGTGCTGCTCGATCCCGCGGACCTCCACGCCGCGATGGCCGTGGCCGAGTCCGTCCGGCGCTGCGTCGCCGAGCCGGTGGTGGTGGACGGGGTGGCGCGCCGGGTGACCGCCTCGATCGGCGTGGCCGCGGGTCCGGCGGGGACCGACCCGGCCGAGTTGCTCCGCTGGGCGGACGCCGCGGTGTACCGGGCGAAGGCCATGGGCGGCGACCGCGCCGTGCCGTTCGACGAGCACCTTCGTCGCGAGGTCCTCGAGCGGCGCGACCTCGACCGCGGGGTGCGCAACCTCGTGGCCCGGCGACAGCTCGAGGTGCACTACCAACCCGAGGTGGACCTCGCGACCGGCCGCGTGCTCGGCGCCGAGGCCCTCGCCCGCTGGAACCACCCGGCGCTCGGCCAGCTCGCCGGCGGCCGGTTCATCCCGGTCGCGGAGGAGAACGGCGCGGTGCTCGACATCGGCCGCGAGGTGCTGACGCGTTCGTGCGTCCAGGTGGCGGAGTGGCGCGCCGAGGGCGCGGTCGACGCCGACTTCGTCCTTCGGGTCAACCTGTCCACCCGCCAGCTCGGTGACCCCGTCCTGGTGCCGCACCTACGGGCGGTGCTCGAGGCGACCGGCCTGCCGCCGTCGCAGCTGTGCCTCGAGGTGACCGAGACCGCGATCATGCGCGACACGGTGGAGGCCGCCGAGGTGCTCCAGGAGATCCGCGCCGCCGGCGTGCGGCTCGCCATCGACGACTTCGGCACCGGCTACAGCTCCCTCGCGCTGCTGAAGCGGCTGCCGATCGACGTGGTCAAGATCGACCACTCCTTCGTGGACGGCCTGCCCGACGACCCGGAGGACGTGGCGATCGTGGCGGCCGTGATGGGCCTGGCCCGGAGCCTGCACCTGGAGGTCACCGCCGAAGGGGTGGAGCGGCCGGAGCAGGCCGCCGCGCTGCTCGGCGCCGGGTGCGCCCGGGGGCAGGGATTCCTCTACTCCCGGCCCGTGACCCCCGATGCATTCCCGGAACTCGTCCGTCCCGGTTCGGAGCCGTCACCCGTTCACTGGTAGAACCCTTGCCATGAGCACGACCCCCGGACCGGATGACGCCACCGTCGCGCAGTGCCTGCACCTGGGCCACGGCTTCCACGAGGACGAGCGGGAGAAGGCCGTCGAGGTCCTCGACCGGCTCGACCACCGCCTCGTCGGTGAGCCGGCGAGCGGCGTCCGCCTCGACCTGCACGCCAAGGACCGTGACCAGCCCGGCCAGAAGGTCACCCTCGAGCTGCACGTGGCCGGCCTGCCCACGATGGTGGGCACCTCCGAGAAGGAGGAGCTGTGGTCGGCGGTCATCCAGGTGAAGGACGAGGTCCTGCGCCAGCTCAACGAGGCCAAGGACAAGCGGGTCGACCGCCGCGAGCACCGGCACTGAGCCCGTTCGGCGGCGCTGCGCCGCGGCGCGGCCGCGGTCGGCTCAGGACCGTGTGATCAGGACCGCCGGTCGGCCTCGGTGGGCTGGCGGCCGATCCGCAGCGGCGACAGCTCGGCGTCGACGAGCAGGATCCGGCGGCGGCCGACCACGTCGCCGCCGATGCGCTCCCACAGGCGCAGGAACTCGAGCCCACCGCCGTCGGCGGCCTCCTCGTAGGCGGCCCACGTGTCCCAGTCCGGCAACGACCACAGGGCGATGACCTGGTCGTCCGCGTGCATCGCGGTGCGGAACGCGCCGGCGAGCTCGATGCCGAAGCGCTCGTGGTCGGCCGCGCCGGCCTCGACCACGGTGTCGCACACGTCGCGGGCGCGGCCGGGCGGGCAGTCGATCACCTCGTGCAGGTAGGCCACCGCGCCGGTCCCGCCGTTGGCCTGGTGGTCCTCCACGCCGGGACTGTCGGGGTGCGCCACGAGGATCCGGTCGCTGCCACCCGTGCGGAAGGTGGCGGCGTCGGCCCACCACCGTTCGAGCACCGGGTCGCGGTGGGTGGGGCCCGCGAACTCCAGGCCGAAGTCGTGGGCCAGGTCGCCCCACGAGTCGAACTCCCAGAGGTTCACCCCCTGGGGCCAGCGGCCCGTCGATCCCACCACGGAGAAGACACCGAAGCACCGCTGGCGCCGGTAGGTGGCGGCCTCCGGGACCCAGTTGGCCGTCATGTGGTGCTGGTAGTCGGCCCGGTGGGTGCCGACGACGTCGATGTACTCGTGGATGTACACGCGGGGCATGACCCCGACCCTAGGCGGCTGCGGGCACAACTAGAACACGTTCCAGCGCGGGGCGTAGGGTGCCGCACGCCGAACCGGACCACGAAGGGGGCCAGCCGATGCCGGCCGTGCTGACCGAACGCGACGGGCACCTGCTCATCGTCACGCTGAACCGACCGGAGCGTCAGAACGCCATCAACGGCGAGATGCTCGTGCGGATGCTCGACGCCTGGGAGCTCGCGGACTCCGACCCGGACATCCGGGCGCTGGTGCTCACGGGTGCCGGCGGCAACTTCTGCTCGGGCGCCGACCTCAAGGAGATGGCCGGCGGCCACCAGGGCGACGCCGCCGCCGACGAGATCGACGTGCAGGGCCGCCTCGCCGCCGATCCCGACCTGCCGTGGAAGGCGCTGCTGCGCACGTGGCGGCCCGCCGTGCCACTCATCCTGGCGGTGGAGGGCACCGCGATCGCGGGCGGCACCGAGCTGCTGGGCGCCACCGAGATCCGCGTCGCCGGTGAGTCGGCGAAGTTCGGGATCTCCGAGGTGCGCTGGTCGCTGTACCCGATGGGTGGCTCGGCGGTACGTATCCCGCGGCAGATCCCCTACACGATCGCCTGCGAGCTCCTCCTCACCGGCGAGCACATCTCCGCGCAGCGAGCGCTCGACCTCGGCCTGATCGGCCACGTGGTACCCGACGGGACCGCGCTCGAGAAGGCCAAGGAGATCGGCCAGGCGATCTGCGCCAACGGCCCGCTCGCGGTGCAGGCCCTGCTGAAGACCCTGCGCGAGACGAACGGCATGCAGGAGACCGAGGCGCTCGAGTACGAGTTCACCTACGGGTGGGACGTGTTCGGCTCCGAGGACGCCAAGGAGGGCCCGCGGGCCTTCAAGGAGAAGCGCACCCCCAACTTCCAGGGGAAATAGGGGTCCTCGGTGTGCTCAGGGACGACCTGAGCTCCGAGAACGCGACGATCGAGGGGACGGACAGATGGATCTCGGACTTATGCACGGCTACTGGGGCCAACTCCCGCCGCAGGGCTGGGTGGAGCGCTCCCAGGAGGCCGAACGGCTGGGGTTCACCAGCGTGTGGACCGCCGAGGCCTGGGGCTCCGACGCGCTCACCCCGCTCGCCTACCTGGCCGCGGTGACCGACCGCATCCAGCTCGGCACCGCGGTGGTGCAGCTCGCCGGGCGCACGCCCACGGCCACGGCGATGTCGGCCATCACCCTGGACCACCTCTCGAACGGTCGCCTCCGCCTCGGGCTCGGCGTGTCGGGCCCGCAGGTGGTGGAGGGCTGGTACGGCCGGCCGTCGGACAAGCCGCTCGCCCGAACCCGCGAGTACGTCGAGATCATCCGCCGGGTCATGGCCCGCGAGGAGAAGCTCGACTTCCAGGGCGAGTTCTACCAACACCCCTACTCCGGCCCCGGCTCGGTGGGCCTCGGCAAGCCGCTGAAGGCGATCACGCACCCGTTGCGCCGCCACATCCCGATCTACCTCGGCGCCGAGGGCCCCAAGAACGTGGCCCAGACCGCGGAGATCGCGGACGGCTGGCTGCCCCTCTACTACTCGCCGTTCCGCCAGGACGTGTACGCGGATCAGCTCGCCCACGCGAAGCCCGGTTTCCAGGTGGCGGCCCTGTGCCCGTTCAAGGTCACGGAGGACGACGAGCCGGCGACGATCGAGGACGCCCTCTCGATGACCCGGGCGATGCTCGCCTTCTACATCGGGGGCATGGGGGCGAAGGGCCAGAACTACCACACCAAGCTCGCCGCCCGGATGGGCCTCGGCGACGCCGCGGTGCGGATCCAGGACCTGTTCTTCGAGGGTCGGCGCGACGAGGCGATCGCCGAGGTACCCCAGGAGTTCGCGGACGAGATCTCCCTCGTCGGCACCCCGGCGCGCATCGCGGACCGGGTGGCGGCCTGGAAGGACTCCGCCGTGACCGAGATCCTCATCCATGCCGGCTCGGCCGACGAGCTGCGCAAGGCCGCCGAGATCGTCCTCCCGGCCTGAGCCGCGGTCACCGGGCCCGACCCGGTCGCCCGGCGCCTCAGGTGGTCGCGGGCGCCGGGCGGGCGACCCCGGGTGCGGCACCCACCGGCACCACCTCGGTGTCCTCGCGCACGAGCCAGCCCGTGGCGCCGTGGCGGAGGAGCAACGCCCGCCCCGCCTCCTCACCGGCGACCAGCGCGGCCTTCGCGAGTGCCTCGGCCCACCAGGCCTCGGCGGCCACCACGACCACGGCCGCGAGGCCCGACGCCGCCGGCCGGCCGGTGGTGGGGTCGATCAGGTGGTGCGCCCACCCGCCGTCGTCGGTGGGCCACCGGCGCATCCGGGTGGTCGAGGTCGCCACCGCGCCCTCGGTCAGCACCACCTCGACCAGGCGTGAGCGGTCGTCCCACGGATCCTCGACCGGGACCCTCCACCCCCCGCGCGGCGGGGAACCACCCACCCGCAGGTCGCCGCCCATCGACGCGACCGCGGAGCGCACGCCGACGCGGAGGAGCTCGGCCACCACCCGGTCCGCGGCGAGCCCCTTGCCGATGCCGCCGAGGTCGACCCGCACGCCGGGCGGCCGGATCACCAGCGCGCGGCCGTCCTCACGTTCCACCCGCAGGCTGCCGAAGCCCGGCACCGGCGCACCGCCGTCGGCCGGCACCGCGGGCCGGTCCCGCACCTCCCGGAACGGCCGGTCGTAACCGGCGGCCTCGAGGGCGTCGAGCACGGTCGGGTCGAAGTGTCCGTCGGTCGCGGCGTGGGCGCGGCCGGCGCGCTCGAGGGCGTCCGCGAGCGCGGGGCCCACCTCGACCGTCCCGGCCGGGTCGCGGTTCAGCGCCGACAGGTCGCTGTCGGGCCGGAACCGGCTCCAGTGCGACTCGAGCCGCTCGACCAGGGCCCGGGCCACGCGGTCGGCCCCCGGAGGACCGCCGTGGCCGAGGACGTCGACCGTGGTCCCCATCGCCGTGAACGACGCCGTCCACCAGCGGTCCCGACCGTTCAGCACCGCGACCCCGTGCAGGGCGGCATGGTCGGCGGGGGCGGCGGCGGTGCCTGCGTGGTCGGCGGCGCGGTCGCGGGCGGCGCGGTCGCGGGCGGCGCCGTGACCGGCGGCGCCGCGGGCGCGGGCCCGGGTGACGGGGCCGCCACCGGCGCAGTGCCGGCCCCCGCGGGACGGGGTGTCGCGGCCGCAGGAGCGGCGGTCGCGCCGGCTGCGGCCGCGGCCGGCGTGCCGTTCGTACCCGCCGGGGCTCCCGGTGCGGCGCCGGGCGCGGGCGCGGCGCTCGGCGACGCGGCCAGGGCGGAGGGATCCACCACCACCTCCGGCACGGCAGCGGCCGCAGGGTCCCCGGGGACCTCGCCGGTGGCCGGTGCCACACCCGGAGCGGCCGCGGTCCCCGCGGCACCGGGTGCGGTCGCGGTGCCAACGGCCGGCCGAACCCCGGTGGCCGACGTGGCGGCGACCGGCTCGCCCGCCGCCGGCGGCGGCGCGGAGGCGAGCACCGCGACCAGGCCCATCATGGCGCTGCCACTCAGGCCCGCCGCGCCCACGCGGCTCGCCGTGGCGGCGTGACGCTTCGGCCGGCGCGCCGTACGGCCGCGACCGGACCGGGGTCCAGCCGCCTCGGCTGCTGCGGTCTCCTCGGGGGTCGGCACACCCTGGGCCGATGGGGCGGCGGCGTCCTCAGCGGTCACAGTTCCACACTCCGTTGTCCTCGAGCACGGGCCGACGGCAGCCCGGGGGCACCGGCGGGATCGGCTTGCCGACCGGCCAGTCGGCGGGGATGCGGGCGCCGGGCGGCAGCGTCGTCGGGGTCGTCGGCAGCGGTGACGGCGTGGTGGGCGCAGGAGCGGACCGGGGAGCCGCCGTCATCGGTGGGGCGGGCGGGGCGGCGGGCGTGGTGGGCGCAGCTGGGGTCACCGAACCTACGGCGGTGGCCGGGGCGGTGGCCGGGGCGCCGGCCCGACCCGCAGCCGTCGCGTTCCCGGCGGCCGGGGCCGGTGTCACCGCGGGGATCGGCGTCGCTCCCGGAACGGGGGCCGCAGCCGGAGCGGGGGCGGCCGCGGGAACCGGGGCCGCGTCCGGAGCGGCGGCCGGAGCTGCGGCAGCGGTCACCGGAACCACCTCGCCGGCCGGCGCGGCACCGGCGGCTGGTGTCGCCGACGCAGCGGCAGGTGCGGTGCGTCCGGTGGCGGCCGGCACCGAGGTGGTGGGCGAGGCCGCGGTCTCGGAGACCGCCGGGCCGGTCACTGCCAGGCCCGCCCACCCGGTGGAGGCGGCCATGAGGACCGCCATCGTCCACGACACCGCCCGCGTGCGCAGGTCACTGCTCGCGAATGAGGTGGCGAGCACGCGTTGCGCCGCCCCTGCGAGTCCCGCCGAACCCATGCCCCTGCCTCCGCGTGGTGTGCCCTGACCGGCCCCGCGCCGGTCGCAGGGGTCATCGGCAGACCCACCCCGTCACCTGAAGCCCGGATCGCCCGGGACACCTCCGGGAGGGCTCACCCCTTCCAGGTGCGCAGCGGCCCGGTCGTCACGCGTGGTCGGCCGCTCCCCGGCTGGTCCGGCCGACCACGCGTGACGGCCTCAGGCCGGGGCCCCGACCTTCTCGCCGGCGGTGGCGGCCACCGGCGGTGCGACCTTGTCCCACCCGATCTCACGCTCGTAGGCGAGGCCCACGTCGAACAGCTCGGCGTCGCGGTGGTGACGGGCCAGGACCTGCAGGCCCACGGGCAGGCCGTTCACCGTGCCCGCCGGGATCGACACCGCCGGGTTGCCGTAGATGTTGGAGATGATGGTGAGCCCGCCCATCGTGACGAGGTCGGGCACCTTGTCCACCACGGCCTCGACGAGGGCGTTGGACATCTTGGGGAACGCGCCGTTGATCATGCGCAGGGACGCCATGAAGCCCCGGAACGCGGTGCGGGCCACCGGGCTCGCCTTGGCCTCGTCGAGGAACGTGTCGCTCGGGCTCGACGTGGTGGCGTCCGCAGCGAACGCGGGCCCGGGGTTCGTGGTGGTCAGGATGTAGTCGACCTTCTCGAACGCCGAGGCCATCGCCTCGTTGGCCTCCAGGCGCTGCGCCTCCGCGACCGCCGCGATGTTCAGGTTGTAGAGCGCCTGCGACATGAAGGCGCCGAGCGCGATCTCGTCGGTGAGGAGCGGGGCGCACCCGGGCCAGGCCGGACCGAACTCGGCCAGCAGGGTCGACAGGTTGCCCATGGCCCACTGGGCGGCCAGGTTCGGGAGCTCGAGGGTGATGTCCACCTCGACCATGCCGGTCGCCGCGATCAGCTCGGAGGCCGCGGCCCGGATACGGGGCTCCACCCCGTCCTCGAGGCGTACGCCCGCGATCGACGGCAGGATCGCCACCCGCTTGCCCTTCAGCTCGGTGGAACCGAGGTCGGCCTCCCAGTTGCCCGGGTTCGGCAGGCTCCAGGGATCACGCGGGTCGAGCCCGGCGCACACGTCGTAGTGGCGGGCCGCGTCGCGGACGGAGCGGGCGAGGCAGCCGGACACCACGGTGCCGGGCCGGAAGAAGGCGTGGGGGCCGCGGGAGATGCGCCCGTACGTGCCCTTCATGCCGAACAGGCCGGTGTAGCCGGCGGGGATGCGGATCGAACCGCCGCCGTCGCCCCCGGTCGCGATGCTGACGAGGCCACCCGACACCGCCGACGCACTGCCCCCGGACGAGCCGCCGGCCGTGCGGCCCTGCTGCCACGGGTTGTGCGTGACGCCGTTGAGCTTGGTGACGCTCACGTTGAGCCCGCCGAACTCCGAGGCGGTGGTCAGGCCCACCGGCACGGCGCCGCCGTCGGTGAGGAAGCGGCGCACGGACTCGCTGGTCACGTCGGCCCGCCGGTGCTCGTACACGAGCGAGGCGCCGGTGTCGGGCCACCCCTCCACCTGGTCGAGCTCCTTGATGCCCGCGGGGACCCCGCCGAATGGCTTCGACACGTCGGCCGACCGGGCGGCCTCGAGGGCCCGCTCGGGGTCGAGGAACGAGAAGCAGTTCAGGTCGCTCGCCTCGATGGCGGCGATCGTCGCCTCGGTCTCCTCGACCGGGGAGCGGTCGCCGGCCCGGAAGGCCTCGACCAGCGAGCAGGCATCGTCCAACCACGGGGTGTCCGGCATGGACCCCGATCCTTCCACAGCAACTGAGCGCGGTTCACATGCGGCCTCGTCCACGGGGCGGTCACGGGCGGCGGCTTGAATGGGGCGCATGCCACGTCAGTCCGAGCTGTTCGAGAACTTCGCCCGCGAGATCGTCGACGTCCCCGTCACCGAGGAGCTCGGTGAGTCGTTCCTGTCGTACTCCCTGTCCGTCATCACCGCCCGGGCCATCCCCGACGTGCGCGACGGCCTGAAGCCCGTGCAGCGACGGATCCTGCACGCCATGGCCGACATGGGGCTCCGCCCCGACCGGCCGCACCGCAAGTGCGCCGGGGTGGTCGGGGAGACCATGGGCAAGTACCACCCCCACGGCGACGGCGCGATCTACGACGCGCTGGTGCGCATGGGCCAGACGTTCGGCCGCAACATCACGCTGGTCGACCCGCACGGCAACTTCGGCAGCCTCGACGACCCTCCGGCCGCCTACCGCTACACCGAGTGCCGCCTCACCGAGGCCGCCATGGAGATGCTCGGCGAGATCGACGAGGACACCGTCGAGTTCAAACCCACGTTCGACGGCGAGCGCGCCGAGCCGCTCTACCTCCCGGCCCGGCTCCCGAACCTGTTGGTCAACGGCACCTCCGGCATCGCGGTGGGCATGGCCACGAACATGGCGCCGCACAACCTCGCCGAGGTGTACCGGGCGATCGAGATGGTCATGACCAAGCGGCGGCCGAAGCCCACCGTCGAGGAGCTCATGGAGGTGCTGCCCGGGCCCGACTTCCCCTCGGGCGGGATCGTGGTCGACGACGGCCTCGCGGACGCGTACGCCACCGGTCGCGGCACGATCCGGCTGCGGGCCACCGCCGAGGTCGTCGACCTCACCCGGGCCCGCCAGGGGATCGTCGTCACCGAGCTGCCGTACCTCGTGGGGCCCGAGCGGGTGGTCGGGCGGATCCAGGAGCTGATGCGCAACGGCAAGCTGCCGCTGGTGTCCGACGTGAAGAACACCTCGGACCGCCACACGGGCCTGCGCATCGAGATCGAGCTCCGCCCCGGGGCCAACGGCCGCGCCGTGCTCACCGAGCTCTACCGCCAGACCCCGCTCGAGGAGTCGTTCGGGATCAACAACGTGGTGCTGGTCGACGGCGTGCCCACCACGATGGGCCTCTACGACCTGTGCCGCCACCACGTCGAGCACCGCCTCGACGTGGTGCGGCGCCGCACGCAGTTCCGCCTGGAGAAGGCCCGCCGCCGGCTCCACCTGGTGGAGGGCCTGCTCATCGCGCTCGACGCGATCGACCTGGTCGTGTCGATCATCCGCTCGTCGCAGGACGCGGCGGAGGCCCGTGACCGGCTCATGTCCGAGCTGTCGCTCTCCGAGGTGCAGGCCGTCCACATCCTCGACATGCAGCTCCGGCGGCTCACCGCGCTCGCCAAGCTCGAGCTGGAGGCCGAGGCCGGCGAGCTGCGGGGTCGCATCGACGAGTACGAGCGCATCCTCGGCTCCGAGCAGCGCCAGCGGACCATCGTGCTGAAGGAGCTGGGCGAGCTCGTCGACGCCTACGGCACCGAGCGGAGGTCGCGGATCGTGCGGCCGGACCAGCTCGACGACCTCACCCTGGAGGCCGCCCGCGAGGAGGAGCTCGCCACCCGGGTCGAGGAGCCCTGCGTGCTCGCGCTGTCGAGCACCGGGGTGCTGGGCCGCGAGCCCACCGACGGCCCGAAGCCCGCCGCGTTCGGTCGCCACGACGTGCTGGTGCAGCGCGTGGGCACCACCACGCACTCCCAGGTGCTGGCCCTCACCAACCGCGGCCGGGCGCTCCCGATCGGGGTCGACGGCGTGGCCGAGGTCAGCGGCCGCAGCCGTGGCACCCCGCTCGGCGAACTGGTCGGTCTCGACAAGGGCGAGGTCGTCCGGTTCCTGGTCGCGCCGCCCGCCCCGGGAGGCGACGAACCGCCACCGGTACTGCTGGTCACGGCGCTGGGCACCATGAAGCGGCTCACCCTGGAGGAGCTGGCCGGCACCCCGGCGGGCCGGCCCGTCATCAAACTCCGCCCCGGCGACTCGGTGATGGCCGCGTTCGGCGCCCCCGACGAGCTGCCCGTGGCGCTGGTGGCGTCGAACGGGCAGACGCTCCGTTGTGACGCGGCCACCGTGCCGGTGCAGGGTCGCGGAGCCGGCGGCGTGGCCGGCATGAAGCTCGCCGACGGCGCCACGGTGGTCGGCGCCGGCCCCGCGGGCGAGGGGGCCGTGGTGCTCACCGTCACCGACGCCCAGTCGGCCAAGGTCACCGATGCGGCGGAGTTCCCGGTGAAGGGTCGGGCCACCGGTGGCCTGCGGATCACCAAGCTGCGGGCGAAGGAGAGCCGGATCGAGTGGGCCTACGTGGGGCCCGAGGACGGCCTCCAGGTGGTGGTCGGCACCCCCGATGCGCCGTCGAGGCCGGACGCCACGCCCGAGCCGCTCACGCTCGCGCCGACCGCCCGCGACCTCGCGTCGAAGGCCACCAAGCGCCGCTGGCTGGGGGTGGGCACCAGCCGCTGGTGAGGCTCACTCACCCGGTACGACTCACTCGCCGGGTACGACTCACTCACCGGGAAGGACTCACTCACCCGGAACGACAGCCACCTCGGCGGGGTCGGTCGCGGCCCGGCCCGCCCGGCGAACGTAGAGCGCGAGGGCCACCAGCACGACCGCCATCCCCAGCAGCTGCAGCGCGCCGAGCGACTCGCCGAAGAACACCACCGCGCCCAGCGAGCTGAGCACCACCACGTCGAGGGCGATCGTCGCGGTGGTGGTGACGTCGAGGTCCTTCTGGGCCCAGCTCATCAACAGGTGACCGGTGCCCGGGATCGCCATCATCAGCGCGGCCCAGGCCAGGTCCGACGGCGAGGGCCGCACGAGTCCGGGTCCGGTCATCAGGGCCCCGGCGAGGGCCACGAGCGCGCCGATGGGCAGCGCGGCGGCCTGGTACTCGAGGGTGTCGAGGGTCTGGCGGGCCCGCTTGGTGCCCACGAAGTAGGCGCAACCCACGAGCGTGCCGGCCACGGCGAGCAGGTCGCCCCACGGCGACCACTCGCCGCTCGAGGACGAGCCGGCCACCACGAGCACGGTGCCCACGACGGCCAGGCCGATCAGCGCCAGGCGGGCCCCGTCGACCTTCTCCCCCATCCGGCGCACCGCGTACGGCAGCAGGAACACCGGCTGGAGGGCCGCGATCACGGTGGCGGAGGCGACGGTGGTGGTCTGCAGGGCCGTGAAGAACAGGGCGGCGGAGCCGCCGAAGGCCACCCCGCCGAGCGCCGCGGTGCGGAAGGTGGCCGCGGTCATCCGTCCGCCCCGGAGGTGGAACACCGCCTGGTAGACCGCCGCGCCGCACAGGACCCGCCAGAACGCCAGCTGCGGGCCCGGCAGCACCGCGGCACCGGCCATGAGGTTGCCGACCGCCCACAGGCCCGTCGCGCCCACCGCGGCCACGGTCGGTGCCGCCGGATGCGCCGCCGGGTGTCCCGCCGGACGGGTCGCGGCCGGTTCGGGGCGGCCGGGGGCGGAGGGCATGGGGGGAACGTACGGCACCCCGGGTGGGTACGACCGCCCGCTTTTCCTTGGTACGCCCGTCACCTCTCGCTCAGCCCGGGCCCGGGAACGCCGACACGGGACTCACTCCCGCACGAGGTCTTCTCCCGCGTGCGGCGGGCACCAGCACCAGCGAGCAACGACGAACAGGACGGAACTGGGATGGGACACGGCATGGGACCGGTGACGGTGGAGCGCGTGGTGCGACCACCGCGCCCGAAGAGTCTGATCGGGGGGCTCACCAACAAGGTGCTCCTCACCCTCGGGCTCGTGGGCCTCACGGTGGCCGCGGTCGGGGCCGCGGCGGTCGCCACCTTCACCTCCACCACCAACGCCAGCCAGCAGGCCTCCAGCGGCACGGTGGCGTTCGCCTCCATCTCCACCAACGGCGCCGGCCAGCGGCTCACGGTCGCCGCCACCGACATCGCGCCCGGTGACACGATCCAGCGTGCGGTCACGCTGACCAACACGGGCACCATCGACATGCTGCCGGGGGCGGTGAACCTCACCACCAGCGCCAGCCCGTCGTCGCTGCTCGACACGGGCGCCAACGGGCTCACCATGGTGATCGACAAGTGCTCGGTGGCCTGGACGGAGGCGGGTCCCCCGTACACCTACACCTGCGGCGGCACCACCACCTCGGTGCTGGCCAGCCGGCCCGTGATCGGCTCGGGCGTGGCGCTGTCCAACATCACCACCACCCCGGGCACCCCGAACTTCCTGCGGGTGACGGTCACGCTGCCGACGGCGGCGGACAACACCTACCAGGGCCTGACCTCGACGCTCTCCTACCTCTTCGCCGGGACCCAGCGAGCGGGCACGAACCGCTGATGCGGGGCCTGCTGACCGCCTCTCCGGGGCGGTGGGCCGGCCGGCTGGTCACCCTGATCCTCCTCGGGGCGCTGGCGGCCGTGGCCGCCGGCGCCCTGAGCGGTTCCTGGACGGTCCTCACCGTCCCCACCGGCTCCATGGAGCCGACCATCCACCAGGGCTCGGCGATCCTCGTCCGCTCGGTGCCCACGCACACCGTGGCCCGCGGCGACGTGGTGGTCTTCCGGGCCCCCACCACCGGGATGCTCACGGTGCACCGCGTCATCGAGACGGCGCGTCGCGACGGGGCCACCGAGATCCGCACGCGGGGCGACGCCAACCCGGTGCCCGACCCGTGGACCGCCCGGCTCGACGGCCAGCGCGTCCACGTGCTCGACCGGGTGCTGCCCGCGGTGGGCCCGGCGCTGTCGGTGCCCACCGGGCCGAACTGCCGTTGGGCGTCGGGTACGACGCTCACGGTCCGGTGGACCGACCCGCCCGGAGGCATCGAAACCGGCGCCGAGGTGATCCGCACCACCCTCGCGGGCCTCACGCCCACGTCGGTGGCCACGGCGAGTCCGGCCTCGGTGGGCACGGCCACGTTCACCGCCATCACGCCGGTGACGACCGCGTTCAACTACGCGGTGCGCACCACTCGGGCGCCGTGGACCTCCGCGCTCACCGCCAACGTCCGCAGCGACGAGTGCCCGGGCGCGGTGAACGCCCTGGCCGGCACCGGCACCGCGGGCGTGACCGGCGACGGCGGGGCCGCCACCGCCGCCACGCTCAGCGCGCCGCGCGGCGTGGCCGTGGCCCCGGACGGCACGATCTACATCGCGGACACCACCAACAACCGCATCCGCCGGGTGGCCACCAACGGGACGATCAGCACCTTCGCCGGCGGCCCGGCCGCGAGCCTGTGCACCTACACCGGCGCGGTCTCGGGCCTCGGGCTCAACGCCCCGCGCGGGGTGGCGGTCGCCGCCAACGGTGACCTGATCGTGGCCGACACCGGCGCGAACTGCATCCGCCGGATCGACACCGCGGGCAACGTCACCCGGGTGGCCGGCGGCGGCACCACCGTCACCACCTGCACGACCGCCACGGTGGCCGCGTCCACGATCACCCTCGCCACCCCGAGCGGCGTGGCGGTGGCGTCGAACGGCGACGTGATCATCGCGGAGACCGGCCGGAACTGCGTGCGCCGGGTCAACACCACCGGCAACGCCACCCTCGTCGCCGGGGGTGGCACCACCGTGATCACCTGCACGGCCACCGCGGTGGCCGCGTCCACGATCACGCTGTCGGGCCCGCAGGGCGTGGCCGTCGACCCCACCAACGGCGACGTGATCGTGGCCGACACCGGCCGCAACTGCATCCGTCGGGTCAACTCCCCGGGCACGTCCAGCCTCGTGGCGGGCGGCGGCGCCACCACCACCTGCACCGCCGGCGCCGGGTCGACCTTCAGCCTCTCCGGCCCCGAGGGGGTGGCGGTCGACAGCGCCGGCACCGTCTACGTGGCCGACACCGGGCGCCGTTGCATCCGGACCGTGACCGCAGCCGGGGCGGTGACCAACGCGGCGTTCACCGGCACCTCCGGCACCGCGGGCGACAACGGCCCGGCGGCCGCGGCCACGATCGTGAGCCCGTCGGGTGTGGCGGTGCGCACCGGTGGCGACGTGATCGTGTCGGACCGGGCCACCACGGCGGGATCGAACCGCGTGCGCCTCGTCCGCGACCCGGTCCCCTAGCCACGGGCCACTGCGGGTGTCCCGGTCCTGTCGGAGGGCCGTGGGAGACTCGGCGGGCCATGGCCAACCGCTCCACCACCTACGACGAGAAGTCCATCCAGCTCCTCGAGGGGCTCGACGCCGTCCGCAAACGGCCCGGCATGTACATCGGCGGCACCGGCCCCGAGGGCCTCCACCATCTGGTGTGGGAGCTGATCGACAACGCGGTCGACGAGGCCGCGGCGGGCCACGCCAACCTGGTCGAGGTCACGCTCCACAAGGACGGCTCGGTCGAGGTGGCCGACAACGGCCGCGGCATTCCGATCGGCAAGAAGAAGGGCAACCGCACGGCCCTCGAGATCGTCTTCACGGAGCTCCACGCGGGCGGCAAGTTCGGCGGCGGGGCCTACTCCGCCTCCGGCGGGCTGCACGGCGTGGGGGCCAGCGTGGTGAACGCGCTGTCGTCCCAGCTGGTCGCCGAGGTGGACCGCGACGGCGCCACCCACCGCCTCACGTTCGTGCACCGCGCCCCGGGCCGGGTCGACGCGAAGGGCCACTTCAAGCCGGGCTCCGCGCTGGAGGTGGTGCGCAAGATCCCGGCCCGCCGCACCGGCACCCGCGTGCGCTTCTGGCCCGACCTCGACATCTTCGACCCGGGCCTCAGCATCGACGCCGAGCAGGTGCGCGCCCACTGCGCCCAGGTGTGCTTCCTCGTCCCCGGCCTGAAGGTCCGCCTCGTCGACAAGCGCGGGCCCGGTCGCGAGCCCGAGGAGTTCGTGGCGCGGGGCGGCCTCGCCGACCTGGTGGAGTCGCTCACGGTCGGCGAGCCGGTGACCGACGTGGTCACCCTCCACGGCAGCGGCACCTTCGCCGAGAAGGTGCCGGTCGAGGGGAAGATGGCCGAGGTCGAGCGGACCTGCACCGTCGACGTCGCGCTGCGCTGGACCAAGGGCTACGACACGGTCGTCTCCAGCTTCGTGAACACGATCCCCACCACCGAGGGCGGCACCCACGTGGCGGGGTTCGACCGGGCCCTCACCCGGGTGTGCAACGACCTGCTCGTCGCCGGCAACCGCAAGTTGGCGAAGCTCGCGAAGTCGGGCCAGGACAAGGCCGAGAAGGGCGACGTGCAGGAGGGGCTGGTGGCCGCGGTGAAGGTCACCTTCCCCGAGCCCCAGTTCAAGGGGCAGACCAAGCAGGAGCTCGGCACGCCCGCGGTGCAGTCGATCGTGTACGAGGTGGTCCGCGACGGCTTCACCAACTGGCTCGAGGGCGGCGGCAAGAAGACCAACGTCAACGCGTTGCGCGACAAGCTCACGCAGGCGGTCATCAACCGGGTGTCCACCAAGGCCACGCTGGAGGCGCGGCGCAAGGCATCCGCGCTGTCGTCGGCCGGCATGCCCGACAAGCTCGCCGACTGCCGGTCCCACGGCATCGACGCCGAGCTGCTCATCGTGGAGGGCGACTCGGCCGCCGGCCCGGCGAAGGCCGGCCGCAACGCCGAGTACATGGCGGTCCTCCCGCTGCGGGGCAAGGTGGTCAACGCCGGCAAGTCGACCATGAAGCAGGTGATCGAGAACGCCGAGGCGCAGGCCCTGTTCACCGCCATCGGCGCCGGGTCCGGCAAGGACTTCCGGCTCGAGAACGTCCGCTACGGCCGGATCATCATCCTGTGCGACGCCGACGTCGACGGCAGCCACATCCGCTGCCTGCTGCTCACCCTCATCCACTCGTACATGCGGCCCCTGCTCGAGGACGGCCGGGTGTACGCCGCGCAGCCGCCGCTCTACACGGTGAAGGTGGGCGACAAGGTCGTCCACGCCTTCTCCGAGGAGGAGAAGCTCCGCCTCACCGACGAGCTCGCCACCGGCAACCGCAAGGCCGAGAACCTGCAGTGGGTGCGGTTCAAGGGCCTGGGCGAGATGGACGTGGAGGAGCTGGCGGTCACGTGCCTCGATCCCGGCACCCGGATCCTGCGCCGCATCACGATGGACGACGCCCGGGCCGCGGCCGAGGCCGCCGAGCTGTTCGAGACCCTGATGGGCAACGACGTGGCCCGGCGCCGCCAGTACCTGCTGGACCACAGCGACCTCGTGGACCGCGAAGCCCTGGACGTGTGACCGCCCTGCACGCGTGACCGCCCTGCACGCGTGACCGCCCTGCACGCGTGACCGCCCTGCACGCGTGACCGCCCGCGGCGGGGTGGGTGGGCTACCGGTTCCCCACCCCGGCCGGTACCGTGATCCCCTCGGGGGCGGGAACGTCCGGGACCGGGGACACGGGGCAGGCAGGCGCCAGGCAGCGATGGAGTCGCAGGAACGTCGACTGATCCGGGTGCCCGGCGAGCGCCTCGGCCACATCCCGTCCTTCGACGGGCTCCGTGGCCTCTTCGTGCTGCAGGTCGTCCTCTACCACGCCGAGGTCACGGACTTCCTCGGCGGCACGCCGATCATCATCGACTGGTTCTTCGTGGCCAGCGGGTTCCTGATCACCACGCTGCTGCTCGACGAGCAGAGCAAGGCGGGGGACCTGAACCTCCGCAACTTCTACACCCGACGGGTGCTGCGCCTGTTCCCGGCGATGTACGCCATGATCGCCGTCTTCTCGTTGATGCTGATCACGCTCAACCTGATCAACCCCACGCCGGACTCGTCGCTGTGGTGGGTCGAGTCGCTCGGCGCGGCCCTGTACGTCTACTTCCTGGTGGCGGCGTTCTTCCCCGGCACGATCGGGTTGATCGGCCACACCTGGAGCCTCACGGTGGAGGAGCAGTTCTACTTCTTCTGGCCGCCGCTCCTGCGCCGAACCCTCCGCCGGGCCACCCGCCGCGCCGACCTGCACCTGATCATCGGGTGCCTGGTGTTCATCGCGGTGTTCGTGTTCCTCCGGATGCGGCTGCAGTTCGTGATCGAGGGCGGCACCGGCGCCGAGCCGAAGTTCTACGACGAGGGCGCGATCACCTGGCAGGGCGTGGTGTACCGGATCGTGTCGGTCCGCCCCGACATGATCGTCTACGGCTGCCTCATCGCCTTCGTCGCCCGTCGCATCCCCCGGCCCGTGCCCGCACACATCCGGAAGTGGCTGGCCGTGGGCGGCTACGTGGGGTGGTTCGTGTTCGTGCTCACGTTGTTCGTGACGAAGCCCGGCCCCCCGGGGTTCGCCGCCCTGTTCGGCGGACCGCTCTACCAGGTGGCGCTGTTCCTCATCGGCCCGATCGTGCTCGACGGCTACTTCCGCCAGGAGAGCTGGTACTCGAAGGTCTTCTCGGTCGGAGCGGCCCGGTACCTCGGCCAGCGCAGCTACGGCATCTACCTCTGGCACATCCCGGTGCTCCTCCCGTTCCTGCCGTTCATCACCACCCACTACGGCCTGCCGAAGCTCGCCGTCGGGCTGGTGGCATCGGGGCTGGGGATCTGTGCCGGCCTCCTGAGCTACCGCTACATCGAGCGCCGCTTCCTCCACATCAAGGACACTCGCTTCGCCAAGAAGTTCGAGCAGACGCCATGAGCGGGTGGGCATGACCGTCGCCGTGCCCACCGGGCCGATCCGGGTGGACGCCCGCCCCCTGGGCTACGAGCCCGCGCTCGACGGCATGCGCGCCGTGGCGGTGCTCGCCGTGATGCTGTTCCACTTCGTCGGCCCCGACATCTTCACGGGCGGCCTGATCGGCGTGGACGTCTTCTTCGTGCTGAGCGGGTTCCTCATCACGAACCTGCTGCTCGACGAGCAGCGCCGGGCCGGGGCCGTGAGCCTGCGCGGCTTCTACCACCGCCGGGTGCTGCGCCTCTTCCCGGCCATGTACGCGCTGCTGGCGCTGGTCACGCTGGCCGCGCTGTTCATCGGCCGGGAGTACCCCACCGTGTGGGCCGAGATCGGCGCGGCGGCGCTCTACAGCTACCAGTGGTTCCTCGCCTTCTTCGGCTTCCCGGAGCCGGGCTCCCCCCGCGTCCTGTTCCACCTGTGGTCACTGTCGGTCGAGGAGTGGTTCTACTTCGTGTGGCCGTTCGTGCTGCTGCTCGGCCTGCGCACGGTGCTCCGCCAGCGGGTCCTGCTCTGGGCCGCCGGCGCGTGGGCTGCGCTGTGGGTGCTGATCCGGCTGTCGGGGAACGTGGTCGGCGTCGAGTGGACCTCGGACCAGCCCTTCGCCGGAACCGGCGTGGGCTACGCGGGCGAGGTCGTCTACCGGATGTCGGCGATGCGCTTCGACATGCTCATCGCCGGCTGCCTGCTGGCCATCGCCACCCGGCGGTGGGGCTGGGGCGCCGGCGATCGCGCGGGCGAGGGTGCGGATCGGCCGCGCCGGCTGCCGGTCGCCGCGGCGGCGGCCGCGATCCTGCTCCTCGGTGAGCTGCTGCTGGCGGGGCGGGTGCCGCTGTTCGACCCCTTCGGCTCGGTGGGGTTCAACGCCGCGCTGCTCGGGCTGCCCGCGCTGGTGCTGTGGGTGCACCTGCACCCGGGCGGTCGGTGGGGCCGGTGGCTGTCGATCCCCGTGGTGGTGTGGATCGGCAAGCGCAGCTACGGGCTCTACCTGTGGCACGAGGTGCTGAACGTGCTCACCCCGGAGGCCACCTCGAAGGCCGCATTGGTCGTGCGCACCGCGGTGTTGTTCCTCCTGTCCTTCGGGGTGGCCGAGCTCAGCTGGCGGTTCATCGAGTCGCCATTCCTCCGACGGAAGGAGGCCCGCTACGGCCGGCCGGAGCAGCGGACCGGCGGAGGGACCGCGGCATGAGTCACCCACTCACAGCCGGCCTCGACGCGGATGTCGTGGTGGTGGGCGCCGGGATCGTCGGCATGGCCACGGCGCGGGCGGTGCAGGAGCGCCTCGGCGTCCGCGAGGTCCTGGTGCTCGACAAGGAGGACGCCCCGGCCCGACACCAGACCGGCCGCAACTCCGGCGTGGTGCACTCGGGCATCTACTACGCGCCGGGTTCCGCGAAGGCCCGGCTGGTGGCCGACGGGATCGGTCGCCTCGAGCGACGCTGCGCCGAGTGGGGCGTGCCGTACGACCGATGCGGGAAACTGGTGGTGGCCACGCGCACCGAGGAGCTCGCCCGACTCGAGGAGCTCGCTCGGCGGGGACGGGCCAACGGTGTGCCGTTCGACCGCCTCCCGGGTGACCGGATCCCCACCGTGGAGCCCCACGCCCGCGGTCTGGCGGCCCTGCACGTCCGGTCGACCGCAGTGGTCGACTACCCGGGCGTGGTGCGCCACCTCGCCGAGGAGGTCGTCGCCTCGGGGGGCGACGTGCGCACCGGCCACCGCGTGCGGGGCATCGAGGTGCTCGGCGACGCGGTGGAGGTGCGCACGGAGGCGGGCGACGTCCGGGCCCGGTGGCTCGTCAACTGCGCGGGGCTGCACAGCGATCGGGTGGCGCGGATGGCGGGCGCCCGGACCGACGTGCACATCGTCCCGTTCCGTGGTGAGTACCACGAGCTCGTCCCGGCCGCGGCCGGGTTGGTCCGGGCGCTGGTGTACCCGGTGCCGGACCCGCGATGGCCGTTCCTCGGGGTGCACCTGACCCGGGGGATCGACGGTTCGGTCCACGTGGGGCCCAACGCGGTGCTCGCCCTCGGCCGTGAGCACTACGGCGGTCGGGGGGACCGGCCCGACCCCGGTGACGTGCAGGAGCTCGCGCGCGACCGGGGCCTGTGGCGCCTCGCTCGTCGGTACGGGACCACCGGGGCAGGGGAACTGGTGCGGTCGCGGTCACGTCGCCTTCTGCTCGCGGACGTGCGCCGGCTCGTTCCGGAGGTGGGCCTCGCGGACCTGGTGCCGGCGCCGGCCGGGATCCGGGCCCAGGCCATGACCTCGGCGGGAGAGCTGCTCGACGACTTCGCATTCGCGTCGTCGCCGAGGTGCGTCCACGTGCTCAACGCCCCGTCGCCCGCGGCGACGGCGTCGCTCGCCATCGGCGACGAGGTGGCCCGCCGCCTCGGCGCAGTCATCGGCTGAGCCCTGACGCGCAGAGGGAGGGCCCGTGGGCCCTCCCTCTGCTCGCACCCGTCAGGGGGACAACAGGTGCGAGGTTCCGCCGGCGGGGAGGGGGATCACCCGCCGGGGAGAACGTGTGCGGCGCCGGTCAGGCGGCCGCGGCGACGACCTTCTTGGTGGCCTTGGCCACCTTGTCGGCCGGGGCCGGGCGGTCGAGCAGCTGGTCGGTCAGCGGGGCGGCGGCCTTGGCGGCGCCCTTGGCCACGGACTTGGTGGAGCTCACCACACGGGCGGCGAACTTGGCCTGGTTGTCGATCAGCTCCACCGGGGTGGGCAGCTTCTCGGCGTAGGGCAGGGCCGGCACCTCGGGGACCCGCTCGACGACGAACTCGACGACGTCGGCGATGGCCGACGCAACCGGCTTCCTCAGGCCCTCGATGGTCTCGATGACCTTGTCCTGCAGCTCGGTGATGGGGTCGAGGATGGTGTCCATGGTTGCCTCCGGTAGGGACGATCCGTTCGGTGGGCGTGCGTACTCCTGCTCGCCTCGGTGCTAACTGTAGCAAGCATCTGCGAACCGGGTCAACCGTTCCGCTCGCGGAAGTTGCCGGTCATGACCGATGCCACACCACGCCCGTCCAATACCCGACTACTTTTGTCGGGTATCCGATCCGACGACGAGGCCGCCGGCACACCGACGGCACAGGAGCTCCCACCATGGCCATCCGACTGGGCGACGAGGCACCCGACTTCACCGCCGAGACCACGCAGGGCACCATCAACTTCCACGAGTGGAAGGACGGCAGCTGGGCCGTCCTGTTCTCCCACCCCAAGGACTTCACCCCCGTCTGCACCACCGAGCTGGGCACGGTGGCGAAGCTGAAGGACCAGTTCGACCAGCGGGGCGTGAAGGTCATCGGCCTCTCGGTCGACCCGGTCGACTCGCACCTCGAGTGGGAGAAGGACATCGAGGAGACCCAGGGCGAAGCGGTCAACTTCCCGATGATCGCGGACCCGGACCGCGCCGTCGCCGATCTCTACGACATGATCCACCCGAACGCGAACGACACCCTCACGGTGCGGTCGGTGTTCATCATCGGCCCCGACGACAAGGTGAAGCTCAACCTCACCTACCCGGCCTCCACCGGCCGCAACTTCGACGAGATCCTCCGGGTCATCGACTCGCTGCAGCTCACCGCCAAGCACCAGGTGGCCACCCCGGCCGACTGGGAGCAGGGCGAGGAGGTCATCATCGTCCCGGCCGTGTCCGACGAGGCGGCCAAGGAGAAGTTCCCGGAGGGCTGGCGGGCCGAGAAGCCCTACCTCCGATGGGTGCCGCAGCCCGCGGACTGAACGCTCAGGCGTCCGATCGTCGGGTCGGCGGCACCGCCGCCGACCCGACGGCAGCACCTCCCGGGTCGGCGGTGTGGCTCCCCGGCCCGGCGGCATGGCTCCCCGGCCCGGCGGCATGGCCGCAGGCCCGGCGGAACAGGTCCCGCCACCGCGTATCGGACAGCCCGATGGCCGACAGCGCGGACTCGGCCTCCGCCCGCAGATCGCCGCGGCCACCGCCCGCGGCCTCGGCCCGCACCGCCGCGGCGAGCGCGACGAGGGCGCTGGCCACCCGGTCCTCGCCGGTGCCGAGACGTTCCCGGGCCGCCGCCAGCGCGGCGTCGCCGTGGGGGCCGAGGTCGGAGGTCGCCACGGCGAGCTGGGCCACGACGTGGTCCAGGTAGGTCGCCCGGTCGATCGCCCCCACCCGGGCCGCCGCGGCAGCCACCTCCTCCGGTCGTCCGCACGCGGCGGCCACCGCCGCGAGGACCGACCACTCGTAGCCGCCGTCGGGCGCGGCCGCGGCGGCCTCGCGGGCCAGCTCCAGGCCCTCCTCCTCGCGGGCAACCTGGGCGAGGGCCAGTGCCCGCGCCGCGAGGTGCTGCTGCGGGGTGATGGGCGCACGGGCGGCCGACGCCGGGCCGCCTCGCTCGTCGGGGTCCATGGCCGCGAGCACCCGTTCCGGGCGACCCACCTGCACGTCGGTGAACTCCGCGACCGAACGGGCGAACTCCGGTGACGTCGCCTCGCTCACGTTGAGCGCCTCGGCCAGCAGCTCGCGGCCCCGCGACAGGTTCCCGCACATGATCTCGGCCCGGCCCGCCACGGCGAGCGCCTGCTCGAGCCCGACGTTGTCGCCGGCCTGACGGAAGGCGGCCACCGCCTCCTCCGCCGCAGCGGCGGCCATCCGGCAGTGGCCGGTCCACAGCTCGATGCCGGCCTGGACGACGTGCATCATCCCCTGGCCGAAGCGGTCGCCCCGGCGCTCGCTCTCCCGCAGGATCCTCGAGGACAGCTCGCGGGCCCCGTCGAAGTCGCCCTGGCTGAACCGCACGAACGCCGACAGGCCCTCCACCCAGGCCAGCCCGCCGCGGTCGCCCACCTCGCGGAACGCCTGGCGGGAGGCCTCGATGGCGCGCTCGGCCACCTCCACGCGGCCGTCGGTGAAGGCGATCCATGCCAGGTTCTGCAACGACCACGCCTCGCCCCGCCGGTCCCCGACCGCCCGGAAGGCGTCGAGTGCGGCGGAGATCGGCTCCTCCGCCGAGCGCTGGTCACCGCGGAGCAGGTAGGCCATCCCGCGCTGGCGCAGCGTCTCGGCCCGGCCACGGGTGTCGCCCTGTCCGTCGAACAGCTCGAGGGCCTCGGACAGCTCCGTGTCGGCCCGGGCGAACTCCGCCGACCGCGCCGACGCGGCGGCCAGGCAGAGGAGGGCCTCGGCGCGGGCGGACGGGTCCCCGAGTTCATCGGCGAGCGCCAGCGCCTCGTTGCCGTCCGCGCGGGCGCCCACGTCGTCCCACTGCTCCACCCGGGCGCGTCCGCGGCCGAGGAACGCCCGGAACCGCTCCTCCCCGGCGCCCGGCGGCACGAGCTCCAGCACCTGGCTGTAGAGCCGCGCGGCCAACGGCCACCCGGCCGACTGCTCGGCGCGGCGAGCCGCCTCGGTCGCCCACCGCACCGCCCGGTCGACGAGGTCCTCCGGGGCCGCGGCCGAGCCGAGGTCGCGGGCGAGCCGGGCGGCCTCCACGTAGTGGCGTGCCACGGTGTCCACCACGCCGTCGTCCGCGAACCGGCCGGCCACCGCGTGCTCGAGGTACGCGGCGATGCCCAGGTGCCGCATGAGGCGATCGCGCTTGGTGAGTCGCGAGTAGGCCACCTCCCGCACCAGGTCGGAGCGGAATGCCCACTCGGCGCCGTCGAAGACGAGCACGTCCTTGTCGGCCATCGACTGCACCAGCGGCCCCACGTCCGCGACCCCGCGGACCGCCTCGGCGATGCGGCTGAGGGCCACCAGCGGCCCGTTGGACCCCCACACCGACGCGTCCTCCAGGACCAGCTGCTCCTCGGAGGTGAGCCCGTCGATCCGCGCGGCGACGAGGCCGCGCAGGGTGTCGGGCAAGGGCGCGTCGTCCGGCGTCGCACCGTCCGCGCCCACCAGCGTGACGAGCTCCTCGAGGTAGAAGGGGTTCCCCCCGGATCGATCCAGCAGCTCGGAGCGCTGGGCGCCGTCGAGCCGGGCGTCGAGGGCCGGCGTGTCCACGAGCAACGTGTCGAGCAGCTGCTCCGACGCGTCGCGGTCGAGCGGGTCGAGGTTGAGCACCAGGCTGTTGAAGCGGCCCGACCGCGGCGACCACCGCTGCTGCAGCGCACGCCGGGCGGTGGCCACCAGCACGAAGCGCTGCCGCGCGAGGTGGGTCGACAGCTCGTCGATCAGGTCCAGCACGGCCTGATCCGCCCAGTGCAGGTCGGCCAGTCGGATCAGCACCGGCCGGTCGCGGCCGACCGCCTCGAGATAGGAGAGCAGTGCCTGCGTGGCCTCCACCCGGGCCTGGCCGCCGTCGAGGCCACGGAGCGGCCCCTCGTAGCCCATCAGGTGGAGCAGGCCGTTCACCGTAGCGGTGACATCCGCGGCGGCCGCGCCGGCGCACGCCGCCTGCACGGCGGCCGTGGTGCGCTCCCGGGCCACTTCCAGGGGGTCCTCGCGGCCCACCCCACAACCGGATCGCAGCACCTCGGCGATGGGCCACCACGGGTTGGCCTCCCCGTACGGGACGCAGCGCCCGCTGAAGGTGCGCACGCCGTCGGCGGATGCGGCCACCTCAGAGAGCTCGTTGGCCAGCCGGGTCTTGCCCACGCCCGCCTCGCCCAGCACGAGCACCAGCAGCGCACGCGAGTGGGCCATCGAGACGTGCACGGCGTTGGTGACGATGGAGAGTTCCGCGTCGCGCCCGACCAGCGGTGTGGAACGACGTCGTGGCCGGTGACCGGGCGGCAGGAGCGCACCGGTGGCCGACCACACGTTCACCGGCCGCTCCCGGCCGCGGGCCACGAGCGCGCCCCTCGACTCGTAGGCGATGACCTCGTCGGTCGCGTCGTGGGTGCTCTCACCGACGAGCACCTCTCCGGGATCGGCCAGGGTCTGCAGGCGCGAGGCCGTGTTCACCACGTCGCCCATCGCCGTGTAGTCGCCCCCGGCGCGCAGCGAGCCGACGAGGACCTCCCCGGTGTTGACACCGATGCGCATGCGGATGCCGGCGCCGCTCTCCTCGGCGTACGCGGCGAGCGTCTCCTGCATCCGCAGCGCCGCCCGGACCGCGCGCTCGGCGTCGTCCTCGTGGGCCACCGGTGCGCCGAACAGCGCCACGATCGCGTCGCCGACGATCTTGTCGACCCGGCCCCCGAACGCGGTGACGTCGCGTACGAGCCGCTCGAAGGCCCGGTCGACGAGCACCTTCACCTCCTCCGGGTCGAGGTGCTCGCTGAGCGAGGTGAACCCGACGAGGTCGGCGAAGAGCACGGTGACGACCCGTCGTTCCTCCGACGGCGCCCGGAGCGCCTGGCCGCACGACCAGCAGAAGCGCGCGCCGGGGGCGCAGTCGGCTCCGCAACTCGGGCAGTCCATGGTGTGACCAGCATACGGGCGGGACTTGTGCATGGCCGCGGCCGCACCGACACTGTGCGGGTGAGGCGTGGGGGCAGGTCACGACAGGGGGTCCGGTGACACAGGGGACGACCGACGCGCCGGTGGACGCCAGGGAGCGCGTCCCGGCGCGGGGCGGCACCGATCCGAAGGTGTGGCTGCTGGCCACCGCCGGCGCCCTCGCAGTGCTCGTCGCCAACGTGGGCGGCATCGCAGCGGGCGACGACGGCGTCGGCTACCGGGCGATCGCGGACTCGCTCCTGCGCGGGGACGGGCTCGGTTACTTCCTGGAGCGGCCGCTGACGGTGTGGCCGCCGCTGTGGCCTGCGCTCATGGCCGGCATCGCGAAGGTCACACCGCTCGACCCCCTCGGCGCCGCGGTGCTCCTCAACGCCGTGACCACGTTCGTGGCGGTGCTGGTGGCGCACCGGTTGCTGGCGCGGTGCGTCCGCGACCCGCGTCTGGTGCTGCTCGGCACCGCGGTGGTGGCCCTCGGCGGATCGACGGTGGGCTTCGGCCACCTGCTCATGACCGATTTCGCGTTCGCGGTCGTCGTGATGTGCTGGCTGCTCGCGCTGATGAACTTCCGCGAGTCCGGCCGCCTGTCCTGGCTGCTCGGCGCGGCGGCGCTGGTGTGGCTCGGTTTCGGGCTGCGGTACGTGGCGGTCGTGCTGGTGGCCACCGGCGGGCTCTGGCTGCTGCTCGACGGCGGCCGCGCCACGGGCGCCGACGCGCCGCACCGCCGGTTCGTCCTGCGGTTGCGCGACGGGGTCGCGTACGGCGCGGTGGCGGTGGTCGTGCCGGTGCTGTGGATGCTGCGCAACCGCGCCGAGGACGGCACGCTGCTCGGCCCGAGGTACGCGTCGGCGCGCGGGCCGGTCGACAACGCCTTCGACATCCTGGCGACCCTCGGTCGCTTTCTCCTGCCCGGCGTGGGGAACGGCTTCACGAAGGTGTGGGCGGCCGTCGCGCTGGTGGCGCTCGTCGCGGCGCTGGTACTCGCCCTCAAGGTGCTGGCCGCCCGCGCCGCGGCCGGGACCGGCGGCGTGGTCGCCCAGAGCTGGCGGGTGCTGGGCGGGCAGTCCGGCCTTCTGCTCCTCGCGGCCGGCCTGTACCTGCTCTACATGCTCTACATCCGTTCGACCACGGCGCTGAACCAGCTCGACCTGCGTCTGCTCAATCCGGCGTACCTCCCGCTGCTGGTGCTCGGGCTCGTGCTGGTGGACCGCACCGCGGAGGTGCCGCCGCAGGGGGAGAGCCCGTGGTGGCGGGGGTCCTACGCGGCCGCACTGGTGTGGGGTGCCGCCAACGTGCTGGCGGGGCTCGTGGCCGTGGCGCTGTTCGCCACGGGCAACCCGTACTTCACGGGCAACTACGAGTCGGACACGTTCGACCGGGTGCGGGCGAACGCCGCGCTCGACCGCATCCCCGCGGACTGCCGCGTGGTGTCGAACCTGCCCAACGCGCTCTATCCGGAGCTCGAGGCCCGGTGGAGCCCGCGGCGCACCGGCCTCGAGTCCGACGAGGGCGTCGACGACCTCGAGGAGCTCCTGCCGACCCTCGCCGCGCGACGCACCTGCCTCGTGTGGGTCGACGAGGAGCCGAGGTACGGCCACCTCTGGTCCCTGCAGCAGCTGCGCGACCGGGTCGACCTCCAGCAGGTCGCGCGCGACGGGGACGTCACGGTCTACGTGATGGCACCGCGCACCTGACCGGGCTCCGGACGACGGGCCCCACCGCGCAGGTGACCGCGTGTTCCTGACCGCGTGTTCCTGAGTCGAGGTCAGCGGATCCGCGCTGCGGAGTGGTCGGACCGCCACAATGTGCGGCGTGCGACCACGATTCTCGGTGGTGATCCCCGTGCGGGACCGGGCCGACGTGATCGGACGCGCCGTGACCGGGGTCCTTGCGCAGACCTTCGCGGACGTCGAGGTGCTGGTGGTCGACGACGGCTCCACCGACGACACCGTGGCCGCGGCCCGAGCGGTGGCGGACGGTCGGGTGCGGGTGCTGCGCCAGGACCCGGGCGGGCCCGCCGCCGCGTGCGCCAACGGATTGCGCGAGGCGCGCGGACGCTGGACCACCGTCATCGACCCCGACACCGAGGTGTCGGCCCTCTGGCTCGCCCGGCTGGGCCGCCTCGCGGATGCCACCGGGGCGCGCTTCGTCACGTGCGGCGGCGAGCAGCACCACCTCGACGGGTCGCTCACGCCGATCGAGCCACGGAGCACCTCGACCGATCCGCTCGCGCGGGCCTGCCTTCGGCCGGGCGCCTTCGCCACGTCGACCGACCTGCTGGTGGTGGCGCTCGACCGCGACGGGGAACCCCTCCACGCCGAGGCCAACCCGGCCACCGTGCTCGCCGCCGAGGTGCTGCGCGGTCTGCTCGAGACCGGCGCATCGGTCGACGCGATGGCCGACGGGACCGACCCGGCCGACCCGACCCCCGACCCGACCGCCCGTGCGGACCGTGTGCTCGCCCACACCCCCGAGCGGCTGGTGCGCTGGAACGACCGGGTGGAGGACCCCCCGGCCGAGGGTGACGAGCTGCGGCTCGCCTGGGCCTACTCGGCGCTCGACGTGCTCGCCCGGACCCCGATCCCGGACGGCGAGCTCCTCGCCCGCTACGCCACGATCGGCGGCGTGGCCGCGGCCCGGCTTCGGCGGCGGGCCGACGCCCGCCTGCTGTTCCGCATCGCGTGCTACGCGGTGCCGGAGGCCCGCAAGCAGTGGGCGCGACTCGCCGTGAGCTTCGTGCCCGCACTGTCCGACCGCATCTGGGACCCCACCGCGGACGACGGGGACGGCGACGAGGGCGCTGCCGAGCCGGTGCCCTCCACCGCGGACGACGTCCTGGACGAGCCGGCCGTCGACCTCACGGCGGACGACGGGGACGGCACTCCCGAGCCGTTGCCCGACGCGGCGGAGGGGCCGACCGTCGACCTCGCCGCGGACGACGAGCCCGCGCCGGCCTGACCCACGGCCGACCGGAACCGTTGCGCGGTCGACGACTGTCGTGACGTGACGTGCGACGCCGCCCGGTACCACGGGGTGCCGGGTAGGGTCGACGGGCCCGTCCGGGCGCGACGTGCCGGCCGGGAGTGAGGAGCCGACGTGTCCACCGCAACCGAACCGAGCCCCACCGAGTTCGCCGCCGCCGGAGCCATCGACGCCCACAAGGTGTACGGCGAGGGCGACACCGAGGTGCGGGCCCTCGACGGCGTGACGGCCACCTTCGAGCGCGGTCGCTTCACCGCGATCATGGGCCCGTCCGGGTCGGGCAAGTCCACCCTGATGCACTGCCTCGCGGGGCTCGACCGCCTCACCTCGGGCCGGGTGTTCATCGGCTCGACGTACCTCGACGACCTGAGCGAGGGCGAGCTGACGGAGCTGCGCCGCGACAAGATCGGGTTCGTCTTCCAGGCCTTCAACCTGATCCCCACGCTCTCCGCGGCGGAGAACATCACGCTCCCGATGGACCTCGCGGGCCGCAAGCCCGACCGCGAGTGGATGAACCAGGTGATCGGCATCGTCGGCCTCGGCGACCGGCTCTCACACCGCCCGAGCGAGCTGTCGGGCGGCCAGCAGCAGCGCGTCGCGGTGGCCCGGGCGCTGGCCAGCCGGCCGGAGATCGTCTTCGCGGATGAACCCACCGGCAACCTCGACTCCCGCAGCGGGACCGAGATCCTGCAGTTCATGCGGCACGCCGTGAGCGACCTCGGCCAGACCATCGTGATGGTCACCCACGACCCGAACGCGGCCTCCTACGCCGACCGCGTGGTCTTCCTGGCCGACGGCCACATCGTCGACGAGATGACCGACCCCACCGCGGAGCGGGTGCTCGACTCGATGAAGCGCCTCGGCGACTGACGACCCCACGTGCTCCGCGTCGCCCTCAAGAACCTGGCCGCCCGGAAGGGCCGCGTCGTCACGACCAGCCTCGCGGTGGTCCTGGGCATCGCGTTCCTGACCGGGACGCTGCTCCTGTCGAACACCCTCTCGGCCTCGATCAAGTCGCTCATCGGCGACGTCTACGAGGGCTTCGACGCGGTGGTGCGGTCGTCCCAGACGCAGGAGACCCCGTTCGGCCAGCCGTTGCGCTCGCCGGTCCCGTCGTCGGTGGTGGAACAGGTCGGTGCGGTCTCCGGCGTGCGCGCGGACGCCGGCATCGTCGAGTCGTCCGGGGCCGAGCTCATCGACCGCAACGGCAAGGTGTTCGGCGGCGGCTTCGGCCCACCGACCATCACCTACAACTGGGTGGAGGACGAGGTCCTCCGGCTCGGCAAGCTGACCTCGGGGCGCGGCCCCACCACCGACACCGAGGTGGTGCTCGACTTCCGGACCGCCGGTGACCTCGGCCTGAAGGTCGGCGACCAGGTCACGCTGGCCACCACCCAGTCGGGCCGCCAGCAGTTCACCCTCGTCGGTCTCGTCGGACTCGGCACCGACGGGTCGCAGTCCAGCGGGGCGAAGGTGATGTTCTTCACCACCCCCGAGGCGCAGCGGCTCACCAACCAGCCGGACCAGTTCAACTACGTGGCGGTCTCCGCGGACGAGGGCGTGAGCCAGCAGCAGCTGGCCCGCAACCTGTCGCGGGCGCTCCCCGACCAGCAGGTGCTCACCGGTGAGGCCTTCACCAAGGAGAGCCAGGAACAGATCGCCCAGTTCGTCGACATCCTCGGCATCTTCGTGAGCGTGTTCGGCTACATCGCGCTCTTCGTGTCGGTGTTCATCATCTACAACACCTTCTCGATCATCGTGGCCCAGCGAACCCGGGAGACGGCGCTGCTCCGGGCCATCGGGGCCCGGCGGCGGCAGGTGCTCACCGCCACCATGGCCGAGGCGCTGCTCATCGGCGCGGTGGCATCCGTGCTCGGACTCGGCCTCGGAGTGCTGCTGGCCACCGGGCTCATCCGCGTGGTGTCGAACTTCTTCACCGTCACCTCGTCGGTACCGTCGCTGAGCGTCGGCATCGTGGTGCTCGCCCTCGTGATCGGCCTCGGCGTCACTGCGCTCTCCGCCTTCATCCCCGCGCTGCGCTCCACCAAGATCCCGCCGATCGCCGCGCTCCAGGAGGTGTCGCTCGACCGCACCGGCCTCTCCACCTCGCGCAAGGTGTGGGGGTCGCTCCTCGTCCTGGGCGGGTTGCTGATGATGGGCCTCGGCCTGGCCGGCATCGGTCCGAACCCGCTCGCGTTCGTGGGCGTGGGGGCCGCGGCGCTCCTGATCTCCGTCGCGGTGATCCTCGGCCCGGCGATCGCCAGCCCGGTCAGCCGGCTGCTCGCCCGGCCGTTCTCGTGGGGCGGCCGCATGACCGGTCGGCTCGCCGGCGAGAACGCGGCCCGCAACCCGAAGCGGACCGCGGCCACCGCCGCGGCCCTGACCATCGGCGTGACCCTGGTGGTGGTGATCGCGATCGTCGCCTCGTCGATCAAGGCCACGGCGGACGAGACGATCAACCAGTCGGTGAAGGCCGAGTACGTGGTGGCCACCTCCTCGCTCACCTCGTTCGGCGCCATCCCGGAGGGCTCGGTGGCGCGCATCGCCGCGCAGCCGGGGGTGCAGGTGGCGAGCCCCGTGCGCTTCACCTTCCTGACGCTCGCCGACCCGAAGTCGCAGGCCGAGGCGGCCACGACCACCACCGTGCCCGCCGGCCAGCTCGGCAGCGTCGGCGATGCGCCCCCGGGCAAGAACGAGACCGCCTTCGGGATCGACCCGGCCACCTGGTTCAAGGTCGTGGACGCCGGGAAGCTGCAGGGATCCCCCGCGGACCTCACCGCCGGCACGATGGCCGTGAGCGAGCGTCTCGCCGAGGACCGCGGCTGGAAGGTCGGCCAGAAGGTTCCCGTCTACTTCGCCGGCACCGGCACCGTGGACCTGACCGTCGCGGTGATCTACGAGCGGGCGCTCGGCCAGACCGCGATCTGGCTGCCACTCGACACCTTCGCCCCCAACGTGCTCCCGCTGTTCAACGTGGACACCCAGATCTACGTGCTGGAGGACCCGGGAGCGAACTCCGCCCAGGTGCGCAAGGAACTCGACGCCCTGTTCGCGGACCTGCCGACCGTGCAGGTGCAGGACCTCCAGCAGTTCATCGAGACCCAGACCGGCCCGATCAACACCTTCCTGACCGTGATCTACGGGCTGTTGTTCCTGGCCATCGTGATCGCCCTCATCGGCATCGCGAACACCCTCTCGCTCTCGGTCCTGGAACGCACCCGAGAGCTCGGGCTGCTGCGCGCCGTGGGCATGACGCGGCGACAGCTCCGGGCGATGATCCGCAACGAGTCCGCGATCATCGCGGTGTTCGGCACGCTCATCGGCCTCGTCATCGGCATCCTGTTCGCGATCGCCCTGAGCGTGGCCGTCTCGGCCGACAACCCGGGCATCCTGCGCTTCACCCTGCCGGTCGCACAGCTCGTGGTGATCACCGTGGTGGCCGCCGTCGCCGGCCTGCTCGCCGCGATCGTGCCCGCGTTCCGGGCGAGCCGGATGGACGTGCTCGGGGCCATCTCCAGCGAGTGACCCGGCCCCGCCGAGGAGGAACCCCCACATGGCACTGGACCCCGCCGATCTCCCGCCCGAGGTGCTGGCCTTCCTCGGCGAGTACCACCTGGCCACGCTCACGACGCTCCGCGCCGATGGCTCGCCGCACGTGGTGCCCGTCGGCTTCTCCTACGACCCGACGGAGCGGGTGGTGCGGATCATCACGTTCGAGGGATCCCAGAAGGTCGTCAACGCCCGCCGGGGCGGGCGGGCCGCGGTGAGCCAGGTGGACGGCGGCCGGTGGCTCACCCTCGAGGGCACGGTGTCGGCCACCGACGACCCGGAACGGGTCGCCGCCGCGATGGCCGGGTACGCCGCTCGCTACCGCGAGCCGGGCGAGCGCCCCGACCGGGTGGCGATCGAGATCTCGGTGGACCGCGTCCTCGGCCGCGGCTGACCCCCACCCGTTCTGTGTGGCCCGATCGTGGTGATCGGTACCTGCTCACCACACGGAACGGGTCAGGACGGGTGGCGGGAGGCCAGTACGGCCAGCACCGAGCCGACCGCGAGACCGCCGAGCCCGAACGCGATCCCGACCCAGCCCGCGGGCGAGGGCACGCCCGACACGCCGGCGGCGACGCCGCCCAGGATGCACACCCCGCCGCCCACGCCCAGCGGGCCCGCGGCGTCGGCCCAGCCCGGGCCGGCGTGGTGCCCCTGTGAGCCCCGCCACGCGGTCCAGACCGCGGCCACGCCGAGGCCGACGAGCACCAGGAACGCCGCCAGGGTGGCCATGGGTCGGGGGGCGGGGAGCGCCCGGGTCAGTCCTCGACGGGACGGATGTCGGCCGCGGTCCAGTACGCCTTCATGTCGGTGACCAGGCCGTCGGGGCCGAAGGTGAAGACGTCGATGATGTCCACGGCCACCTTGGCGCCGCCCATGGTGCTGACGGCCTGCAGCGGTACGGCCGCGAAGTCCCCCACCGCGCGGACGGGCCCGGTGATCCGGAGCTCCATGGCGTCGACCATCTCGTGGGTGGCCGCGAAGAACGCGCGGATCGCGTCACGCCCCACGTGGGCGGGCTGGTCGACCGGGTCGGCCACCACGGCGTCGGCGGCGAACACGGCGGCCACGGCGTCGACGTCGCCCGCGGAGTGGGCCTCGGTGTAGCGGCGGACCGCTGCGGTCATGTCCTCGGTGCTCGGCATGGCCGCAGGGTAGGCCAGTCGGGCACGACGTTCAGTTGGTCCACCCGGTCAGTCCCGGGCAGGCGGTGGTGAGGGCGGCACCCACCTGGGTCTTCGCCTGGGTCACCTGCGGCGTGGTGAGCGCGGCCACCTGCTGCTCCGCCGCCGCCACGTCGCCGCTCTCCGCAGCCTGTTCGAGAGCGGCGAGGGTGTCGTTCACGTACTGGGTCCAGAGCTGGATCGCCGGGGCGGAGGCGCCGGCGACCACCGCCTGCGCCTGCACCACGGCCACCTGCTTCCTGGCGGCGGCCAGGTCCTTCGTGAACTGCTCCGGCGTCACCTTCTCGCCCGACTCCGCGGCTCCGGAGATGGCGATGACCTTGTCGAGGGCGTTCTGGGTCCGCGTGCAGTCGACCTGGCCCTCCTCCTCCTCCTCGGCCGCGCCGCCATCCGCCGTGGCTGCGTCGCCGGAGCCGGCCTGCGTGGTCGAGGTGGCTTTCACCGTGGTGCTGGAGGACGAGGATTCCCCGTCGGAACTGCAGGCCACACCCATCAGGCCGAGGGCGCAGAGCACCGCGAGCGAGGACGCCAGGGTGCGGAACGGGCGGGTAGGACGGTGCATGATGACCTCCGGAAACGTCTCCCGGCCGAGGATACGGGTGCACCATGACCGAGCCACCGAAGATCGACCCGGGCGATTCGGTCCGGCCGGACGCCACCAGTCGCGGCGAGGCGACCTACCGCCGCATCCTGGATCGGGCCGTGGCCCGCTTCGACCGCGACGGCACGGCCGGCGTGGTGGTCACGGCGATCGCCCGAGAGGCCGGGGTATCGGTGGGCGCCGTCTATCACCACTTCTCCGGCCGGTCCGGCCTGGTGGCCGCGGCCCGCGCCGAGCAGTTCCGGCGCACCACCGAGGGCGACATCGGCGAGGTGGAGCGGGCGGTGCACACCGCACGCGACGGGGCGGAGTTCCTGGCGCTGAACCGCGAGCTCGTGCGCCGCAACCGACTGCCGGAACGTGCAGCGGCCCGGCGCGAACGGCTGGCGGCATTGGTGGCTGCGGGCGAGGACCCCGAGACCGCGCTCCTCGTGACCGTCGCGCAACGTCGACTGACCGACTCGTTGGCAGCCGCCGCCGAGCGGGCCAGCGAGCGCGGATGGTTCGACCCCGCGGTGGACCCGCGGGCGTGGGCGGTGCTGATGCAGGGTCTGCTGCTCGGGGCGGTGGTCGCCGACCTCGACCCCGACCTGAACGAACTCGCGTGGGTGGAACTGGTCGAGCGGGTGCAGGACCTGGCTCTCCGGACGTGAACGCGCGGCCATGATGGTCGGGCCATGCCCGCGCTCCTGACCGAGATCACCGAGATCGTCACCGGTCTGGGCACCCTGGGCGGGCCGCCGCCCGAGGACGGGCTGGCACCGGCACCGCCCCCCGAGCTGCGCAACGTGGACCCCGCCACCTGGCAGCGGCTGCGCGATGCCGCGGCCGAGGGTCTCCACCGGGCGGAGTTCCTGGCCGCGTGGAACAACGGTCGGGCGTTGCTGCGTGCGTCCGACGGGCTCCGGGGACGGGTGCCGGCCCTGGTGGAGTGGAAGGGTGGCCACCGGGACCCGGGTGACCTGCCGGTGCCCGCGGACCTGCGCATCGACCACGTGTACCTGGTGAGCTGCAAGTACCTCTCCCGGGTGCTGCACAACGCGTCGCCGCGCTCGGTGTTCGAGCGGAACCTCTCGGGCGCGCAGGGCCGCCGCGACGATGCCGACTGGTTCGACGTGGTGGCGCCCGCCGAGCACCAACGCCTCTACCAACTGGTCCGGCGCACCTACGGCGGCGACCTCGAGCTGCCGGAGCAGGTGGCCGCGCTCGATGGTCCCGCTCGGCGGCTCCTCAGGGAACGGATCCCCCGTGACTGGTCGCCCGCGTGCGTGCAGGCCTGGGCCGAGCTCGCGGCGGCCACCTCCGAGGCGTCCGCGGCCCGCTGGCGTGCGGGCACGGGCGGCCCCGCCGAACGCGAACGACTCCTGTGGCGGCTGCTACGGCTCGCCGCCGCGCCCTACTTCGTGCTCGGCACCGGGGTCGGCGCCGCGCTGCGGATCCGGGTCGCCACGCCGTGGGACTGGCGACAGGCCTTCGAGCTGCGCGCCCTCGAGGTGGCGGCGGAGACGACGGTCCAGTCCCGGGTGCGGTGGACCGCTGAGGTGCGCGGGCGGGGGGCCGGCGACGAGCGCGTCGTGGAGGGCCACGTGGAGATCCGCTGGAGCCACGGCCGCTTCGGTGGTCGGCCCGAGGCGAAGGTGTACCTGGACACCCCGCACCACCGGGTGCCGGGCTACTTCCCGCTCACCTGAGGGCGACCGGGCGAGCACCGGCGACCGGGTTCAGGCCGTGCGGTCCACCGCGTCGCGGATCTCCTCCGGCGACGCGCCGCCCGGCCAGCGCTCCACGACCTCACCATTGCGCAGCAGGATCGTGTACGGCTGGGCCGACACGTCGAACGGGGCCCACGCGGAGGGCGACGCCGACCACAGCAGCGGGAAGCTCCGCACCGCGGTGTCGGCGCGGAAGTCCCGCGCCGCGGCCAGGTCGGACTGGGTGCCGATGCCGACGACCTTCACGGCCCGCCCCGGTGGTTGGTCCTGCTGCTGCCGAGCGAACCGCTCGAGCTCGGGGGCCTCCCCCCGGCAGGTGAGTCAATAGGGCGCCCAGAAGAACGCCAGCACCGGGGTGTCGTTCGGCGCGGCGAGCTCGGCCTCGAGGGTGGTCTCACCGCCGGACGTGAGGTTCCGCACCCGGATCCCCGACAGGTCCTCGCCCCGGAGCGCCGGCCCCGGCGCGCCGGCGCCCGCCGGGCCGCCGGCAGGGGTCGTCGGTGCAGTGGTCGTCGGTGCAGTGGTCGTCGGTGCAGTGGTCGTCGGTGCAGTGGTCGTCGGT